>JAOPZF010000233.1 GCA_025964255.1 Solirubrobacterales bacterium | reverse complement strand
GCACTTTCCCGCGCATACCGCGGGTTTCTGCGAACGCTCATCGTGGGATCAGCGGCGCTCCCACCAGCGGATGATCAGCGGCCAGAACCGCATCAGCAGGACGATCGCGACGACGGCGATCAGGCCGACGACGCCGCGGCCGAAGATCTGGTGGACGAAGAGGCGCTGTCCGAGGGCGAAGGGCACAGCTCCAATGTAGGGGGTCGAAAGTGCCGGCCGGACGGTCCGGTATCCGTCCCGGGGTGAACGCGCACCTCGTCCTCGCCACCGCGCTCGGCGCCAGCGACCGCGCCGCCCTGCAGAGCTTGATCCCGCTCGCCAGTGGGCTCGGCGCCGGGACGATCTTCGGGCTCTTCTTCGTCGGCCGGCGGCGGGCGGGCTTCGCGGTCTTCGAAGCGATCACGATCGTCGCCGTCCTCGTCGCGGTCTCGACCACCGCCTACTACTGCATCGCCCTGCTCCACCGCGACACCGCGATGAGCAACAAGGAACTGGTCGAGACGGCGCTGCCGCTGGTGGTCGCCCTGGTCCTCCTGATCGTGATGAGCATCGTCGCGCGCCTGCGCGGGGCGACCCAGCGGATCGTCGTCGTGCTGCCGCTGGTGCTGGTCGCGGTGGTGGCGGCGATCGAGCTGGCGAGCTCCGGCGTGGCACTCGAACCGACCGCGGCGCCGGTCGTCGCCCTCGTGACCCTCGCCGCGGGCGCGGCGTTCGGCGCGCTCGGGACGCTGGTCGACGCCCGAGCGCGCCGCGAGGCGAGGCGCGCCGAGCACGACCGCCTCGCGCTTCTGACCGGCCGCGGCTACGTCGCGGCCGAAGCGCGTCTGGCGCTCGCGGTGCCACGCCTGGTCGGCGAGTCGGGCGCCTATGGAGGCCTGCCGCTCGACATCTGGCGGCGCGGCGAGGCGGCCTTCATCGACGGACCCGGCGCGAAGCGACTGCGCGAGGAGGTCGACGCCCGCTGGCAATCGCTCGCCGCGGGCGAGGCGCGCGGCGCGATCGGCCCGTTCGTCCTGCTCGAGGTCGAATCCACCGGCGGCCGCCGCGGCGCCGCCCCGACCGAGCTCCGCCTCGACACCCTGCGCCCCGGCACCGCGACTCCTCGCCGCACCGCCCGCCTTCAGTCCAACGCCGACGGCCTCTTCGACGTCACCGACCTGGTCGGGTAGGGGGGCCGCCGGTCGGCCGCGGCTCGCGCTCGCCCGGGGCTCTGCGCTTCAGCAGGGCCTCGGCCTTCTCCATCTCGTCGTTCATCTCTTTGCCGCGGGCGTGGAAGAAGGCGCCGAAGGAGCCCGCGAGGGAGGCGACGACGGTGATCGCCCAAAGGTCGAAGACCAACTCGAGGATCTTGCCGAGGTCGGTCGACGGGTTGGCGACCGAGGATCCGGTCAAGAGCTGCGAGGTCGTGAAGAGGAACGAGTCCCAGAGGTTGTGGATTTCGGTGCCGTGGGCCTTGCGCTCGACGAGGAAGACGAGCAGGGTGCAGATCACCGCGAAGACGGCGGTCGTGCCGAAGATGATGAGGATGCGGCGGCGTAGGTGGGAGTGGGTCTTGCTCGACCCACGGGCGACCGCCATCACCTCGTGCCCCGCGTGTTTGACCGGCCTGTGTCGCGACATCGCGCAGAAGTATCGAGTGGTACACGGATGTCATGGCAGAGGCTGACGGGGTTGACGGACTTACCGCCTGGGCACGCACGCACGGCCTCACGGTCGAAGCGGGTGCCCACCTTCCGCGAACGACGCCGCTGCTCGCCGAGGGCGAGGTCCACAGCATCGACGCGCTGGCCGGCGGCTGGCTCTCGAAATACGTCGAAGCGAAGATCGCGCTGGTCAGCCGCGGGGACGATGAGCACTTCACGGTCGCGGTCACTCACGTGCCGAAGGCGAAGCGCTTCGCTCTTCTCGCCCCGTGCATCGTCTTCCTGATCGAACAGGCACCGAAGGGCTTCGCCTTCGAGTACGTCGAAGGGACGCTCTGCGTCTCCCTGCACGGGAACGACACGCTTGGTGAAGACCTCGATCGCCTGCGCGAGGCGACCGTCGAACTGGTCCGCCGGATCCGCGCCGAGATCGCCGAGCGCCTCGGTCCCGCCGCCGCGGCCCGCTCCGCTCCGGGCGAGGACGGGTTCGAGGGCGCCGCGGATTCCACGCCTCAGAGCTAAAGGTTCCCGCTGGTTCTGTCGAAGGAGGGCGCGTGAGGACCGGAAAGGGAATCTTGGCGGTTCTGGCCGTGGCGGCAACCGCTGCGGCGCTCGCCGCCTGTGGCTCGAGCTCTAACTCGACCGGCGGATCGACCACCGGCTCCTCGGGCGGCGGCAACAAAGGCGGCACCCTGGTCGGCGCCTACTCGGCCTTCCCCGACTACATGGACCCGGCCCTTTCGCACACGATCGAAGGCTGGACCGCGACCTTCGACACTTACGTCCCGCTGCTCACCTACGCCCACGCCGACGGCAAGGCGGGCGGCAAGGTGATCCCGGGCCTTGCGACGGCGCTCCCCGAAGTGAGCGACGGTGGCAAGACCTACACGATGACCCTGCGCAAGGGGCTCAAATACTCCAACGGCGAACCGGTGGTGGCCAGCGACTTCACCCACTCGCTCGAACGCGTCTTCGTCCTCAACTCGAGCGGCTCGCCCTTCTACGAAGACATCGTCGGCGCCCTCCAGTTCATGAAGACGAAGAAGGGCGGCATCCCGGGGGTCGAAACCGACGACCAGAGCGGCACGGTCACGATCCACCTGACCCACCCGCGCGGCACCTTCGAGAACGAGCTGGCGCTGCCGTTCGTCGCCCTCGTCCCGGCCAAGACGCCGATGGAAGACCTCTCCGCCGACCCGCCGCCGGCCACCGGCCCATACATGATCACCTCCTCGAAGCCAGGCCGAGGCTGGGAATACGAACGCAACCCGCAGTGGGCGAAGAACAACGCGAAGCTGCTGCCGCAATTGCCCTCGGGCCACGTCGACAAGATCAAGATCGAAGTCATCCGCAACCCGCAGACCGAGGTCAACGACATCGAATCGGGGAAGCTCGACTGGATGCAGAACGAAGTGCCGTCGGATCGTTACCAGTCGGTGCTCTCGAAGTTCGAAGGCAGCCAGTTCCGGGTCGAGCCGACGGTCAGCACCTACTTCTTCTGGATGAACACGACGCAGGCGCCGTTCAACGACGTGAAGGTGCGCCAGGCGGTCCAGTACGCGGTCAATCCGGCGGCGATCGAACGCATCTACTCGGGGCGGATGAAAGGGCTGCAGCAGATCCTGCCGCCGGGGATGCCGGGCTACCAGAAGCTCAACCTCTACCCGTACGACGTCAAGAAGGCGAAGGAACTGGTCGCCGAAGCGAACCCGAGCGACCGCGAAATCACCGTCTGGAGCGACAACGAATCGACGACCAAGGAAGCCGCCACCTACTACGCCGGGGTGCTCGAAGAAATCGGCTTCAAGGCCGAACTGAAGGTGCTGTCGCCGGACAACTACTTCGCCGTGATCGGGAACGGCTCGACCCCGAATCTCGACACCGGCTGGGCTAGCTGGTTCGAGGACTACCCGCACCCGAACGACTTCTTCCAGCCGCTGCTCGCCGAAGAATCGATCGCGCCGACCAACGGGACCAACCTGGCGCGCTTCGCCGATCCGGAACTGAGCAAGAAAATCGTCGAACTAGGCGAAGAACCGCTCGGGCCCGAACAGGAAGCGGGCTACGCGCAGCTGGACAAGGAATTCATGGAACAGGCGCCGCTGGCCCCGTACGGGACGAGCACCTCGTCGACCTTCGTCTCCAGCGACATCAACCTCGAAAACGTGATCTTCAACCCGACCTTCGGCCAGGACCTGGCCAGCTTCGAATTCAAGTAGCGGCGGGGTCGCTCGCGCTCGCGCGATGAGCGCGAGCGCCCCTGATGACTATCCTCCGCCGCCGATGCGTGACCTCGACCTGAAGATCCTCCGGGCGATGCGGACCCGCGGACACGCGCCCGCGATCGAGCGCACCGCCCGACTGCTCGGCAAGGGCGGCAACAACGGCACCGGCTGGTTCCTCACCAACGCCGCGCTGGCCGTCGCCGACAAGCCGCGCCGCCGCGCCTGGGCCACCTGCGCGGCGCTCGGGCCCGCCGCTATCGGCCTCAACTACGGCATCAAGCTGATCGTCAGACGACCGCGCCCGGTGCTCAAGGGCCTGCCGCCGCTGGGCGGCGCGCCGAGCTCGCTGAGCTTCCCGTCGGCCCACTCGACCTCCTCCTTCGCCGTCGCCCTGGCGATGACCCGGGTCGACCCGCGCGCCAAGGTCGCCTTCATCCCCGCCGTGGCGATGGCCGCCGGGCGTCCCTACCTGGGGATGCATTACCCCTCCGACGTGGTGGTCGGGGTGTTGCTCGGCCTGGCGCTCGGGGCGACGGTGCCGTTGCCGAAGCCCGAGTCGGACGCGGAGTTCGCCCCGTGGGGGGAGGAGCGATGAAGGTCGGCATGGTCGGGCTGCCGAACGCCGGCAAGTCGACGCTCTTCAACGCGCTCACCCAGGGTGGCGCGCAGATCGGCAATTACCCGTTCACGACGATCGAGCCGAACGTCGCCGTCGCGCAGGTGCCGGACGAGCGCCTCGAGGCGGTCGCGAAAACGGTGAAAAGCTCGGAGCTCGTGCCGGCGACGATCGACTTCCACGACATCGCCGGCCTGGTCAAAGGCGCGAGCGAGGGGGAGGGGCTCGGCAACCAGTTCCTCGCCTCGATCCGCGAGGTCGACGCGATCTGCCACGTCGTCCGCTGCCACCAGGACGCGAACGTGATCCACCCCGACGGCCGG
Source organism: Solirubrobacterales bacterium (assembly GCA_025964255.1). Lineage (GTDB taxonomy): Bacteria > Actinomycetota > Thermoleophilia > Solirubrobacterales > 70-9 > VAYN01. The sequence goes on along the minus strand of JAOPZF010000233.1, from coordinate 784 downwards.
GTCGACCCGCTGGCCGACATCGAGACGATCGAGACCGAGCTGATCCTCTCCGACTACGAGCAGGTCGAGCGCCGTATCCCGCGGGTGGGCAAGCAGGTGAAGACCGGCGACGCGGCGGCAGCCGCCGAACTGAAGTGGCTGGAAGCGGTGAAGGTGGTGCTGGGGGAAGGCAAGCCGGCACGCTCGATCCCGCTGCCGGAGGCGGCGCCCGACGCGGCCCGCAACCTCTCGGCGCTGACGACGAAGCCGATCCTCTACGTCGCGAACGTCGACGAGGGCGACGCCGAGGTGCCGGAGGGCGTCGCCGCCCACGCCAACTCGGTGAACGCCGGGTCGGTCGCGGTGAGCGCCCGGATCGAGAACGAGCTGGCCGAGCTGGACCCCGAGGAAGCGGCGGAAATGCGCGAGTCCTACGGGGTCGAGGGCAGCGGCCTGGCCCGCCTCGTCCGCGCCGCCTACGACCTGCTCGAGCTGATCACCTTCTTCACCGCCGGCGAGGGCAAGGAGGCGGTCGCTCGCCCACTCCACCGAGGTGCCACGGCGCTCGAAGCAGCGGGCACGATCCACACCGAGATCATGGAAGCCTTCATCAAAGCCGAGGCGATCGGCTGGGCCGAGCTGGTCGAGTACGGCGGCTACGTGGCGGCGCGCGAGAAAGGTGCGCTGCGCGTCGAGGGTCGGGATTACCTGATCCAGGACGGCGACGTAATCACCATCAAGGTTTAGCGGGGCGGGGGCGGGGGTCGGGATGACCCTTCCCACACGAACAGCGGGCGGTTCGCTC
>JAOPZF010000224.1 GCA_025964255.1 Solirubrobacterales bacterium | reverse complement strand
TCCTCGGTTGTCGCCAGGCTGCCCGGCGCCAGCGCGCGCAGGGCGCGCAGGGCGAGGGTGAGGACGCGGCCGCGCCACTCCCCCGTCTGGGCGGCGCGCGGGGCGGCGCGGAGGACGAGGACGCCGGCGCCGCGGTCGAGGTCGGCGCCCAGCTCGGCGCCGCGGGCGATGATGTCGGGGCGATCGACCAGACGGCGCTGGAGGACGTCGTCGACGAAGGCGCCGGCCGCCTCGTCGCTGGCCCATTCGGGGGAGCGCGAGCGCTCCAGCTCGAGCGCCAGGAGCGTCGTCACCATGCGGGCGATCGACGGCGCGGGCGGCGATTTGGCGCGGTAGCGGAGCTCACCGACGGCGGTGTCGGCGACCCGTAGCGCGACCACGGTCACGCCCTCGCCCCCGGCGAGCAGCCGTTCCTCCTGGTCGGGAGAGGCGCCGGCGACGGCGAGGACCGCGCTGGAGCGGTCGATCAGGGCGACCGAGGCGTCGAGCAGCCGGGCCGCGGCGCGCGCGACGGCGGGCAGTCCGGCGCCCGCTTCGACCGCCTCTGAGAGCGCGTCGAGCAGCGTGGGATCTTCAGGAGTCACCGCGGTTTTTGCCTCTTCAGACGTGGAGGTCACTGGAGCATTATTCCGACCAGCGCCTAATTCGCCGCCCTGTCAGGCGGCCGAAGCGTCAGTTGCCGACGAAGAATTCGTGGATTTCGGGCCAGTATTTGACGATCACGAGCCCGATCACGACGCCGCCGACGATCAGCGCCGCCAGCACGAACAACGAGAGCGCGCCCGCCGCCGCCTTTTCCCAGAGTCGCCCGGCACCGTTGAGCGCGGGACTGAGGATCAGGGTCACGAAGGTGATCAGGCAGATCAGCGCGGCGATCCCAAACAGGACGTATTGGTGCCCAATTTTGGCGAGGCCGAAAGCGATCATCGATGCGGATTGTGGCGCAATTGGCTGACGACGAGGCCGACCGCCGCGCAAATCGAGAAACAGGCGGCGCCGAGGGCCCAACCGCCGCTGACGTCACTCAGGTAGTGGACGGAGAGGTAGACGCGGCTGAGGCCGACCAATGCCGTGAGGGCGATCCCGGCGACGACGACCAGCGTCGCGCGCGCCATCCCGGGGCGCAGGCGGACGACGATCGTCGTCGCCAGGAAGACGTAGAGCACCGAGTGGGCGGCGTGGCCGGAGGGGAAGGAGGAGCCGGTCGAGTCGACCAGCGGTTCAGGCGGGCGCGGTCGGTCGATCGCCGCCTTGATCTCGTGGAAGCCGATCTGGATCAGCACCATCGCGGTGAGCAGGACGAAGGCCTCGGTCCAGTGCTTGCCGCGGGCGAGCGCCGCCGCGCAGATCACCGTCAGCGGCCAGACGAACCAGCCCGAGCCGAGGAAGGTGAATACCTTCGAGAAGCCGGTCATGAAGCCGCAGTGGAGGGCTTCGGCGACCGAGATCGCGGTTTCGTCGCCGGGGGTCGGGCCGGGGTCCTTGCCGATCACGACGATGTAGGCGACGAGGACGAAGACGGCGACGGCGAGGACCGCCATCAGGCTGGTGAATTCGAGGCCGAAGGTGCCGCCAGGCGTGAGCCGGTCGCCGATCAGCCGCAGGCCGGTCTCGTGACGGCGGGCGAAGGCGGTGATCCAGCGGGTCGCGGCGTGGTCGTCCATCCAGCGGACCGCCTCACGGCGGTTCTCGGCGACGCGTAGGTAGCGGGCCGCCCAGACCGCGCCGACGACGATCACGATCAGCGCGCCGAGGATCACCGCGCCTTTGCCCGCGTAGTCGATCGCGGTGCCGATCGACTTCGAGAAGACGTAGCCGATGACGACGGTGAGGCTGACCCAGAGCCCGCAGCCGAGCACGCTGTAGGGGAAGAACTGGCGGAAGCGCACGCCGGAGGAGCCGGCGATGAAGGGAGCGAAGGCGCGGACGAAGCCGACGAAGCGGCCGAGGAAGATCGTCTTGCCGCCGTGGCGGGAGAAGAAGCTCTCGACCTGCTCGAGGCGGTCGTGGCCGAAGCCGAATTTCGGCCCGTGCTTGATCAGGAACTCGCGGCCGAGCCGGCGGCCGAGGAAGAAGCTGACCACGTCGCCGGCGCAGGCCATCGTCCAAGCGAGGGCGATCAGGACGTAGAGGTTGATCGTGCCCTGGCCGGCGACCGCGCCGCCGAGCAGCATCACGGTCTCGCCGGGGGCGATCAGGCCGATGAAGGCGCCGGTCTCGGCGAAGGCGAAGAAGCCGACCAGCAGGTACGTCCAGGGGCCGAGCGCCTTGGAGACGGACTCGAGGATCGACTCGAGGTCGAGGACCTGGGTGAAGAGGTAGTAGGCGACGGCGATCGCGGCGACGATCGCGATGCGCGACGCCCACTTGCGCTGAGTCTGGCTGCCCGGGAGTTTCATCTTTGTGCTCCGGGGGGCGGTGACGGCGTAAGGCCCTCCGGACGCGCCTTCGGCGCTGAGTGTCCGGAGGACCTCACGCCGTCACCGCCTGCGGGCCGCAGAGGCTGATGATCGCGTCGTCGCGGTCGAGTTCTGAGGCGGCGCGCTCGGCTTTGCTGAGGGAGCTGAAGAGGGCGACCGCCGTCGGGCCGGAGCCGCTGAGGAATACCGCGGGCGCTGCGGTCGTTCGGAGAGCGTTGAGGGCTTCGCCGATGTCGGGGCGGAGGGAGACGGCGGCGGGCTCGAGGTCGTTGACGATCAGGTCAACGTAGGCGAGTGGCGAGGCGCCTGCTCCGGCCGCGGCGCGCAGTTCGTCGGCGATGGTGTCAAGCGCCGACTCCTCTCGGCCGAGGCCGAGACGGTCGGCCTCGTCGAAAACGTCCTTGGTCGACAGCGCGCCACCACTCGGCAAGAGAAGCGCCGCGTGCTCGGCCGGCGCGGGCAGTGGCTCGACCCTCTCCCCCGCTCCCCGGACCAGCGCGAGCGCCGGCCGCAGCTGCGACGGGACGTCCGCGCCAAGTTCGGCGGCGATGGCCAAGAGGTCAGCGACCGGGACGGGAGCGTTCGCACTTTCCCGCGCTATCCGCGGATTACTGCGAATGCTCGTAATGTTGCTGTCGGTGGCGAGGCGGAGGACGGCCGCCGCGTCGGCGGAGCCGCCGCCGAGGCCCGCGGCGACCGGGGTGCGCTTCTCGATCTCGATCCGCAGCGGCGGGGCATCCCAGCCGCGCTCTCGAAGCGCGCGCAGCGCCCGGGCCGCCAAGTTATCGCCCTCGACCCCGGGGCAGACCACTTCGTCGCGCTCGGCCTCGGTGATCCGGAGGAGGTCCGCCAGGGCCAGCGGCTCGAACAGCGAGCACAGTTCGTGGAGGCCGTCCTCGCGCGGCTTGCCGAGGTAGAGGCCGAGGTTCAGCTTGGCGGGGGCGTGAACGAGCATCGCGGGAAGGGTGTCACGCCTCCCCTCGGCGGGTCTCAGGAAGCCTGCCGGTGCAGCGCCGCCGACAGGGCGGCCAAGTCCGCCGGCGCCAGCTGCTCGGCGCGGGCCTGCTCCGGGAATCCGAGCTCGGCGAGCGCGGCGCGGGCGGCGGCGCGGGGCTGCGGCACGCCTTTCAGGCCGGTGATCTCGAGCGAGCGGGCGAGCGTTTTGCGACGGTGGGCGAAGGCAGCGCGTACGAGGTCGCGGGTCGCCGCGTCGGCGCCCGGACCGGTCCGGCGGAGGCGCAGGATCGCCGAGTCGACCCGCGGCCGCGGCTTGAACACAGCCGGGTCGACCTTGCGCAGGATCTGCACCTCGCAGGCGAGCTGGGCGATCGCGCTCGGCGCCCCGTAGGTGCGATTACCGTGCGCCGCCCGCAGGCGTTCGGCGATCTCCAGCTGCACCATCACGGTCCAGGTCCGCAGGCTCGGCAGCTCGGCGATCGTCTTCATGATCACCGGGGTCGCCACCGAGTAGGGGAGGTTGGCGACCATCGCGTCCGGCGCCGGGTCGAACTCGGCGAAGTCGATCCTCACCGCGTCGCCCCAGTGGAGCGTCACGTTTGGCAGCGCCGCGACGCCCTC
>JAOPZF010000215.1 GCA_025964255.1 Solirubrobacterales bacterium | reverse complement strand
AGCGATGCCGTCGTTGCGCGCACGATCAACGACGCGATCGCCGACTCGAAAGTCGTCGAGCTCTCCTATTACAAGGAGAACGAGCACCAGTTCACCGACCGCCGCATCGAGCCCTACCGGCTTCAGAACGGTCGCGAGGGCTGGTACGTCGAGTCCTACGACATCGGCAAAGACGGGATCCGCCACTTCAAGCTCGACCGCATCAAAGTCGCGACCCTCTCGGAGGAGAGCTTCGAGCCGCGCGAAGTCGTCGAAGAGGCGGCCCGGGTCGAGGGCTGGATGACCCACGGCGAGGTGCCGACCGCCGAGGTCGCCCGCGTCTGGGTCTCGCCCGAGCGCGCCCGCTGGCTGCGCGAGGAGCGCACCGTGGTCGAGGAGCTGGCCGACGGCGCCGTCGTCGTCGAGCTGCCCTACGCCGGCAAGGCTTGGCTCGTCCGCGAGATCCTCCGCGGCGCCGGCGACCTGGTCGTGCTCGAACCCGCCGACGCCCGCGCGGCGATCGCCAAAGAGGTCACGGACTGACCTCCGAGATCGGGGAGCAGGCTCCGGGCCACCCCGAGATCCTCCGCATCGTCGCCCCGAACCCGGGGCCGATGACGCTGGAAGGCACCAACACCTACCTCTACGGCGCCGACCCCTGCGTCGTGATCGACCCCGGCGACGACGACCCCGCCCACCTCGAGGCGATCCGCGCCGCGGCGGCCGAGCGTGGCGGCGTCGGCACCGTCCTCGTCACCCACTCCCATTCCGACCACACGACCGGCGCCGACCAGCTCGGCGCACCGGTGGTCCTGCCCGAGGACGGCGAGGAGCACGGCGGGCTGACCGCGCTCGCCACCCCGGGCCACGCCGCCGAGCACGTCGTCTTCCTGACCGCCGACGGCGTCTGCTTCTGCGGCGACCTGGTGCTCGGGCTCGGCTCGACGATCGTGCCGCCGGGCGGCAACTCGCTGGCCGCCTTCCTCGACTCGCTGGCCCTCCTCCAGGCCCGGGATCTGAGCCTGATGTGCCCCGGCCACGGCCCCTGGATCACCGACCCGGAGGCGAAGCTCGTCGAATACGTCGAGCACCGGATGATGCGCGAGCGTCGCCTCCTCGCCGCCTTCGACAGCGGCGAGCGCTCCCGCGCCGCCCTCCTCACCGCCGCCTGGGACGACGTCCCGGTCGAGCTGCTGCCGATGGCGGCGATGGCGATGGAGGCGCACCTCGAAAAGCTCGAGGCCGAAGCGCGCCTCCCCTTCGACCTGGTCGAGTAGGGCGCGCCGTCCGGTAGCGCGCCCCACTCGACGATCTATTCCCCCGGCAGAAAGCGGGCGACGGCGAAGCCGCCGCCGCTCGCGAGTTCCGGGGACTCGATGCCGCCGCCGACCAGGATCCGGCCCTTGGCGACGAGTTCGACCTGGGTGGCGAAGGCGTCGGCGGGGCCACCGAAGCCCGCGGTCACGGCGCCTTCGTGGCCGAAGGTGCTGTCGATGCGGCCGTTGGCCTGGATCCGCTCGAGCAGGAACTGGGTGCGGTGGAGCGGGTTGTTCGGCTGCCTGGAGACGCGTCGCCCGATCCGCCCCGCGAGGTAGACGTGTTCTTCGGCGTCGACCGCGAGGGCGGCGAAGGAGCCGACCTTCGGGTCGACGTAGTTGACCGCGCCGGTGCGGCCGAAGCTCGGGTCGGCGCCGCCGCTCGGCAGCAGCCGGCGCACGTTCTGGATGCGGACCTTGACCCGCACCGGCACGCGCACCTTCTTGCCGTTCTTCTTCTTCCGCGCCGTCACCATCTTGGTGACGTGGCCGGTTTCGGGCCGGCCGAGCAGGAGGATCTTGCCGGAGGGCGCGATCGCCACCGCCGGTTCGCCGTACGCGGCGAGGGTGCGGAAGCCGAAGGATCCGAAGCCCGAGTCGAGGTTGCCATTTTCATCGAGCCCGGTCAGCACGTTGTGAGGACCTTCTTTCGGCTGGCCCAGGGCCAGCCAACCGACCGGCCGGGTCAGCAGCTGGCCGAAGTCCTTGAAGGTGACGATCTTGCGGATGCCGCCTTCGCCGAAGCTCTGGTCGAGCGCTCCCGATTCGGTGAGTCGGGCGACGAACCCTTCCGAGGCGACTTCGCTCTTGCCGAGTTCGGTGACGTAGCCGCCGGTCACCACCGGCCGGTCCTCGGCGTCGACGGTGACGTCGCGGAGGCCGACCGAGGCGCCGAGGTACGGGCCGCCGGAAGCGGCCGGCGGTTTGAAGCCGAGGTCGCTGACGACCATGCCGCCTTCGCCGAAGCTCGGGTCGATGCTGCCGTCGGCGTTGAAGCGCATCACGGTCGCCTTGCTCAGCACCGGGTCGGGGGTCGTGTTGCTCGGCAGCGGCCGCGAGAGGCCGGCGAGGACGACGCGTCCCTGCGAGTCGACGGCGACGCCGGCGAGGACGAAGAGCGCCCCGGGCGGGCGTGGCACGCTGACCGTGCCGGCGATGCCGAAGGTGGGATCGGGCTTGCCGTTGGCCAGGTAGCGGACGATCTTGCCGGCGCCCGCGATGACGACCTTGCCGCCGGGTGCCTGGGCCATCTCCAGGTGACCCTGGGTGAATTCGAACGGCAGCGTGTACTTCGGGCCGGCGGATCCCGCGTTTTCGGCCGGGAAGGCGACCGTGACCTTGCCGCCGACCCCGAAGGTGGTGTCGAGTTCGCCTGGCGCTGCCGCGGTGGCCTTGCTCGGCCCCTTCGGCTTGCTCGCCGGTTTCGCCCCCGCTACTCCCGCCAGCGCTCCCAACGCGACCGCTACCGCTGCCATCGACAGAACGACCCGCCTGACCTGCTTCATCTATGAAATCTCCTAGTCCGGTGACGGCCACCCAGGCCGCCATATGCACGTTCAAACAACATTGGTCTGCGAAGTTTCGGCCGCTCTCTCATAAATATGCGATCAGCAAGATTCGGCGTAAAAACTGGCCACGCGGCCAGGTCTGAAAGACTCTCCGACATGTTCAAGGGACGGGTCATGCAGGTGGCCAAGGTGGGGGCGGTCGCCGGCGTGGCCGGGACCGGGATCGCGGCGGGGTCGGCGTGGCTCACCTGGCAGCGGCTCGCGCGGCGGGCGCTGCCGAAGACCGAGGGGACGCTGACGGTGCCGGGGCTGGGTGCCGAGGTGACGGTGCGACGCGACCGTTGGGGCACGCCCCACATCCAGGCGAGCTCGGTTGAGGACGGGCTCTTCGCCCAGGGCTTCGTCTCCGCCCAGGACCGCCTCTGGGCGATGGACTTCTACCGCCGTGTGGTCAGCGGTCGGCTGTCGGAGTTCGCCGGCGAGGAGACGCTGAAGACCGACCGAGTGATGCGGACGCTGGGGATGCGGCACGTCGCCGAGCGCGAGGAGAAGGAGCTGGACCCCGAGTTGCGCGCCCTGCTCGAGCGCTATTGCGCCGGCATCAACGCGGGCGCCGCGGCGGCCAAGGCGGCGCCGCTCGAGTTCCGCCTGCTCGGCCTCGAGTGGGAGCCGTGGACCCCGGTCGACGTCCTCGGCCTCGGCAAGCTGCTCGCCTTCGGCCTCTCGACCAACTGGGAGCGCGAGCTGCTGCGCGCCGACATGGTCCGTGACCTCGGCCCCGAGCTGACCGCACGCCTCGACCCGACCTACCCCCGCGACAACCCGATCGTCGACCAGACCGCCTGGGACGGCGTCGGCCTGCCGCTGGTCGAGCAGATCGACGCGGTCCGCCGCTCGCTCGGCCTCGCCGCCGAGGCCTCGGGCTCCAACAACTGGGCTGTGTCAGGCGAGCGTTCGGTGACCGGGATGCCGCTGATCGCCGGTGACCCGCACCTGCCCCAGGGCATGCCCGGCCTCTGGTACGAGATCGAGGTCCGGATCGACGACTGGTTCGTCCGCGGCGCCTCGTTGCCCGGCCTGCCCGGCCTCTACATGGGCCAGACCAACGACGTCGCCTGGACGATCACCAACGTGATGAGCGACATCCAGGACCTCTTCATCGAGCGGGTCGACGGTGACCGCTACCTGTTCGAGGACGAGTGGCGGCCGCTGGCGACGCGGACCGAGGAGATCGTCGTCAAGGGGCGGGCCGAGCCGGCGACGGTGGAGATCCGCGAGACGCACCACGGGCCGATCGTCAACGAGGCGCTCGGCGCCGACGACGCCGAGCCGCTCGCCCTCGCCTGGCAGACGCTGCGCGAACCGACCGCCTTCCTCGGCCAGGTCGACCTGCTCCAGGTCCGCTCCGGGCCCGAGCTCGTCGCGACGCTGGAGGGCCACACCTCGCCGCCCTCGAACATGGTCTGGGCCGACCGCCACGGCTCGATCGGCTACAAGCTGATCGGCCGCCTGCCGCTGCGCCGCGGCGGTGTCGCCGACCTGCCGAAGCCGGGGTGGACGGGCGAGTTCGAGTGGGAGGGGACGATCCCCTACGACGAGCTGCCCGAGGTCGTCGACCCCGAGTCGGGCTTCCTCGTCACCGCCAACAACCGCATCGTCGGCGACGATTACCCGCACCACATCACCTCCGAATGGCTCGACGGCTTCCGCGCCAAGCGGATCGAAGAACTGCTCGAGAGCCGCGAGAAGCACGACCTCGACTTCTTCGCCGAGATGCAGATGGACCTGCTCTCGCTACCCGGTCTGGAGGCGGCGCGGCGGCTCTCGCGCCTGCGCCCGCCCGGCCAGCGCGAGAGCGCTGCGATCGAGCGGCTGCGCGCCTGGGACGGCCGCCTCGATCCCGACACCGTCGCCGGGACGATCTACCAGGCCTTCCTCCTGCGGCTGGCCCGCGAGGTGGCGCGCGCCGCGATCGGCGACCGCGACCTGATCGAGCGCTGGCTCGACCGCGCCGACAACGGCTTTGCCCCCCACATCACCTCGCCCTGGCGCTGGCACTCGCACCTGATGGACCTCTGGGAGGAAGCCGACGCGGGGCTGATCGGCCGGCCCTGGGACGACCTCGTGGTCGAGGCGCTGGCGGGGGCGCTCGACGACCTAAGCGACCGCTTCGGTCCCGACCCCGACGGCTGGCGCTGGGGCGACGTCCACGAGATGGAGTTCAAGCACGCGCTCGGCGACGGCAACCCGGTGCTGCATCGGCTGCTCAACCGCAAGCTGCGGGCGGGCGGCGCGCAGGAGACGGTGTGCCAGATCGCCTACGACCCGAACGATCCCTACCACGGGGTCTGGGGGCCGAGCTGGCGGATGGTCGCCGATCCGACCGATCCCGACCGCTCGCGCTGGCAGATGTTCACCGGCGAGTCCGGGCACCCGGCGAGTCGCCACTACGCCGACCTGCAGCCGCGATGGCTGGCGGGGGAGACGCAGCCGATGTGCGGCGAGGGGCCGTGGCGGGTATTGACGCTGACGTCGGCCCCAGGTCGGCTTCTGCAAAGATAGTTTCCCCGTCAACCGTTTCCCGGTTCCTGGGTTCCCCGTCTTCCCGCTCTCTCCCCCGGAGGTATCCCCATGAAGTTCGGACGTCTGCTCGCCCGCCTGTTCATCGGCGGCATGTTCATCGGCCACGGCACGCAGAAGTGGTTCGGCTGGTTCGGCGGCCCGGGGATCGAGAAAACGACCGGGATGATGGGCTCGCTCGGCCTGGCGCCCGCCCGCACCAACGCCCATGCCGCGGCGGCCTCGGAGACGCTCGGCGGGATCGGCATCGCGCTCGGCGCCTTCACCCCGGCCTCGGCGGCGGCGCTGGTCGCCACGATGGTCACCGCGATCCGCACCGTCCACTTCAAAAACGGCTTCTGGTCGACCGGCGGCGGCTACGAGTACAACCTGACGATCATCGCCGCGCTGCTGCTGATCGTCGACGGCGGCCCCGGCGCCCTCTCCGTCGACGGCGCCCTCGGCCTCGAGGAGACCGGCACCGGCGTCGCCTTGGCCGCCCTCGCCGCCGGCGTCCTCGGCTCGACCGTGAGCCTCGCCGCCGCCAAGGCCGCCCACCAGAAAGCCGGCGCCGAAGCCCCGACCCCGGCCGCTTCGTAACGATCTAGGGCAAAAATCCGCCGCTTTGTGTGGCGGAAGTTGGCCGTAATGCCACAGGCGTTGGTCGTGCTTACCCTGGCTCTCGATGACCAGGGTAAGCGCCTTTCTTGTGGGATTCGGAGCTGCAGTTCGGGGCATAGTCGACTCGCTTTGGCGCACGCTGTCGAGCGACCCGGATGATCGCCCGTGGGAGAGGGCGGCCGTTCGGGTCGTCGTCCCATTCGCATTCGTTTCGGCCGGATTGGTCGCGACGTTCGTCGCCAACCGGACCGACCCCCCGCCCGGTGTGGCCTTCGAAAATCACCTCATCTTCGGTGGCGAGCTTCTCCTGCTCGGCTTCTACGGGGTGCTTCTTGTCCTCGTCCCGCTGGTGCGGGCGATCGGCGGAGGAGAGCTGCCGATCGAGTTGACCGCGAGGGGCGCGCGGTTCGCTGAGAAGGCCGCCGAGGATTCGCTGAGAGCGAACCGGGAGATCTTCGAGCGAGTGCGATCCGTCGAAGTCGATCTGGTCGCGCAGGAAACCAGAAGCGAGGTCGATGGTCGCGAGGCGACCCGAAGCCTGACCGATTTCGAAGACGATCTGGCCAGATTGCGGGCTCAGCTCGGTGCGCTCGAACGGAGAGTCGGATGACCGGGCGGCGGCGTCACGAGTCGATAGCGGTCAACAAAAACTGCACGTATGGTTTGACGGCATGGGTGAGATAGCCAGGAAAGCCAGGGAAGAGTTGCTGCGGAATGCGGAAACGCGCGGTCCGAACGCGATCTACCTGGAAGAAACCAGGGAGGAGTTCTACCGACGGGTCGAAGACCTCCTCAGGAACGCGCTTCCGGGATTCGACCCGTTTGAGGAAGAACCGGGAGGGGGCCCGATCAGGCCCTTGAGGCGACGGCCGGTCGATCGTCACCGGGCGCGTCCGGTGGAGCGCTTCGACGACTCGCCGCCGCGGGACTAGGTGACCCGCCCACACACGTTATGAACGCCTGAACGACATCCGGGCCCTCCTAGACGCTTGTGGTTCTGACGCCCAAGCAAGGAGGACCCGGATGAAGGTTCACGCTAACGCCGCTCTCGGACCGGCGGGAAGGCTCGCCCTGGTTCAG
>JAOPZF010000148.1 GCA_025964255.1 Solirubrobacterales bacterium | reverse complement strand
AGGTGCAGATGCCGCCGACGTACTCGGTCTGGTGGGTGCCGGTGGTGTCGATGCACTCCATACCGGCGAACTTGGCCGGCTGGTCCTTGGCGATCGAGCGCGCCGCGGTGTCGCCGACGAAGAGCTGGACCGGCGTCGCCAGGCAGGCGATCACGAGCGGGATCATCAGGCCGAGGCGGTGCAGGCGGTCGCGCCGCCCTTTCAGCATCCCGACCGCGTAGATCGAGGCGACCAGGAAGCCGACCACCATGTAGGCGGCGAGGATCATGTGCGGGACCTCGTACGGGGTCGCGTTGTTGAAGATCACCTTCAGCGGTTCGACTTCGGTGACCTTGCCGGCGGCGTCGAGGGCGAAGCCCTGCGGCTGGTTCATCCACGAGTTGGCGGCGACGACGGAGAGGGCGCCGCCGATCCCGGTGACGAACATCGGCACCCCGGCCCAGAAGTGGGCCCACGGCGGTAGGCGCTTCCAGCCGTAGATGTAGATCGCGAGGAAGATCGCCTCGAGGAAGAAGAAGAGCCCCTCGATCCCGAACGCGATGCCGAAGGCGGCGCCGAAGCGTTCCATGAAGTGAGGCCAGAGCAGGCCGAACTCGAAGGAGAGGACGGTGCCGGTCACGGCGCCGACAGCGAAGGTGACGGCCATCGCCTTGGACCAGCGCTGGGCCAGCTCGATCGCGTCGTGGTCCTTCTTTTTCAGCCCGATGTAGTTGGCGACCAGGATCGTCGCGGGCAACGCCACACCGAGCGAGGCGAGGACGATGTGGAACGCCAGCGTGAACGCCATCTGCTCGCGTGCTGCGAACAGATTGGTCGTCGCCGACGCGGCCAGCGGAATTACGCCGGAGAGGGCCATGTGACCAAAGTACCGCTCGGGGATTGAGCCGTATGTGTCATTCGTCGCTCAAGTGGCGTCGATTACATAAGGCGATCGATTATTTGACTACTGATCTCGACGCATGTTCCGGTAGCGGCGGATCAGGGCGTTGGTCGAGCTGTCGTGGTGGAGCTTCGGCTCCTCACCCGCCTCGAGCTCGGGGATGATCGCCTGCGCCAGTTCCTTGCCCAGCTCGACCCCCCACTGGTCGAAGGAGTCGATCCCCCAGATCGCGCCCTGGGTGAAGACGCTGTGCTCGTAGAGGGCGATCAACGAGCCGAGGGTCCCCGGGTCGAGCCGCTCGGCGAGGATCGTGTTCGAGGGACGGTTGCCCTCGAACACCCGGTGCGGCACGACCGCCTCGGCCGTCCCTTCTTCACGGACTTCCTCGGCAGTCTTGCCGAAGGCCAGCGCCTGGCCCTGGGCGAAGACGTTCGACATCAGCTTGTCGTGGTGGTCGCCGAGCTCGTTCAGCGAGTGGGCGAAGCCGATGAAGTCGACCGGGATCAGCCGCGTCCCCTGGTGGATCAGCTGGTAGAAGCTGTGCTGGCCGTTGGTCCCCGGCTCGCCCCAGTAGATCGCCCCGGTGTCGTAGTCGACGTGTTCGCCATCGAGCGTCACGTGCTTGCCGTTCGACTCCATCGTCAGCTGCTGGAGATAGGCGGGGAAGCGGTGCAGGTACTGGTCGTAGGGGAAGACGCCGCAGGTTTCGGCGCCGAAGAAGTCCGAGTACCAGACGCTCAGCAGGCCCATCAGCATCGGCAGGTTGGCGCCCGCGTCGGCCTCCTGGAAGTGCTCGTCCATCGCGTGGAAGCCGGCGAGGAGCTCGCCGAACCGGGCCGGGCCGACCGCCAGCATCGTCGAGAGCCCGATCGCCGAGTCCATCGAGTAGCGCCCGCCGACCCACTCCCAGAAGCCGAACATGTTGTCGGTGTCGATGCCGAACTCGGCGACCGCCTCGGCGTTGGTGGAGACGGCGACGAAGTGTTTGGCGACCGCCTCCTCCTCGCCGCCGAGGCCGGCCAGCGACCAGTCGCGGGCGGAGCGCGCGTTGGTCATCGTCTCCAGCGTGGTGAAGGTCTTCGAGGAGATGATGAAGAGGGTCTCCTGCGGGTCGAGGTCGCGGGTCGCCTCGACGAAGTCGGTGCCGTCGATGTTGGAGACGAAGCGGAAGGTCATCTCGCGCCTCGAGTAATGGCGGAGGGCCTCGTAGGCCATCACCGGGCCGAGGTCGGAGCCGCCGATCCCGATGTTGACGACGTTCTTGATCGCCTTGCCGGTGTGGCCGCGCCACTCGCCGTCGCGGACGCGCTCGCAGAAGGCGCCCATCCGGTCGAGCGTCTCGTGCACCTCCTTGACCACGTCGACGCCGTCGACGATCAGCGAACGATCGCGCGGCATGCGGAGCGCCACGTGGAGCACGGCGCGGTCCTCTGAGACGTTGATGTGCTCGCCGCGGAACATCGCTTCGCGGCGCTCTTCGACGCCGCGCTCGCGGGCCAGCTCGCCGAGCAGCATCACCGTCTCGTCGGTGATCCGGTTCTTCGAGAAGTCGAGGAAGAGGCCGGCGGCGTCGGCGACGAGACGCTCGCCGCGCTCTTTGTCCTCCGCGAAGAGGTCACGGAGGTGCCGTTTGCGGACCTCGGCGAAGTGAGCCTGCAGGCGCCCCCAGGCGGGCACCTCTCTCAGCGGACCCGCGGCGCCGGCACTCACCCGGCCGTGACCCCGCGCTTGTCGGCGATCGTCTTCAGCAGTTCTCCCCAGGACTTGTCGAAGCTGTCTTTGCCCTCGTCCTGGAGGCGCTGGGCGAGCGCCGCGAGGTCGATCCCGGCGCCTTCGAACTGTTTCAGGACCTGCTCGGAGTCGCCCCCACTCGGGTCCATCAGGTCCTTGACCTCGCCGTGGTCGGCGAACGCCTCGAGCGTCTTGTCGGGCATCGTGTTGACCGTGAAGGGCGAGGCGAAGGCCTCGATGTAGAGCGTGTCGGAGGCGTCCGGGTCCTTGGTCCCGGTGCTCGCCCAGAGCAGGCGCTGGGCGCGGGCGCCCTCGTTGGAGAGGCGCATCCAGCGGTCCGAGTCGAGCAGCTCGCGGTAGGCACGGTAGGCGCGCCCGCCGATCCCGATCGCGAGCCCGTTCTTCAGCTCGGCCGGGACCTCGTCGGCGACGGCGACGTCCCAGCGGCTCATGAAGATCGAGGCGACCGACTGGACGACCGGGTCGAGGCCGGCCTTGACCCGCCGTTCGATTCCCTTCATGTAGGCGTCGGCGGCTGCCAGGTACTGCTGGTCGTCGAAGAGCAGCGTGACGTTGATCGGGATGCCGGCGAAGATCGACTCCTCGATCGCCTCGATGCCCGCGGGGGTGCCGGGGATCTTGATGAAGAGGTTCTCGCGCTCGGCCTTGGCGTGGAGGGCAGCGGCCTGCTCGATCGTCGCCGCGGCGTCGTCGGCGAGGAGCGGTGAGACCTCGAGGCTGACGAAACCGTCGACCCCGTGGGTGCGCGCGTGGACATCGGCGAAGAGGTCGGCGGCGTCGCGGAGGTCGGCGAGCGCGAGCTCGAAGAAGACGTTCTCCTCGGCGTTGGCGCCGGCGCCACCCTCGTCGGCGGAGGTGCCGATCTCGGCGACCTGGGCGTCGTAAGCGTCGCCGCCGCCGATCGCCTTTTCGAAGATGCTCGGGTTCGAGGTGAGGCCGGTGACGGAGAGCTCGTCGATGTAGCCCTTCAAGGTGCCTTCGGAGAGCATCGGGCGGGTGATGTTGTCCACCCAGAGACTCTGGCCGAGCTCGTGCAGTTTCTGCGTGGCTTTCATGCCTGCTCCTTCTTCCTGAGTGCCTGGAAAGTGTCTGTACCCACCATTGCACGCGGTTGTCGCGGGCGGGGCGGGCGGCTGCCCTACGCGTCGATCCTATTCCTCAGGGTTCGATCCGCGTTACCGAGCCGTCACCGTCGTTGACGACCCAGACGGCGGTGGTGCCGACCGCGATCACGCCGGGTTCGGGGCCGACGGCAATCGGGCCGCCGTCGGGTTCGCCGGAGGGGAGGCTGAGACGGCGGACCGCGTCGGCGCCCGAGGTGGCGACCCAGACGGCGCTGGTGCCGGCGTCGATGCCGCCGGGGTGCTCGCCGACCGCGATCGGGGCGCCCCTGACGGCCTGCAGCGCGGGGTCGACGCGGGTCACCGAGCCGCCGCGGGTGTCGGCGACCCAGACGAGGCCGTCGGCGACGGTGATGCCGGTCGGGCGGCGGCCCGCCGGGATCGGCTTGCCGACCGCGAAGCTGGACATGTCGATGCGGCGGACCGTGCCGTGTTCGGCGACCGAGACCCAGAGGCCCCCGGCGCCGCTGGCGAGGCGGAGCGGCGCGGTGTGCGGCGCCAGATCGCGCCGGACGACCCGGCCACCTTTGGTGTTGACGGCGGTGATCCCGGCGCCCTCGGTGTCGGCGACCCAGACGCGGCCGCCGCCGTAGGCGATCGGCCCGGGGTGGCCGCCGATCTTGATCCGCTGGGTGACGCGGGCGGTTTCGTCATCGATGCGGAGGAGCTCGCCGCTGCGCGCGTCGGTGACCCAGACCGAGCCGCCGCCGACCGCGACTGCCGCGACGCCTTTGCCCAGGTCGATCGGCGCCCCCATGATCCGGTCAGTTTCCGCGTCGATCCGCGTCAGCGTCCCTTCCGGTTCCGCGAGCACCCAGATCTTTTCCGACCCGGCCGCGATCCGCAGCGGCGGCTTCCCGACAGCGACGGGCGGCGAGACCATGGGGCCGGAGCTGCCGCCGGAGAGCAGGAGCACGGCGGCGACAATCGCGGCGGCGAGGACGAAGACCCCGCCGGCGAGCGCCACCCACCGCCGCGAGCGCCGCCGTCCCCCGCCGCCCCCGGAAGCGTGGTCGTCCTTTCCGGCGGCTCGAGCATCGCGGTCGTCCTTTCCGGCGCTATAGGTGGGAAGGGTCGACCGCGCCGGCGTGCCCGTCGCCAAGGTCGACCGCGGATCCGTATCGCCGCTCAGGAGCTGGGTTGGCCTGGTCTCTCCCCCCTCCCCGGCTCGCGCCGCGTCGATCAGCTCGCTCGCGGTCCGGAAGCGATCGACGGGCTTCGGGGCGGTCGCTTTCTCGAGCGCGCCTTCGAGGCCGGCGGGCATCTGCGGGGTCGTCTCGGGGTCGGCGTCGGCGCGGGCGTAGGGGACGACTCCGGTCACCGCCTCGAAGAGGACGCAGCCGAGGGAGTAGATGTCGGCGGGAGGGCCGACCGCCCCACCTCGCCATTGCTCCGGCGACATGTAGGCGACCGTCCCGACCACGGACGCCATCGAGCCGCCGCCGCTGTCATCGATCGCCTTGGCGAGGCCGAAGTCGGAGAGGTAGGCGCGCTCGCCTTCGACCAGGACGTTGTGCGGCTTCACGTCGCGGTGGACGATCCCCGCCGCGTGCGCCGCGTCGAGGGCCTCGGCGACCTGGGCGAGGAGCGCCGTCGCCCGCGGCGGCGGCAACGGGCCCTCGCGGTCGATCAGCCCGCGCAGGTCGCCGCCCTCGACCAGGCGCATGGCGACGAACAGCTCGCCGTCGACCTCGCGCGAGTCGTAGATCGGGACCACCGCCGGGTGGTCGAGGCGCGCCGCCAGCCGCGACTCGCGCAGGAAGCGGGCATGGAAGTCCTGGTTCGCCGAAAGCTCCGGCGCGAGGACCTTGAGGGCCACGGTGCGGCCGAGATGTATGTGCTCGGCGCGGTAGACCACACCCAT
>JAOPZF010000126.1 GCA_025964255.1 Solirubrobacterales bacterium | reverse complement strand
GGAAAGTCACGGTTCCACAACGCCTCCCCGACGACTGGTCACTTAGGCCCCCTATAGGCGGCTCGAGTGACCAGTCGTGGCTTGCCCTGATGTGGACCTGTGACCTTCCCGCCGAAACCCGCACGGGACGTAGAATCCCAGTCGCTGCGGCTGCGAAGCACGCCGCCAGGGCGCTACGTCTCAGCCTTTGAGCTCGGGGCCCGGCGGGAGCTTTTTGCCGCCGAGTTTGAAAGCGACCACGCGGGCGCCGATTTCGCCTAGTTCTTCGGAGGCGGTGAGGGCCGCGCCGCCGATGGTGGCGAGGACGTACTGGGTGCCGTCGATCGAGTAGATGATCGGCGCGGTGCCGAAGGCGAGTTTGAGGTCGGCCTGCCAGAGGTCGTCGCCGGTCTTCGCGTCGAAGGCGTAGAGGATGCCCTGCTGGTCGCCGGTGAAGACGAGGCCGCCCGCGCTGGCGGTGGCGCCGCCGTCCATCGGCGTCGGCATGTCGTGCTTCCAGAGGACCTTGCCGGTGTTGGTGGCGACGGCGGTGAAGGTGCCGGTCTTCTTCGTGTCTTTGGGAACCACGCGATCGCCGGCGAACTGTTTCTCGCCGTTATGGCTTTCGTAGGTCACTTTGAGATACATGCAGAGTTCGATCCCGGAGACATAGACCGCCTGAGTTTCCGGGCTGTAGGCGAGGGGCGAGTACTGCGAGCCGCCGACCGCGCCGGGGCACTCGAGCGTCGGCTTCGTCGTCGGCGGCTTGTGGTCCCGTTTGACGAAGCCGACCGGTGGGAAGAGGTCTTCGCCGGTTTCGGCGTCGAGCAGGAAGAGCAGGCCGTTCTTGCCCGCCTCGGCGACGCCGCGTTTCATTTCGCCTTCGATTTCGACGTTGAAGAGCGTCACCGGGCTCTCGGCGTCGTAGTCCCAGAGGTCGTGGGCCTCCTCTTGGTGGAACCACTTGAGCTTGCCGGTGTCGGCGTCGAGGGCGAGGATCGAGTCGGTGTAGAGATTCTTGCCCGGTCGTTTGGCGCCGACCAGGACGGGCGCCGGGTTACCGGTGCCGACGTAGACCGTGTTGGTCTTCGGGTCGATCGTCGGCGGCATGTAGATGGTGCCGCCACCGCCGCCCTTCGGGACCCACTTTTCGCCCTGTTTGGGACCGGGGTAGAAGGTCCAGATCTTTTTGCCCGTCTTCGCGTCGTAGGCGGAGATCTTGCCGCGGACGCCGTCCTCGGAGCCCGACACGCCGACGTAGACCTTGCCGTCGTAAGAGCTCGGTGCCATCGACTCGTAGGCGCCGGTGGCCGGGTCTTCGACCTGCGAGGACCAGAGGCGCTCGCCGGTCTTCTGGCTGATCGCCTGCAGCTTGTTGTCGAAGGTGAGGACGAAGAGTTTGCCGTCTTCGGCGGCGACCCCGCGGTTGACGGTGATCCCGTAGCCGCCGACGCCGGTCGACTGCGAGAAGTCGACTTCGGGCGTGTAGGTCCAGTTGATGTGGCCGGTTTTGCCGTTGATCGACATCACCTCGTCGGTCGAGGTGGTGACGTAGACGTTTTCGCCGAGCACCAGCGGGAACGACTCCATCAGGTACTGGTCGGGGCCGAGCCCCGTGCTCCAGGCTTCGCCCAGTTCGTCGACGTTGCCGGTGTTGACTTCGTCCTGGGTGGCGAAGCGCGTGTTGTCGCGGTCGCGCCCGAACAGCGGCCAATCTTCGATTTCTTCGGCTTCGGCCGTGGTCGAGATCGAGCCCGACGACGACGAGCCACCGCCGCAGGCGGCGAGGACGACGGCCGTCGCCAGCACCGCGAGGCCGAGCAGCAGGATCTTCAGCTTGCGCGCGCCGCTCATGGGGCCGGCTTCTTCGAGTAGCGGGAGAAAGAGAGCTCCATCGACCCGAGGCTCTTGGTCGAGACGCCGGCGACGAGCTTCCCCGGCGCCCGCATCTTGCCGACGAACCTGCCGATCGTCGGGCCGAGGAAGGAGCCGCCCTTGACGACCGCGGTCCGCGCCTGTCCGCTCCAGTGCAGTTCCTTCAGGTAGACGACGTCGTTGTTGTGCTTCGTGCGCAGGTTGAGGATCCCGGCCGGTTCTTCAGAGCCGGGGAATTCTTCCTGGATGAACATCGTCAGTTCGCCGCTGCGGACGCCGGAGGCGCCGCCCTTCAGCACCTTGACGTGGTAGCGGCCGATCCAACTGGACGTCGGGCCCCAGCCTTCCTTGGCCTTTCCGGCGAGTGCGACAGGGGCGAGGAGAAGGGCGCTACAAAGGGCGATAAGGCCTAGAACGACGGTAAAGCGTCTCATTGCTCCTACAACCCTATTGAGTCGGAGTCTCCGGCCGCCCATCCGGCTTGGTACCGTCGATTGCATGTGGCGATGGCCGGAAGCTGACCCACGCGAAGTCGTGGACCTGGCAGGTGCCGGGACGCTCGCCGACGGCGCGTCCGAAGCTGACCTCGGGAGCGAGCTGCGGCACTGGCGCGGCGTCGTCACCCGGCGGCGCCTGATCGCCCTGCTGCGCCGCCAGGGAGCGATCGCGCTCGGCCTCGCCGCGGTGCTCGAGGTCCTGGCGCTGGTCGGCCTCTTCCCGCAGTGGGTGGTGGTCGCGGTGCCGCTCGCCTTGCTCCTTATATCCGTGACCTGGTTCGCCGCTCACGGCCCGACGCCCTTCGGCCTGGCGCGCCTGCTCGACGACAAGCTGGGCCTGAACGACCGGCTGGCGACGGCGCTCGAGATCGAGGCGCGCGGCGCCGAGGAGTCCTCCCTCGAACGGCGCACGGTCGCCGACGCCGCGGCGCTGCTGCGCGCGGGCCGTGAGGACTGGCGGGCGAGCGCCGCCGAGGCCGGGCGCGAGTGGTGGGCGCCGGTTGGCGCGGTGGCGCTGCTGGCGATCGTGATCGCGATCGGCGCCGCGACCGGCTCTTCGTCGTCCTCCGGCCCGACCTCGGCGCTCGGCCCGCACGGCGGCGGGGGCGGGGGCGGCCCGAACGGCCTCGACAACGAATACGTCAAACACTCCAAAGACCACAAAAAAGGCGGCCCGAACCTGGCGCCGACCGGCAAACTGCACAAACTCGACGGCAAAAAGATCCCGCAGAGTCAGATCAAGGCGGAAGCGGCGAAAGAGGGCTACCGGCAGATCCCTCAGGGCAAAGTGACGACGAAAGCCAAAGCGGGCGAAGTAGGCAAAGGCAACGGCAACTCCGGAGCCGGCGGCAAATCGGGGAAAACGAACATCCACAAAAGCGCCGGCGGCGGCAAGCGGAGCAGCAGCGGCGGCGAAAAAAGCAAACGCGGCTCGACCAAAGGCCAGAACGAAGCCGAACACCCGACCGTCGGCTTCAACGTCAAAAGCAAAAAAAAGAACGGCCAGGGCCGCAAAGGCAACTCCGAAGTGAGCGGCGGCGGGGCGAAAAAACAGGCGCCGAACGGGCAGGGCGACGAATCGAGCTCAAGCGCCACCCAGAGCGGCGCCGGGGCCCAGAAAAGCAGCCCGGCGGGCGGCACCAAAGCGGGCGGCGAACAGGGCAACAACACTCAGGGTCACGCGAAAGCGATCACCGGGGAGGCCTCGCAATCGGTGAAAATCCACCCCGGGTACGCGCCGTCGCGCGCCTCCAAAGGCGGCAAAGAAGCGAAAAAAGAAGCCGGGTACTCGCAGGGCGCCGGCGGCAAAGCCCGCACCGGCACGGTGACCGGCGGCACCCAGGTCGGCAGCGAATTCACCTACGTGCCCGCGGCGGGCGGCGCCGTCCCCGGCCCGAGCGCCGGGATCCAGCGCAACTACCTCGAATCGCTGAAGTGGATCGAAAAACTGCCGTGGTGAGGACGGCGCGTTGACCCTGCTCGCCGCCCCGGCGCTCGCTGCGCTGGTCCTCGCGATCCCGCTGCTCGCCCTCCACCTGCGGCGCCGCAAGCCGCCGCGCCGCGCCGTCGGCAGCCTGCTCGCCTGGCGCGACCTGCCGGGGGCCGGGGGAGGGGGCGCGCGCCGCTTCGGCCGGCCGCCGCTGCCGCTCCTCCTTCTGCTGCAGCTGCTCGCGTTGGCCCTCCTCGTCGTCGCCCTCGCCCACCCGGCGAAGGAGAAGAGCGCCACCGGCTCCTCCCACGTCTACGTCGTCGACGAGTCGATGTGGATGGGGGCCGAAGACGAAGGCGGCACGCGGATCGAAGCGGCGGGCGGGGAACTGCGCGAACGGCTCGCCGAACTGGCGCCAAGCGACGCGGTGCGGATCGTCGGCGCCGGCCCGACCCCGAGCGTCCTCTACGAAGGCGCCGCCGGGGGCGCGGGCGCGACGGTCGAAGGACTGAGCGCGGGCGCCGGCCCCGCCAACCTGCCCGCGGCGTTGCGCCTGGCGGCCGGCCTGCGGGCCGGGAACCACGACGAAATCGTGCTGATGCGGGCGCCCGAGGAAGCCGAACCGAAGGTGACCGGCGCCGACTCCTCCTACGAAACGGTGACGGTCGGCGAACCGGTGAACGACGTCTCGCTCGGCGGCACCAGCGCCCACTGCGACCTGCTCGGCACCGAAGCCTGCGAAGTCTTCGTCCGCCTCACCAACCATGGCAACGCGGCGGCGACCGTGCCGGTGCGGGTCGAAGTGCAGGGCGGCGAAACGGTCTCGAAATCGGTCGAAGTGCCCGCCGCCGGCAACGCCCCGCTCGTCTTCACCGCCACCCCCGGGGCGAAGGTCAAGGTCAGCGTCCCGGCCGCGGACGACGGGTTGGCGGTCGCCGGCTCGGCCTACGTCTCGGTCCCCGAACCGGGCGGCGAGCGGATCACGCTGGTCGGCCAACGCACCCGCGCCCTGCCCCTCGCCCGCGCCCTCGCCTCGGTCCCCGGGGTGAACCTGCGACTGCGGACGCCGCAGTCCTACAAGGCGAGCGACCCGGCGACGAGCGACCTGCTGGTGCTCGACGACTTCATTCCCAAGGGCGGCCTACCGAAGACGTCGGCGCTGCTCCTCGTCCACCCGCCGAGCTTCCCCGGCGGCACGGTCCGCGGGAAGATGAAAGACAGTCGGATGAGCGGCACCGAAGCGGCGAGCCCGCTGCTCGACGGGGTCGACCTGGCGTCGCTGACGATCGGTGCCGGGGCTTCGCAGCGGCTGGCGCTGCCCGCCCAGTTCAGCGCCACGGCCTGGAGCTCGGAAGGGCCGCTGATCGCCTCTGGGATCGACGGCGGCCGCCGCGTCGCGACGATCTCATTCGAGCCGTCCGAATCGAACCTGCCGCAGCTCGGCGGCTTCCCGACGCTGATCGACAATATCGTCGCCTGGTCGCAGCGGCTCGCCCCGCAGAGCGCCGCCGCGGGCGTGCCGTTCAACCTGATCGAGCCGCCGGGCACGACCGCGGCGAGCGTCGCGCCGGCCGGCGGCGGCGAAGCAGAAAAGATCGGCGTCGCCGCCGGCTCCGAAGTCCCGGTCCGCCTCGCCACTCCCGGCAACTACGTCGTCACCCTCGAAGGGCGGACGGGCACGCGCGAACTGACGGTCGCCGTCAACCCCGGTGCGACCCCGGCGGCGGGTGCCCCGGTCGACCTCTCGACCCCGGCGCCGACCGCCCACGCCGGTCACACCGACCTCTGGAAGTGGCTCCTGGTCGCGGCGCTCGTCGTGCTGATCCTCGAGGGCGCCTACTCGCTCTGGCGCGAGCCGCTGCGCGGCGGCCCGGGTAGGCGGCGCCTGATAATCGGCCTCCAGGTGGCGAGCCTCGTGCTCGTCGCCGTCGCCCTCTTCGACCCGACCTCGGGCTCCTCACCGCCGCCGACGACGCTGGTGCTCGACCGCTCGCTCAGCGTCGGCCCCCGCTCGGCCGAATCCGAGGCCGCCTGGCTCAAGGCCAACGAAGGCTGCGGCTCCGAATGCCACGTCGTCCAGTTCGCCGGTGGTGCCGAACTCACCGGGGCGGGGACCGAAGTCTTGGCGAGCGAAGCCAAGGGCAGTCTCGGAGGGCGGCAGACGAACCTGCAGGGGGCGCTCGAAGTGGCGCTGGCGCGGACCCCGCGCGGCGGTCGCGTCATCCTGCTCTCGGACGGCCGGCAGACGACCGGCGAACCGCTCGACCTCGCCGCCGCGGCGCGCGAACGGGGCGTCACGCTCGACACCGTCGCGCTGAACAGCGAGCCCGTCGACGCGGCGATCACCCGGCTCGAATTGCCGCCGGCGCTGCACGCCGGCGACCCGCTCTCGATCGAGGTGACGGTGCGCAGCACGGTGCCCTCGCCGGCCCGCCTCGTCGTCCGCCGTAACGGCGTCGTCGTCGGCCACCAGGGGGTGCAACTCGGCGAGGGTGACAACCCCTTCCTCTTCAGTGTGGTGGCGCCGCGCCACACCGGCTCCTACGGGTACGAAGTCTCGGTCCACAGCGAACGCGACTTCCGCACGCAGAACAACACCATGGGGACGTCGGTGCGGGTCTCGACCGCGCCCAAGGTCCTCGTCGCCGGCGCCGACGGGTCGGCCGCGGCGGAACTGATGAAGGCAGGCGGCTTCAACGTGACCACGG
>JAOPZF010000117.1 GCA_025964255.1 Solirubrobacterales bacterium | reverse complement strand
CTCCTCGAGCAGCCAGAGCGCCGCGGTCTCACAGTCGTCGGGCGCCGCAGGCCAAGGATGCTCGGGAGCGAGCCGATAGTCGACACTGACGACAGCGATGCCAAGCGCATCGGCGAAGCGTCGATTGCGCGCGTCACTGCGAGCCGCCCACCCCATGTAGAAGCCGCCGCCGTGGATCTCGAGGAAGACGCCCCGCGGTTCCCCGCTCGCGGGTTCGGTCACCCGCACCGGCACCTGCCGCCCCTCGGCCTCGGCGACGAGCTCGACCGGCGCGGGCCCGGTCGCTGCCGGGCGCTCACTCATCCCCTCCCGCGCTTCCCGCAGTCCCTCCGGCGTCAGCACGTCCGGTTCAGACCAGTACCCGCCCCCTGCTTCCGCCGCCGCGTTGAAGTCCCGCACCTCATCGAGGTGCGCCGCCAGCTCCGGCGCGATCAAGCTCTCCAGTCCCACCTTCATGCAGGGCGAGAAATATACGCGCCCGAACAGACGTTCGCTCCGCCGCGGTTCGCGCTAGATTCGTCACGTGTCGATCGCAGGCTGGCAGCGCACCGTGGCGCATCTCGACATGGATGCTTTCTATGCGAGTTGTGAGCTGCGGAAGCATCCCGAGCTGAGAGGGAAGCCGGTGGTCGTCTGCGGCTCGGGGCCGCGGGCAGTGGTGACGACGGCGAGTTATGAGGCGCGGAAATTGGCGGGGATCCACTCGGCGATGCCGGCCGCGGTGGCGCGGCGGCGGTTGCCGAACGCGATCTACCTGCCGCCCGACTTCCCCACCTATAGGGAGACCTCCGCCGTGGTGATGGAAGTGCTGCGGGAGAACGTCGAGGTGGTCGAGGTCGTCGGGCTCGACGAGGCATATCTCGACCTGACCGGGATCTTCTCGCCGAAGGCGACGATGCGGCGGATCAAGGCCGAGATCCGCGAGCGGACCGAACTGACCTGCTCGGTGGGGATCTCCGAGTCGCGACTGCTCGCCAAGATGACCAGCGAGATCGGCAAGCCGAACGGAATGGTCGTCATCTCCCGCGAGGACGCGCTGGCGCGCTTCGGCGCGGGGCCGCCTGGCGTCGTCCCGGGGATCGGTCCGAAAACGGTCGAAAGGCTCGAAAAGCTCGGAATCATCTCGCTCGCGGAGCTCGGCGAATGGGATCGGGGCGACCTTGAAACGCGGTTCGGTGCACGATCGGGCGCCTGGCTCCACAGCCGCGGCAACCTGCTCGACCAGACGCCGATCAGCGTCACCAGGGAGACGAAATCGCAGTCGGTCGAGACGACCTTCGACATCGACATCGGCGACCTCGCCGAGCTGGAGAAGACCCTGCGCGAGCAGACCGAGGAGCTCTGTCGCAGGCTCCGCAAGAAGCATCTGGAGGGGCGCTCGATCGGGATCAAGGTCCGCCTCGACGACTGGACCAACATCACGCGGTCGCAGTCGGTGGAGACGGCGACCAACGACCCGAAGGTCGTCTGGCCGATCGCCCTCGACCTGCTGCGGGCCTACGACCCGCCGCGGCCGGTGCGGCTGCTCGGCGTCCGCCTCGCCTCTTTCGGCGAGGAGGCCGAGAGCGCCGCCGAGGAGGACGAGCCGCAACTCCGACTCACCCTCCCCGGCTGACGCGCGACGCGGGCCTAGTGGTTGGCCATCACGTCGCCGACGCCCGGGAAGCCGAGGCGGTCCTTCGTCGCTTCGGTCAGGTCGTAATCACGACCGGCGACGTAGGGACCGCGGTCGATCACCGGCACGGTGATCGCGCGGCCGTTGTAGCGCAGCTTCACCATCGTGCCGCAGGGCAGCGTCTTGTTGGCGACGCCGAGGGTCCCCGGCTCGAGGGTGCCGCCACAGGCGACGCCGTTGCCGTAGAGGCCGGGGCCGTAGTAGGACGCCCCCGCGAAACGGTAGGAGGTCAGGTGGCGGACCTTGCTGTGGGAGCCGCGGACCCGCTTACCGTGGACGCCGAAGGCCTCCACCTTGTAGTTGCCGATTTCGCCCGCGTTCAACTTCACCCGAAAGGTGCCGTTGGACTTGGTGCGGAGCGCGATGGTCTGGCGGTCAGGACCGCCGACGACGACCTTGACCTGACGGGCGCCGCTGGGGCGCACCTTGCCTCGCAGCGCCACGCTGTCGCCGCTCAGCACGGAGTGCTTGGTGACGTGCAGCGTGACGTGTGACTTGACCCGCTTGTGCGCATGATGCTGGTGCCGCTGGTGCTGCGCCTGGTGCTGATGCTGCTGGGCGACCGCCGGCGACGCGCCGATCGAAAGCGCCATGGCGGCGCCGATCACGGGCAGGATGAATCGCATCGTGTAATCACTCGCTTTCTGCCTGCCTACGGGGTTAGCTGACGGGCTCGCGGGAGCCCGGCCTTCGTGGCCGGTCCCGTTACAAGCGCGGCAAGGCGCCTGATTCGCCCCGGGCGCCGTCCGGAGAAGTGGATCGACGGCGCAATTTGGGTCCCCCGCTCCCGCTCGCGTCGTGGCGAGGGGATTCGGCAGATGGGTTCTTTCCTTTGTGGAGAGAACACGCTAGGGGCCGAAGAGGATCACCCGTGTGACCGGACGCACACATGTGAGCAGATGCACACAATCGTGCGCGGACGCCCAAATCACGCGCAAAAGGCTCTGCAAAGCGGAAGAAAATGCTCCACACGGCCTGAACACCGTGTGCGAAGATGACTGCGTGGGCAATGCAGACCGGCTGTCCGGGCTCGATTCGTCGTTTCTCCACATGGAGCGCGACGGTGCCCACATGCACGTCGCCTCGACGATCATCTTCGAAGGCCCGGCGCCCTCGCACGAGGATTTCCGCAACCACATCGCCTCGCGCCTGCACCTCGTGCCGCGCTTCCGGCAGAAGCTGCGCTCGGTTCCGTTCGGGCAGGGCCGGCCGGTCTGGGTCGACGACCCGCACCTGAACCTCGATTACCACGTCCGCCAGACCGCGCTCCCCTCCCCCGGCTCCGACGAGCAGCTGCGCAACCTGGCGGCGCGGATCTTCTCCCAGCAGCTCGACCGCTCGAAGCCGCTCTGGGAGATGTGGCTGGTCGAGGGCATGGCCGACGGCCGCTTCGCGGTGATCGCCAAGAGCCACCACGCGCTGGTCGACGGCGTCTCCGGCATCGACATCACGACCGTCCTCTTCGACCTCGACCGCGAGCCGCCGCGCCCGTCCCCGCCGCCGCCCTGGCTCGCCCGCCCCGAACCGACCGACGCCCAGCTGCTCGGCGACGCGCTGAAGGAGCGCGTGACCAGCCCCGGGGAGATCGTCCGCGGCGTCCGCCACGCGCTGCGCGGACCGCGCCAGGTGGTCAACGGGGCCGCGGCGACGACGAAGATGGTCGGCGCCGGCCTCAAAGCCCCGGCGACGCCGTTCAACGTCGAGATCGGGCCGCACCGGCGCTTCGAGATGTCGCAGGCGAGCCTCGCCGACCTGAAGCGGGTCAAGGACGCCAACGGCGGCACCGTCAACGACGTGATCCTCTCGATCGTCTCCGGCGCGATCGGCAACTACCTGCGCGCCCGCGGCCACGAGACCGGCGGGATGACGCTGCGGGCGATGGTGCCGGTCTCGATCCGCGAGGCCGAGCAGCACGGCGCGCTCGGCAACCGGATCTCGGCGATGATGGCGCCGCTGCCGGTCTGGTGCGAGGACCCGGTCGAGCGCCTCCACGTCGTCACCGAGGCGATGGGCGACCTGAAGGCCTCAGGCCAGGCGGTCGGCGCCGAAATCCTCACCCGGCTGACCGACTTCGCGCCGACCACGATCGTCTCCCAGGCGGCCCGCCTGCAGCCCGCGCAGCGCTTCTTCAACCTGGTGGTGACGAACGTGCCGGGGCCGCAGTTTCCGCTCTATGTGCTGGGACGGCAGATGGAGTCGATCTTCCCGATGGTGCCGTTGGCCCAGAAGCAGGCGCTCTGCATCGGGATCGTGTCCTACAACGGGCAGGTGAACTTCGGGCTGATCGGGGACTACGACGCGATGCCCGACCTAGCCAGCTTCAAGCTCGACCTCGAGGGCGCGACCGAGGAAGCGATCGCCACCGCCCCGCCGGCGCCGGCGGCGAAGGCCGCGACCGCGGCGGCCCACAATGGCGCCGCGGCGCCGAGCTAGCGCTGCGCTCCGCGGTTCGCGTCAGCCGACGACCTCGCCGCTGATCTCGAACGGCTCGTCGTTGCCGGTGTAGTCCCAGGCTTCTTCGACCGGGTCGAAGCCGTCGGTCTTGGTGTCCGCGTTGACGACGACGGCGGTGATCCGCTTGAAGCGGCTCGGGTCGGGCAGCCGCGCGACCAGTTCGCCGCCCGTTTCCCGGTAGTCGACCGATTTGACCGTGCGGCCGTCGCGGCCGGAGCCGACGCGCCCGACCAGAGCCAGCCCCGCCGCGACCCCTTCCGGTGCCCTGACGTGGACTTCGACCGCGCTCCCTTCCACCGCGGGCACCCGGACCAGGGTGAACGTGGTGTGGTTGAGCCGCCGCGTCTGCGGCGCTCCGGCCAGCGTCAGCGTCCCCTGTCGGGGCAGGTCGGGATAGAGGTAGCTCTCGCGGAAGCCGGTCCCGGTCCGCCACTCGGCGACGTCGGCGGCGAAGCGGGTGAATTCGTGGCCGAAGGTCGACCCCCCCGCGGCGCGGATCGCCTCTTCGTAGGCGGCGACCGCAAATCCGGACGGCTGCGCGGTGGCGGCGTCTTCCCAGGCCTCGCGAATGATCGGGCGGCCGAAGTGGTGGGCGAGCCACTCGTTCCAGACCGCCGAGCCGTACTCCTTCATCGACCCCTGGGTCAGCGGCCGCTTCCACATCCCGGTCCGCTTGCCGGTCCCGACCCAGCGGCGCACGTAGCGCAGGTAGTCGTTGATCCCGTTGTAGACCTGATCCTCCATCCAGACCGCGCTCGACTCGGCGAACCAGGGGTCGCGTTCGACGTCTTCGGCGGCGATGCCGTACTGGAGCACGTGGTCGTACTCGTGGGCGAGCGTCACCTTGAGGTCGCGCCCCGGCTTCGTCCCCGGGTAGTCGAAGCGGCTGTAGTCGTTGTCGAGGACGAGGTAGGCGCTGCGGCGGAGGTGCGCGCCGTCGACCACCGCGATGGTCGGGTCGGTCGCGGTGTAGCCGAAGACCTGCTCCCCGGCCAGTTCGGTCAGGTAGATGTCGGTCTTGTCGTGGCCACCGCCGCTGGTCCCGTCGCCGAGCGGCGCCGGCCAGCCGAGCACTTCGTTCTCGACGTGGTGGACGTTTTCGGCGACCGCCAGGACGCGCTCGACGTAGTCGGGGATGCCGTCGTGGTTGAGATCGGCGCGGCTCGGCGCGTCGATCCCGGTCGCCGCCCAGTGGACGCAGAAGTGGGGCCCGCAATCGGGTGAGTCGGCCGCCTCGGCGACGTCCCAGGGCGTCCGGCTCGGCCGGATCCCCGGCTCTCCGGGGTGGGCGGCGAGGGCGGTGGCGGGGAGCGCCATTGCCAGGGCAGCGGCAAGTATGGACAGGCGCAGCCGCATCAAGCTGACCTTAGAGGACGGTGGTCGCGATACTTATCGTTCCCGTGCGCCTGGCCCTCGCCCAGATCAACCCCACCGTCGGCGACGTTGACGGCAACACGGCGAAGATCGCCGAGTGGATCGAGCGCGCCCGCGAGCAGGGAGCCGAGCTGGTCATCTTCCCCGAGCTCTGCATCCCCGGCTACCCGGCCGAGGACCTCTACCTGAAGCGCCACTTCCTCGCCGCCAACGTCGCGGCGGTGGAGCGGCTCGCGGCGGGGCTGGCGCCCGGAATCACGGCGATGGTCGGCTTCGCCGAGCCGGTCGAGGCCGGCGGCGACTACCGCCACGCCTACAACTCGCTCGCCGTCTTCGCCGACGGCGCCGTCCAGCGCGTCTACCGCAAGAACCGCCTCCCCAACTACTCCGTCTTCGACGAGCAGCGCTACTTCGTCCCCGGGTCGGGCGACGAGGTGATCGAGATCGCCGGCACCGGCGTCGGGCTGACGATCTGTGAGGACGCCTGGGCGCCGGGCCCACCCGGGCAGGCCGAGGCCGACGCGGGCGCGACGATCGTCGCCAATCCCTCCGGCTCGCCCTACCACCGCGGCAAGGGGCGCGAGCGCGAAGAGATGTTCGGCGAGCGGGCGCGCGAATACGGCGCCTACTTCGCCTTCGTCAACCTGGTCGGCGGCCAGGACGAACTCGTCTTTGACGGCCAGAGCCTGCTCTTCGCCCCCGACGGGACCGTGATCGCCCGCGCCGCCCAGTTCGAGGAGGAGCTGCTGGTGACCGAGGTTCCGCCGGGGCCGGACGGGGCGCCGCTCGCCGACCCCCTCCCCGACCTCGACGAGGTCTACGGCGCGCTCGAGCTCGGCCTCCGCGACTACGTCCAAAAGAACGGCTTCAAGCACGTCGGGCTGGGGATCTCGGGCGGGATCGACTCGGCGCTGGTGGCGATGCTCGCGGTCGACGCACTCGGGCCGGAGCGGGTCACGCTGGTGGTCATGCCTTCGCCCAATTCGAGTGAGGAAACCCAGGCGGACGCCCGTCAGATCGCCCATAACCTGGGGACCGGGCTGATCGACATCCCGATCGGGCCGATGATGGAGGGGTACCGCGAGGCGCTCCAGGCCCATCTGCGCCCGGCCGCCGAGGACGCCGACGCGAGCCCCGATCCGGCCAAACCATCCGCACCTGACCTTGCCGCCGAGAACATCCAGGCGCGAATCCGCGGCAACCTGATGATGGCGCTGTCGAACCGCCACGGCTGGCTGGTGCTGACGACCGGCAACAAGAGCGAGATGTCGGTCGGCTACGCGACCCTCTACGGCGACATGGCGGGCGGCTTCGCGGTGATCAAGGACGTGCCGAAGACGCTCGTCTACGAGCTGGTCGAACGGCGCAACGAACGGGCCGGGCGGCACCTGGTGCCGGTGGCGGTGATCGAGCGCCCGCCCTCCGCCGAGCTCCGCCCCGACCAGCTCGACAGCGACTCGCTGCCCGATTACGACCTTCTCGACCGGATCCTCGAGGCCTACGTCGAGGGCGACAAGGGACGCGAGGAGATGGTCGCCGCCGGGCTGCCCGGGGACGTCGTCGACGAGGTGATCCGCCTGGTCGACCGCTCCGAGTACAAGCGCCGCCAGGCCGCCCCCGGCATCCGCATCACCCCCAAGGCCTTCGGCCGCGACCGCCGGCTGCCGATAACCAACCGCTTCGGCGGCTAGGGAACGGTCGGATCTGGCCGAACCGCCATCGTCATCTTGGCCAACGCACACAGTCGTTCGTCGTCGTCGAGGACTTCGACCTCCCAGACCCAGGTGCTGCGGCCGCGGTGGCGGACGACGGCGCGGGCTTCGGCGTAGCCCTCGGTCACCGGGCGGACGATGCTGACCTCGATCGCCTGGCCCATCGCGATCATCCCGTCCTCGTGGACGGCCACCGCGGTGGCGTAGGAGCAGAGGCTCTCGACCAGGCTTGAGTAGACGCCGCCGTGGAGGACGCCGTAGGGCTGGCGGAGATCGTCGGTCAACAGAACCCGGGCCCGGGCGTCGGCAGGATCGAGCTGCAGCCACTCGGTGCCGATGTAGACGTCGAAGTTGCTCTGCGGCACGCCGGAGGTGACCGCCTCGGCCTTCTCAGGGTCCTTAATCGAATCCTCGCTCCCCATCGCCGCGGACCCTATTAGGGTTCCCCGGGGTGGCGCTGAGCGACGAGCAGAATGCGATGCTGCGCCTGCTCGCCTCGGGCGAGCAGGGGTACGACGACATCGCGGCCTTGATGGGCCTGAGCGTGACCGAGGTTCGGGCGAAGGTCGTCGGCGCCCTGGCCCAGCTGGAAGCTGAAGGCAAGCCCGTGCCCGACGTCCCGTCGCCGGTCCCGGGTGGCGCGAAGCCCGCGGCCGCAGCGGCCGCGCCGGAGCCCGCACCGAGCGAGCCGGAGCCGGTGATCGCCGAGCCGACGCCGCCGGAGCCGGCCGCCGCGGCACCTTCGGGCGCCGGACCTGCCTCGGAGACTGCCGCACCGAAAGCGGCGGCCGCCAAAGCCGCGGCCGCGCCCGCCGCAGCGACGCCTCCCCCTTCGACTCCGCCCTCCGGTGGTCGCACGATCACGCTTCCCAGCGGCCGCAACGCGTGGCTGCTCGGCGGCGGGATCGCGGCGATCGTCGTGATCGTCGTCATCATCCTTCTAGTCTCCGGGGACAGCTCCTCTACCTCTTCGACCGCTTCCTCCGGCTCGACCACGCCGACCGCCGAAAAAGCCGGCAACGAAACCGGATCCGAAGCGGAAGCGGAATCGACCTCCGGCACGAAAGAACCGACCGTGGCCAAGCTGGTCGCGGTCGACGGCTCAGAAGCCGAAGGGCAGGCGACCTTCGGGCGGATCAAGAACAAACTTGCGCTGGCGGTCGAAGCGACCGGCCTCAAACCGACCACGGCGGGCACCTCCTACACCGTCTGGCTCGCCCAGTCGGCGACGAAAATGCTGCCGCTGGCGTCGACCGCGGTAAAAGCGAGCGGCAAAGGCGCGGGTGACATCGCCGCCGAGTTCGAAGTCCCGGTCGAAGTCCTCGCCTACCTGGCGAACGGGACCTTCGCCGAACTGGCGATCACGCGCACCGAAGACGCCAAGATCAACGCGGCGATCAAAGTGGCGAAGAAAGAAAAAACGACGCCCGCCTACACCGGCGAAGAAGTGCTGCACGGGCAGATCACCGGCCCGATCGTCGGCCTCGCGAAACGCGAAAAAGCAGTCAAGGCCGAATAACCTCGGTCGCGTTCGCCCTGCGGGCGAGCGCTACGGCAGGAGCTTGCCGGGGTTCATGATCCCGGTCGGGTCGAGGCGGTCCTTCACCGCGCCCAGCACCTCGATGCCGGTCTCCCCCACCTCCGCCGCCATGTACCGGGCGTGGTCGCGGCCGACCGCGTGGTGGTGGGTGATCGTGGCGCCGTTGCCGACGATCGCCTCGCTCGCGGCCTTTTTCACCGCCGCCCACTGCTCGACCTCCGCCCCACGGAGCGCCCGCGAGATGAAGGTGAAGTAGAGCGAGGCGCCGTCGGGGTAGGCGTGCGAGAGGTGGCAGAAGACGAGGCCCGGCGTTCCCTGGCCGTCGAGCGCCCCCCGGATCGCCGCGGCGACCGAGCG
>JAOPZF010000094.1 GCA_025964255.1 Solirubrobacterales bacterium | reverse complement strand
GTGTGGGCGAGGTCGGTGCCGATCACCTGCAGCTTTTCCGGCCCGGCCGCTTTCTCCAGATCGCCGAACGTCTTGATCCCTTTCAGCGGCGCGTGCGCGAGCAGTTCTTCGATCCACTTGTGGAGGGCGACGCCGTGGGTGGCACCGTGGTGCTCGGCGAGGTTGAACGGGATCCTCGCCTCGCCGCCGAAGCCGTAGTCGGCGATCCGGCTGAGGTCGACCTTGTCGAAGATTTCCCGCAGGCCCTCCGCGTCGTAACCGACCGCGAGCGCCATCGCGGTGATCGCGCCCGCCGAGGTGCCGGCGAGCTTGCCCCACTCGGTGTAGCCGGCCTCGGCGGCGCCCGTGATCGCCCCCGCGAAGGCCAGTCCCTTCACCCCTCCACCTGAGAACACTCCGTCGGCTTTCACGCGGTCACCCTCATCCAATGGCGTACCGATGTCAAACTCATTCGATTACTTCAATCGGAAGAAGGGTCGTGGACATCGATGAGTGACGCGGGGGATGCAGCGATGGCGGCGACGGGGGAGGCCGCGACGGGCGGCGTGGGGGGCCTCTTGGCGCGCTACTCGCCCTTCGTCCAATACGACTCGCTGGAGGCGTACTCGGCCGACTCGCCGGCGACGATGGCCGACTGCAAGACGGCGGCGAACCCGCACGGCAACGTGCTCGTCCACGGCGGGCATGAGCTGGCCGCGGCGGGGGCGACGCGGCGGGAGGCGGTGCTCGACCTCGCCTTCCTCCACGGCGGGCACTACCCCGACGCGCCCCACACCGCCGTCGCCGCCGCCGACTACATCGACGTGGTCGGCAAGGAGTACATCGCCGAGGCGCACGCGATGCACCTGCTCCCGGGGATGGCGAACCAGGTTTACGGCCACGCGGTGCGGGACAGCGTCGGCGCGCTCTGGCTCCAGTACTGGTTCTTCTACTACTACAACGACAAGGCGATGCTGGGGAACGGTCGGCACGAGGGGGACTGGGAGATGATCCAGCTGCGGATCGGCGCCGGCGGTGAACCCGATGTCGTCACCTACGCCCAGCACAAGCGCGGCGAGCGCTGCGCCTGGGAGGACGTCGAAAAGAAGGAGGGGGCGCCGGTCGTCTACTCCGCGCGCGGGTCGCACGCCTCCTATCTGCGCCGCGGCAACCATGCCACCGAAGTGCCGCTGGTCGGCTGGGACTACAACGATGCGGGGGGCCCGCTGGTCCGGCCGCAGGTCACCGTGATCACCGACACCGACCCCTCCTGGGTTGCCTGGCCGGGGCGCTGGGGCAGCACCCGTCCGGGAGCCGACGTCGCCGGCATCGAATGGGGCGACGACAGCCCGGTCGGCCCGCGCCAACACGGGCAGTGGCGCGACCCGCTGAAGTTCCACGAAGAGGCGGTCGAGGCGCGCAGCCTCGCGCCCGTCGTCGGGACCAACCTGGTCCGTCCATCCTCACCGTCGGTCGCCGCCACTCGCGATGGCGACCGCGCCATCGTCTCCTTCGCCTTCCCCGCGCTCGCCGGGACGCCGCCGCTGAAAGCCGTCCTGGTCAGCCTTGACGGCAGCGGCGACCAGCACGCGCCGACCACCCAGCTCTTCGAACCCCCGCCGGCCGACGGCCACGTCGACTTCCCGCTGGCCCTCGAACCCCGCGCCTACACCGTCCGCGTCAGCGGCGTCGACGCGGAGGCGCTTACCGGGCCGGTGGGCGAAACGGAGCTGCCGGCACCCTGACCGCCACCCCACGGCTCGCCGCGCCGTGCGCGGAACCGGTGCGCCAGTGGACGACGACGGTCAATCGGGCATCGGAGGGTGAGCCGCGGAGCTCCGCCGGCAGGGCGGCGGTGAGCGCGACGCTCGCGCTGGGAGCCAGCCGGAGACGGGTCACCGTCAGTGGCCGGAGTGCCGGCCGCGGGCCCGCCACTGTGGCGATCCTGCCCGACGCGAGGCCGTTCAGCCTGATCGTGCAGGGCGAGCTCGACTCGCACCGGGCGCGGCCGAGCGACACCTTGCCCGCTGCTGCGCGCGGGTTTCGCATCAGGCTCAGCACCACGTGGCCGTGCTTCGCGCCGCCGCTCGCGGTGGCCGCCGACACGACCATGCCGGTGCCTTCGCCGTCGAGGCGGGCGACGGTGGTGCCGCCGGTGCCGCGGAGGCGGAGCGTCGCCGTCTTCGGCCCGCTCGAGCCGGGGTCGAAGCGGACGGCGACCGCGCAGGTCGCGCCCGGGGCGAGCACCGTTTCCGAGCATTCGTCGGAGCGCAGCCCGAAGTCGCCCACGTCGGCGCCGGCGAGAGTCGCCGAGTCGATCGTCTGCGCCTCGATCGATTCGTTTCGCAGCTGGAAGGTCTGGGTCGGCCCGGCGTTGCCGACGGCGACGCTGCCGAAGTTACGGGCGCTCGGCGAGAGGCTCAGCCGCGGCGCGACCCCGGTCCCTTCCACCGGCACCTCCAGTGCACCTTCGCCGGCGCCGAAGAAGCTCAAGGTCGCGGCCGTGGCGCCGACCCTGGTCGGGTCGAACTCGACCTTCGCCACGCACGATGCGCCCGGTTCGACCATCCGCGGGCTGCCCGCGAAGAGGTTCGAGGTGCAGCTCTCTTCGAGCATGTGGAAGCTCGACTGATCGCCGCCGGAGACGATCGCGATGAAGAAGCCGACCGGAAGGTGGCCGACGTTGGTGAGGGTCACCTCCCGCGTCTGCGACGAGCCGACCGAGGTGGGCCCGAAGACGAGCGGGGTGGGGAAGGCTTCGACCTTGGGTCGCTCGGCGCGGCCGGCCAGCGGCGCCGTGAAGCCGACGTTGTCGGCCCGGATCGAGACCGCCGCGGTGAAGCTGCCTTCTTCGTTGGCGTTGAACTGGACTTCGACCTGGCAGGTCGCGCCGGGGGCGAGGGTCGTCCCCCAGCAGTTGCTGCTCTGGATGAAGAATTCGTTCGCGTCCGGACCGAAGATTTCGAGGCTGCCCAGCTGTACCGAGGCGGTGCCGCTGTTGCGCAGGGTGAAGCTGGTCCGCGGGCTGTTCGAGTGCATTTCGACCAGGCCGAAATCGTGGCCGGCCGGTTCGAAGGTGAGTTCCGGCGCCGCGCCTTCGCCACTCAGTTCGGTGAGGTATTCGGTCTGGGTGCCATCGGTGGCGACCCGCAGGCGCGCTTCGCGGAGGCCCCCGGCGCCGGGGGTGAAGCGGACGGTCAGCGTGCAGTTCATGCTCGGCCCGATGAAGCCGACGCAGTTGTTGCCTTCGATCCCGAAGTCGCCCGGGTCGACCCCTTCGAAGCCGACTTCGTTGACGTCGACCCCGGCTTCGCTCTCGTTCTTCAATGAGATCTGCTGGGTGCTCGTCGCGCCGACCGAGGTCGTGGCGAAGCTCGCCGAGGCGGCGACCGTCAGCGTCCCTTCGGCACCGGGGGGCGGGGCCGCGGTGGCCGCGGCGGTAGCGAGGCCACAGGTGACGAGGGCGAGCGCGGCGACGGGGAGGACCAGGCGGCGGATTGGGACGAGAACGCTGTTCATCCGCGCTCATCGACAGGCCCACGCTTGGCCGCTTAGGGGCGGTCCCGAACTTGCAGACGGTGGCTCGGGTAAGCGACTCAGTCGGCCCTCGGCGGCGGCGCGGCGTCGCTGAGCCCGGATTTCGTGCGCGTTTCGTGCCTGAATTGGCTCATTCTGCGCGCCACACGCGCGCATTCCCCTCCTAGGTTTCCCTCCATGGCCTCCGCGACCATGAGCTATCCTTTACTTCTCATGCCAAAGGTAAAGGGACAAACGAAGATCTCCACCAAGAACCAGGTGACGATCCCGGTCGGCGCACTGCGGGACGCGGGGATGCGGGCCGGTGACGTGCTGAGGGCCGAGGCCGACGGCGCCGGGCGAGTGGTCCTGACCCGGGTCGACGAGGTGCTCGCCCGCTACAGCGGCGTCCTCGAGACCGACGGTCGGCTCGGCGAGGCCGTCCGAGGGTTGCGGGAAGAGTGGCGGTAGTCCTCGACTCCGCCCCCGTCGTCGCCTTCCTCGATCGGGGCGACGCGCTGCACTCCGCGGCCGACTCCGGGATCCGCGAGCTGATGACGAAGCATCGGTTCTACGCCTCGGCTGTCACCCTCGCCGAGGTCCTGGTCGGCGCCCATCTCGACCACCACGACGAGGCGATCGTCCGCGGTTTCTTCGCCGACCTCGTCACCGAGATCCTTCCGGTCAATGCGGCCGATGCCGAACGCGCGGCGCGTATCCGCGCCGACCACCGGTCCCTGCGATTGCCCGACGCCCTGATCCTCGCCGCGGCCGAGGTTCATCCCGACGTCGACATGGTGCTGACCGCCGACGTGGCGATGGCGCGCATCCGCGGCCTCGGCTGCCGCGTCAGTTTGCTCGAGTCGCCGTCGTAAGGGATCTGGCGCCCACCCGTCGCTGGACACTTTTCGTTGTGATGGGACGAAAAGCGTCTAGCCATGACCTCGCTGAACGTTTTTGGTTCCCCCTGGGACAAAAAGTGTTCAGCCCCGTCTCTAGCCGATTTCGTAGCGGTCGCCGTAGGTGTGCCAGGCCAGGGGTCGGCGGAGGGCCAGGTTGCGTTCGCGGAGGAAGACGCGTTGCTCGTCGTCGATCCGGAAGGTGTCGCCGTGCTTCGATTCGGTCTTCATCTGGGCGCGGCGAACGTCGAGGAAGGCGTTCAGGTAGGCGATCTGGGAGCCGCTTGGGCGGGAATCGGGGCGCGGGCGATGGGGCGGCGGCGGATACCGCCAAAGCTCGAGGCGCTCTGGCCCGACCCGTGCATGACGATCGCCTCGTAGTAGATGAACTGGCCGAGGGTGCCGAGGCCGTCCGCCTTCGCCCGGCTCACCGCGGGGTCGAAGTAGACCCGGTCGAGCTCGCGCAGCTGCAGGCGGCGGAAGGCCGGGTCCTTCGCTGCGCGGCGCCAGGCGGTGACGAACGGTGGGCCGAGGCCCGCGTGGGAGGCGCTGCCGTCGACGCGGCGCAGGGCGGGGAGGAAGCGGGCGAGCGGGTCGCCCGGCTTGGCGGCGGCGTAGGAGCGGTCGCCGCGCGGATCACATTGCCGCCGAGAGCTGGTCGGCCCGTTCGATGAGCTCGTCGCGCCGGGGGATTTCGGCGCGCGCGCCGAGCCGGCGGAAGACCTCGACGTGAAGGTCGCGGATCTCGCCGTCGATCCTCGCGAGCGCGTCCGCCGGGTCGGGGATCGCCCTGAGATCGCGCCACCCGAGCGCGTCCTGCGCGAGGGCGCCGTGCCGGGCATCTGGGAGGGAGCGGTAGTGGGCGACAGCGTCCGCGTTTCCGGTGGCCTGGCCGATGTCGCAGACGTGCTGCATGCGGATCGGCCAGAGCACGGTCTTGGTGGCGTCGAGGACGCTGACCCCGCCGGCCGCCAGTTGACCGAGGTCCGCGTCGAGCCGCTCGGGGGTGACGCGGCGTAGCGCCGATTCGACGGCATGCGTGCGGATTTCCTCGGTACCCGGCAGCGTCGCGTGCGCAGCCCTGAGGTCGGTCCCACCGACGAGGACCCCGTAGCGGACGAGGTCGAAGCGGTCGATCGGTGGGAACCGCGCTCCCTCTGGTGGGTCGCCGAATTCGACCCACGGAGCGTGGAAGATCGAGAGCCGGTCACCGAGTTCCCACGTCCCCGCCACCTCGTCCCGGATCTCCTCGAGGATCGGCCCGATGTCCTCCACGGGCTCACCAGTCAGCAGCGCCAGGTCGACATCGCTGACCGTCGGCGCGAACCCGCCGTGGGCGAGGCTGCCGATCGCGTAGGCGGACGCCAGCCGATCTTCGAGCCGCTCCTCGGCCGCGGCCACCGCAGCCTCGATCACGTCCCAACCGGGTCGCTCGCGGTCCTCTATCGACACCCTGCCCATGCCTTAAGTGTCGCCGACGTCGGCGGCGCCGCGCGGTGCGGAGCGGACCATCGTCGAGCCGGCGAGGCGGTTGTCGATCAGGGTCCAGGCGAGCACGGTTCCGAGCGCGGCCATGATCGCGGCCCCCAGGTAGGCGGCGTGGAAGGCTTCCAGCGCGGTGCCGCCGGCCCCGGCGACGATCGTCGTCACGATCGCGGTGTTGATCGCGATCGAGGACTGGCGCTGGGTGTTGTAGATGGCGGAGGCGTGGCCGGTGTCGGCGCTCGAGATGTTGCCGAACATCGAGGTCTGGATCGCCAGGAAGGCGCCCGAGTTGCCGAAGCCGCCGAAGAACATCAGCCCGCGCACCACCCACAGGCTGGTCGAGTCGTCGACGAGCAGGAACGCCAAGAGGTAGAGGGTGAGGCCGAAGCCGCCGATCGTGCACATGATCCGCGGGCCGATCCGCGGGTAGAGCCGGCCCAGGGTCTGCGACCCGACCGCTACGCCGATCACCTCGACGAAGGTCGTCGTGCCCGACTTGATCGGCGTCTGGCCCATCACCTGCTGTAGGAAGATCGGGGTCAGGTAGAGGCTGGCGAGGAAGACCGAGGTGGTCAGCGCGAAGACGATGTTGGTCGAGCGCAGGAGCGGCTCGCGCAGCAGCCGCAGCTGGAGGATCGGATCCGGCCGGCGCAGCGCCTCGCGGGCGAACAGCCAGAGCAGGAGGACCCCGCCGAGGCCGGCCCCGATGATCACCGGTGAACCCCAGCCGAGCACCGACCCCTCGCTGATCGCGTAGAGGAGGGCGCTCAACCCGAGTCCCGACAGCACCAGTCCGAGTACGTCGAGGCGCCCGGCGGGCGACGGTCGGTGCTCGGCGACGAAGAAGTAGGTGAAGGCGCACATGACGATCCCGAACGGGACGTTGATCAGGAACACCCAGCGCCAGGAGAGGGTCTGGGTCAGCACGCCGCCGAGGATCGGAGCGGAGCCGGGTCCGATCAGGATCGGCATGATCAGGGTGCGCGCGACGCGGGCCCGTTGCTCGGGGGCGTAGGCGCGATAGAGCATCGAGGTGCCGGTCGGGGTGAGGAGGCCGCCGCCGACGCCTTGCAGGGCGCGCGCCGCGATCAGCTCGGGCAGCGACTGCGCGAGCCCGCACAGCGCCGACGCCAGCGTGAATAGCGCGAGCGCGAAGACGAAGGTCCGCTTGGTCCCGATCCGGTCGCCGATCCAACCCGACGCCGGGATCACGATCGCCAGGGTCAGCAGGTACGCGATGACCGTCCACTGGACGTCGGTCAACGGCACCCCGAACGCTTCCGACAGCGTCGGCAGCGCGACGTTGACGATCTGCATGTCGATCCCCGTCATGAAGATCGCCGTCACGTAGGCGATCGCGATCGCCCGCTGGGGCGATGGCGCCCACCGCGGCCGCGCCGGGGGACGCTCGGCGGGCGCGAAGGTCACCGAAGAAACCTAGAGGACCGGCTCCGCCGGCCCGCCCTCTCCCTACCGACGGATCTGGCTCGGGTCGCCCTATTGTGACCCGGCGCCGATCACCCCCGCCAGGCCGGCCTCGTCGAGATCTATCTCTGCGTGACCGCATTGGTCTTCTACCTCGCGCACGTCTACGCGAGGGTGCTCGGCTCCTGGATCGAAGGCGAGCCGCCGAGCGCCCTACGGGTGCGCAGGGAACTCGTCCAGGAGTGGCCGATGGTCCGTGCCCAGATGCTGCCCGCCGCGGTGCTGCTCCTCGGCGCCCTCGGCGTGATCTCCAGTCCATGGGGGATCAGCCTGGCGATGGGCGTGGCCCTCGCCGAGCTGATGACCGGCGTGGTGCTGGCCTGCCGTAAAGCGGGGGCGACGCGATCGCAGGCGACGATCTCGATCTCGGCCGCCGCTGTGTTCGCCTTGGTCGTCGTCTTCCTCAAGGTCTTCGTCCACGGTTAGGCCTAGGCCGGCTCGGGAACCGCCGCTGAGCCCGGTGGGCGCTCCGGGATCTGCCCGGTGAGGAAGAGGGCCACCAGCGCGAAGATCGCCAATACCGCCAGGGCGGTGCGGAGGCCGACCAGCCGCGAGGTTTCGTTTTCTTCGACGATCGCCGCGGTCGCCCGCGGCGGCACGTGGGCGTCGTCGAGGGCCGTTTCGATTTCGGCGTCGGAGAGGAATGGGACCCCGCCCGCCAGCTGGGTCTGCGCCTGCGCCTGGACCCGGTCGGGCACCGCCCGGTTCGTTTCGACCCCGGTGAGGAAGGAGGAGCTGAGGGCGGCGATCACGATCGCGCCGGTCAGCGCGGTGCCGATCGAGATGCCGAGGTTCGTAACCGTGTTCTGCAGCCCGCCGACCTCGCCGCTCTGCTCGTCGGGGACCGAGGAGACGGTGATCGCGCCGAGCTGCGAGGCGAGTGCGCCCATCCCCAGGCCGGCCAGCAGCATCGGCCAGGTCGTGATCCCGGCGCCCGCCCCGTTGTCGAGGCCGGCGATGAGGATCACGAGGCCGGCAAACATCGCGAGGAAGCCTAGCCGCACGACGCGGCGCGGCGAGGCGTGGGGGAAGGCTTTCGGGATGCCGGCCGCGGCGAGGATCAGCGTGAAGGAGAGCGGCAGCAGCCGGACCCCCGTTTCGATCGCCGAAAGGCCGAGCGCGATCGACAGGAATAGCGGCATCGCGAAGAAGAGGCCGCCCTGGAGGAAGTACTGGAAGAAGAACGAGGTGAGCCCGCCGCGCAGGACTTTGGTCCGCAGGATCGAGGGATCGACAAGTGGGTCGCCGCCGCGCGCGATGACCCGGTTCTCCCAGACCGCGAAGAGCCAGATCACCAGGCCGCCCGCGAGGATCAGCCAGATCGTCGGCGAGAGTCCGAGCCATTCGGGGCCTTCGTGCTTCGGCCTGACGAAGCCCCAGGTGCCGGAGCGGAGGATGCCGAAGACGATCAGCCCGAGGCCGGCCGCCGACAGCGCCGTCCCGACCAGGTCGAGGCGGACCTTCTTCTCCGGCGCCCCGCCCTCGATCCGGCGGGCGAGGAAGAGGATCGCGATGACGACAAGAACCTCGCCGGCGAAGACGTAGCGCCACGAGAGGTAGGTGGTGCAGAAGCCGCCGACGATCGGACCGACCGCGACCGCCACGGCCGCCGCCGCGGCGACCAGGCCGTAGGCGCGCGGTCGCTCGTCGGTGCCGAAGTTGGAGGCGACGAGCGCGACGATCGAGGGCAGGATGAGGGCGGCGCCGAGCCCCTCCAATCCCGACCAGCCGATCAGCAGGACCCCGAGGTTCGGAGACAGCGCGGTGATCAGCGAGCCCGCCCCGTAGATGACGCAGCCGATCGCGAAGGCGCGGCTGCGGCCGATGATCTGGCCGATCTTGCCGCCGGTGATCATGAACGCCGCCATCACCAGCGTGTAGAGCGTGATCGCCGTCTGGATCCCGGTGACGCTGGTTTCGAGGTCCTTGGCCACCGTCGCCATCGAGACGTTCATCACCGAGCTGTCCAGCATCATCAGGAACTGCCCCGCGCACAGCGTCGTGAGGATCAGCCCGGCGGCGGCGCTCGTCTTTCGGTCCATGCGCTCGTCTCCTCGTCCAGGCTGGTCCAGGTGATCGGTGCCCGCCACTCTCTCATGCCGTCGCGGGATGCAGAAAGGCCTGGCGCCGGGGGGCGGGGCTACGCGGCGCGGAGCATCGACAGCGCGCCGTCGAGCGCCGCTTCGAGCGGCTCGATCGATTCGGCGGTGGCGGTGAGGAGGAGGCCGCCCTGGAGCGAGGCGAAGACCGCGAGCGAGAGGGCGCGCGGATCGGCGTTGGGGGAAAGCTCGCCGGCGTCGCGCAGGCGCGTCACGCCCGCCTCGAGCAGGCCGCGCCAGCGCTCCATGTGAGCGGTGACCTCGGCGGCGCGTTCGGGGTCGGTGCCGATCAGCTCGTTGGCGAGCGCCCCGATCGGGCAGCCCCAGTGGGGTTGCGAGCCGTAGTGGGCAAGGACCGCGTCGCGCCATTCTTGCCAGTCGTCCCAGGTGGCGAGGCGGCTCAGGTACGGCTCCTGGGCGGCGAGCACGCGGTCGGCCTGGAAGGAGGCGATCGCCCCGACCAGTTCGCTCTTGCCACCGGGGAAGTAGTGGAAGAGCTGGCTCTTCGAGGTCTCGGTGTCGGCGCGGATGTCGTCGAGGCTGGTGCCGCCGACGCCGCCCGCCAGGACCTGTTCGGCCGCCGACTCGACGATCCGGGCCCGGGTCGCGGCGCCGCGGGCGGTGAGCTGGGGTGCCATGACCGCAGCTTAGGGCATTGGACCGTTGGGTCCAGTCGTCTGCTATCTATTGGACCGGTTAGTCCAAAGACGACTTCAGGAGGCTTCGATGGCAGACAGGTTGGCGGGCAAGACGGCGTTGGTGACCGGGGCGACGGGAAGCCTCGGCGGGGCGATCGCGCGGGCGTTCGCGGCCGAGGGCGCCAGCGTCGTGGCGAGTGGGCGCGACGCGGAGCGCGGTGCCGCGCTGGTCGCCGAGATCGAGGCGGCGGGCGGTCGGGCCTCCTTCCTCGTCGCCGACCTCGACGGGAGCGCGGCGGCCTCGCGCGACCTGGCGGAGCGGGCGACCGAGAAGTTGGGGGGCCGCGTCGACATCCTCGTCAACAACGCCGGGATCTTCCCCGGCGACAAGACCGCGGCCACCGAGGAGGAGACCTTCGACCGCGTCTTCGCGGTCAACGTCAAGGCGCCGTTCTTCCTCACCGCGGCGATCGCTCCGGCGATGGCCGAGCGCGGCGAGGGCGCGATCATCAATCTCGGATCCTGGGTGGCGAGGCTCGCGGTACCGGTCGGCGCTCTTTACGCATCGAGCAAGGGGGCGCTCGAGACCCTCACCCGGGCGTGGGCGGCGGAGTTCGGGCCGAGTGGGGTGCGGGTCAACACGATCTCGCCGGGCGTGATGCGGCCGATCGCCGACGAGCCGGCGCCCGGCGAGGTGATGATGGTCGGCACCCCCGCCGGCGTCGCCGGGCCGGCGAGCGCGGTCGCCGCGGCCGCCGTCTACCTTGCGAGCAACGAGGCGGAGTTCGTCCACGCCACGACGCTCGATGTCGACGGCGGCCGGGTCGGCGCCGCGGTGATCGCCGGGGGCGGTTTCGGCTAGCGGCCGGCGGCCGAGCCCGCCGGCCTCCTCCCTCCCTCGGAGCCCTCAAGGGAATCGTCGAAACGAGTCGAATGGAGCAGGGCTCCGCCGATACTCAGTATCGGCGTGTCCATCGATGAGAGGGAGGGCATGGTCAAACGCCCCCAAGTTCTCTGGCGACGCCGCTCGGTGTTCGTCGCGGTAGTTCTGGCAGTGATGATCGGGTCGACGGTTTCGGTGCTTGCTGCCACCGGTTCGTCTTCGGCCAAGCGGTACTACGCCTGCGTGGCAGGTCGTTACAAGACGCTTAATCTGACCACGGCAGGCGCGGCCTGCCCCGGAGGCCAGCGCAAGATCTCCTTCGGCGAAGGCGAACGCGGCCTTACGGGCGCCGCGGGTGCTGCCGGCGCCAAGGGCGCGAACGGCTCCAAGGGTGCGACCGGCGCCGCCGGTCCCGAAGGCAAGGTCGGCGCCGTCGGCCCTGAAGGCAAGGCTGGTCCGGAAGGCAAGCAAGGCCCCTCCGGCACCGGCGGCGGTTCACCGGGACCCGAAGGCAAAGAAGGTCCGCAAGGCCCCGCCGGGGCGGCAGGTCCCCCGGGATCGATTGGCCCTCCCGGAGCGCAAGGCAACCAAGGGCTTCCCGGGTCGCAGGGCAACGAAGGCC
Source organism: Solirubrobacterales bacterium (assembly GCA_025964255.1). GTDB lineage: Bacteria > Actinomycetota > Thermoleophilia > Solirubrobacterales > 70-9 > VAYN01. The sequence goes on along the minus strand of JAOPZF010000094.1, from coordinate 3,929 downwards.
CTCCTGGACCGCGAGGCAACGAAGGACCTCCCGGACCCGAAGGCGGCGGCACGATCGTCTACGCGGCCAGCTCCGGCGATCCGGTTTTGCTGACGACGATGGGCGGCGGCCTCACCGGCCAGGTGGCAGTGTTGCCGCTGGACGGCGACCAGGCCGGGACGGGGTCACTCCAGGGTTCGGTCCTGGACCAGACCGGAGGCCCAGGTGAAGTCGTCCCGGCGCAGACGTTCCCGACCGACGAGACGATCCAATCGATCACGTTGTTCACGAGCACCACGTCGGCTCTGAGCCTGGTCGGTACGACCGTGACGGTTACGGCTCAGCTGTACACGTCGACGACCCCGGACAACACGTTCACCCCGGTGCCAGGGGCGCTCGTGATTGCCGCGCCGCCGCTCACCGGTGTGGACGCGATCGGGACGATCTCGAACGGGATCACGACGGGCCTGTCGATCCCGGTCACGGTCGGCAGCCGCGGCGTGATCGTCGTCAGCGCCACCGCGGCTGGAATCAGTCTGGTCAACGCCGTTCCGATGTACGCCAGCGCCAGCATCAGCGCCAGCTGACGGGAGACACCGCCCCAGGACGACTCGTCCTGGGGCGGTGTCCATGACGGATGACATAGACCTGCGACCAAGGCGACTGTCATTGACCCCACGGGGCTCCGGTGTTTCTCATCTCCCTCCAACCGGCGAGGTCGATGATGTCGTTCGATGAACGGTCTTGTCGCGGCAATCCATGCAGGGTCGATCGAATGGAGCATCCTCCATACGCTCAACGACTTCCTCTTTCACCATGACAGCGTCGAGGACCCGCTGCTCGTCTTCATCAACGCGTCCGAGGCGCTCTTCGTCGGGATCCTTCTCCTCGTCTTCCTGTTCGCCAACGGCGAGCGGCATCGTGCGTGGCGGCGGGCCGCCGTGGCGGCTGTCCTGAGCGCCGGCGTCGCCCTGGCGTTCGCCAAGGTGCTCTCCGAAATCGTCGATCGTTCGCGGCCGTTCGTCGTCGATCCGAGTGGCGTCCACCTCTTCTCCGGCCACGCGGCCGACCCGGGCTTCCCCAGTGACCACGCCACCGGCGCCTTCGCCGTGGCGATGGCGATCTTCCTCCGCAACCGACTATGGGGAAGCGTGGCGCTCGTCGCCGCGACGGTGCTGTCGGTCGGCCGGGTCGCGATCGGCGTCCACTTCCCGAGCGACGTGCTCGCCGGCGCGGTCCTTGGTTGCGGCGTCGCGCTGCTCCTCTACTGCGGGCCGGTCCGCTCCCGCATCGATCGGCTGGCCGATCTTCTCGGTGGATGGCTGGAAGCGCTCGTCGGTCGCGCCCGGGCCGTCGGTACCGGCGCCCGCGGCTGACGGACGCCTCTCCTCTCACCTGGGGTTCAGCGAGAGGGAGCAAGATCGGTCCATGTTCGTGGCCACGACCACCCACCGACACCGCTGGCCCGCGGCGATCCGCAGGACGTTGTCCGCGCTCGTCCCGCTCGGGGCGATGGCGATGATCGGCTATCTGGTCCTGACCCGCGGCAGCGCCTTGCTCGGTGCCCTCGCCGCGGTGCCCCCGTGGGTGCTGGCGGCGGCAGTCGGCGCACACCTCCTCACGCTCACCCTGCGAACGGAGGCATGGCGGACGGTTCTCCGCGCCGCCGGCGGCGAGCGGGTCGAGCCGGTGGTTGCCCACGCCGCGAATGCGGGCGCCTTCCTGGCGGGCACCGTCCAGGGCCAGGCGGCGATGCCGGCCCGGGTCGCGCTGCTGCGCCGCTTCGGCGGCGAGCGGGCGCCGACCGTCGCCCAGGTCGCCCTCGGCGACGCCCCGATCGTGATGTTCGAGGTCTGCGCCGCCGCGGTCCTCGCCGCTGTCGGGTCGACGGCGGTCGGCCTGATCCCCGACTGGGCGCCCTGGGTGATGTTCGGTGGCGCGTTCGCGATCCTCGCCGCCCTCCGCCTTCTCTACGGCCGCTTCCGCGACCGTAAGCTCGCGGCCGGTCTCAGCGTCCTGGCGCAACCGGGCATGCGCAACCGCCTTGCCCTCATCGTCGCCGGCTTCACCGCGATGGCCTTCCTGCGGACCTTGGTCGTGATGGTCGGTTTCGACCTCCCGAGCGACCCCGCGCACGTCTGCCTGGTCCTGTTCACGATGGGGGCTGTCGGACTGCTGCCGCTGGGTATCGGCACCGGCCCCGCCTCGATGGTGGCCGCGCTCGGCGGCACGACGAGCCTCGTCACCGCCACCGCGGCCGGGATGGTCGTCAGCGCGGCGACGGTGCTGGCGGTACTGATCTACGCCGCCGCGGTCTGGGCCTGGCGCACGGCGCTCGCGCGCGCCGCCACGCCGCAACCAGCAAGTCTTTAACCCGTTTCTCAGGTGCGTCGCCGATCGTGGGGATGTGCGATCGCCTGCGCTCTCCCGGCCAGACCTCGTCGGGTTCGGAGCCGGCCAGGATGAGCGACGCTCCCGCCCGGTCGCCTGGCTCGCGCTGGGAGGCCTGCTCGCCACCAGCCTGCTGATCTGCGGGTCGGCGACGAGGAGCGAACTTCTCCTGCCGAGCACCCTGCGGCCGCTCCCGACCTGGCTCGCCGGACCGCTGGACGGGATCGGCGCGAGCCTCGGCCTCGTCGCCCTGATCGTTCTCTTTCTCGTCCTCTTCGCGTCCTACGTGGTCGCCGCCCGCACCGCGCACCGACTCTCGCCGCGCGTCCTGCTCGGCGCGATCCTCGCCCTCCACGCGATGGTCCTCTTCGGCCCGCCGCTGTTCTCCAGCGACGTCTTCAGCTACACCGCCTACGCGCGGATCGGTTCCGTCTACGGCGCCAACCCGTACCTACACGGGCCGAGCGCCTTCCCGCTCGAAGCGCTGCACCCGTTGATCGGCGTGCAATGGGTCGGGACGCCGACCGTCTACGGCCCGCTCTTCACCGCGCTCAGCTACCTGCTGGTCCCGCTCGGGATCGCCGCCGACGTCCTCGCCTACAAGGCGGTCGCCGCGGTCTCGAGCCTCGTCCTGATCACGCTCGTCTGGCGCGCGGCGCGGTTGCGCGGCATCGACCCGAAGATGGCGGCCGCGCTGGTCGGCCTGAACCCGGTGATCGTCCTCTTCGGGGTCGGCGGCGGCCACAACGACCTCCTGATGCTCGCGATCATGGTCGCCGGGCTCTACGTCCTGCTGCAGCGTCGCGAGCTTCCCGGTGGCGCCCTGATGGTGGCGGCGACCGCGGTGAAGTTGACCGCCGGGCTCCTGCTCCCGTTCGCCTTCGCGGCCGAGCACGGGACGGACCGGGGGGGCAGGGCGCGGCGCCACCTTCTGCTCGGCGCCGGATTGGCGGCGGTCGCGATCGTCGGCCTCGCCTATACCTTCTTCGGCAGCGGTCCCCTGCAGATGATCGCGACGCTGCAGGGCATCCAGGGGGAAGGTGGCCCGCACAGCGTCGTCGGCTTCGCGGCGACCGCGGTCGGGCTCCCCGGTCTGGTCGGGCCCGCGACGAGCGCCCTGAGCGTCGTCTTCGTGCTCGTCCTCGGCTGGCTGCTGCGACGGGTCTGGATCGGCGAGCTCGACTGGATCGCCGGCGCCGGATGGGCGACCGTCTGCCTGCTGCTCACCACCGGGTTCCTCGTCCCCTGGTACGTCGCCTGGCTGATCCCGCTCGCCGCGTTGAGCGGTGACAAGCGGCTGCTCGCCGCGGCGATCGCGTTGACCGGGCTGGGCCTGACGACCCTCTAGGCCGGCTGCGGCCCGTCGTCTCATCACCCGCTCATCTCCGTGGTCGATCTTGGCCGTATGAGAGTTCTGGTGGTTGAGGACGAAGTGAAGATGGCGGCGTTACTGCGGCGTGGCCTCGGCGAGGAGGGGTTGACGGTCGACATCGCCGGCGAGGGTGAGCGCGCGGTCGAGATGGCCGGAGCGTCCAAGTACGACGCGGTGGTGCTCGACG
>JAOPZF010000049.1 GCA_025964255.1 Solirubrobacterales bacterium | reverse complement strand
TCGGCAGCGCCATCCGTTTGCCTTTCGCCCCACCGGTCAGGATCAGCGACCCCGCCGACATCGCGATCCCGTAACAGATGGTCTGCACGTCGGGCTTGATGAACTGCATCGTGTCGTAGATCGCCAGACCCGCGTAGGCGGAGCCGCCGGGCGAGTTGATGTAGAGGCTGACGTCCTTGTCGGGATCGTCGGCCTCCAGGTGCAGGAGCTGGGCGATGATCAGGTTGGCCAGTTCCTCGGTGACGGGTTCGCCGAGGAAGACGATCCGCTGCGCCAGCAGTCGGCTGTAGATGTCGAACGAACGCTCGCCGCGAGCGGACTGTTCGACGACCATCGGGACCAGTGGCATTTCAGTCTCTCTTTCTCGGTGTTCCGCGAAGTTTTGCGTGCTTCTCTTGCGCAACTATCCAGTTGCGCTTTCCCCAGCCTAGCACTGTGTGCAACCATTGCGTTGCGCATTCGTACTCGAGACGAGAGGAGCAGTCCCTATGACCCTAACGAGGAGCGAGCGTGAACCGGTGGATGCCGAGCGGGTGACGCGGAGCGTCGAGCTCGACGCGGCGCCGGCGGAGGTCTGGGACGCGCTCACCGAGGACGCCTTGCTGGGCGAGTGGCTGGCCGACGAGGTCGAGCTCGAGGCGGAGCCGGGCGGCGAGATCGTCTGCCGCTACGCCGACGGCGAGGAACGGCGGGGCGAGGTCGAGCTGGTCGAGGAGGCCGAACGACTGGCCTGGAGCTGGCGCCGAGACGGCGGCGCGCCGAGCCGGGTCGAACTGGTCCTCGACGCTGTCGCCGATCGGACGCGGCTGACGATCATCGAGACGTCAACAGTTTTCGAGACTGTCCCGTTCGGTACCGCCGGTCCGCTCCTGCTGGCCGCACCTGCAGGCGGCGCGAGTCTTGCGTGGGGACCGCGGTTGGCGCGCCTGCGGGTGGCCGTCCGCCTCGTCCTCGCCTGAGGACGACGGTGCCGGCAGTCCAACGACAACCAAGCGGTCCGGGCGACGAGGCCGCCGCGGGGGCGGTCTTCGCCGCCCTCGCCGATCCGACGCGACGCCACCTGGTCGCGGCGCTCGCCACGAGCGGCGGCGCCACCGCGACCGGGCTCGCCGCCGAGCTGCCGATCAGCCGCCAGGCGGTCGCCAAGCACCTGGCGACGCTGGGGCGCGCCGGGCTGGTCTCGGAGAGCCGCCGCGGCCGCGAGCACCGCTTCGAGCTCGACCCCCGTCCCCTCGCCGACGCCGCCGCCTGGCTCACCACCGTCGGCGCCGAGTGGGACACCCGCCTCGCCGACCTCCAGAAGCTGCTCGGCTCCTAGTCTTCGTCGCCGGAGAACTTGTAGCCGACGCCTCTGACCGTGACGACCAGCTCGGGCTTCTGGGGGTCGCGCTCGACCTTCTGGCGCAGGTTGGAGATGTGGACGTCGCAGGCGCGCTCGTCGCCGTCGAAGGGCGTCTGCCAGAGCTCCTCCATGATCTGGGAGCGGGCGAACACCTCCCCCGGCCGGCCGACCAACAGCCGCAGCAGCTGGAACTCCGAGCGGGTCAGGTTGACCGGCACGCCGCGCACCGTCGCCACGTGGCGGACCAGGTCGATCGACACCGGGCCCGACTCGATCTTCACCTGCTGGGCCATCGGCGAGCGATCGAGTTCACGCCGCCGCAGCTGCGCCCGCACGCGCCCGAGAAGCTCGCGCACCGAGAACGGCTTGGTCACGTAATCGTCGGCGCCGACCTCGAGCCCGACGACCTTGTCGACCTCGGCATCCTTCGCCGTCAGCACGATGATCGGCACGGCGCTGCGCGCCCGCACGTCGCGGCAGATGTCGAGGCCGCTCGGCCCCGGCATCATGATGTCGAGGATCAGCAGGTCGAACGGGATGCCGTCGCCGAGCAGGCTGCTCGCCTCGTCGCCGTCGGCCGCCGGCGTCACCTCGAAGCCCTCCTGGGCCAACGCGTAACCGACCGAGTCACGCACCGAAGGCTCGTCGTCGGCGATCAGGATCCTGCCGCTGCTCACTACCTCGCCGTCCTGTCCGAGTGATTACTCATGCAAAGTTCATGCTTTCCAAACATACGTCCCCGTCTGTTATACGCCTCTCGCCTAAGCAATGGGAGTCGGGCTCGGCTGTGCAAGCGGAAGCCTCACCCAGAACGTGCTCCCCTCCCCCAGCACTGATTCTGCTCCGATCGTCCCACCCATGACGTCCACCATTCGTCGAGCGATGGCCAGGCCGAGTCCAAAACCCTCCTGTTTGCGGGACTCGCTGCGCCGGTAGAAGCGCTCGAAGACGCGCTCGATCTCCGGTCCGGGGATGCCGGTGCCGGTGTCGATCACCTCGAGCACGACCTCACCGAGCCCCTGGTGGCGCCCGCGCACGGTGACGGTCCCGGGGGGCGGCGTGTTCTTGAAGGCGTTACCGAGCAGGCCGATCATCACCTGCCGCAGCAGGGTCGGGTCGCCGGTCGCGGCAAGGTCCTTCTCGACGTCGACGATCAGCTCGATCCGCGGCGGCGGCTCGACCGCGGCGACCACGTCGCGGACCGCGATCGCCACGTCGACGACCTCGCTTTCGGCGGCGCCGCGGCTCTCCACCCGCGCCAAGGTCAGCAGCGACTGGGTCAGCGCTTTCATCCGCTCGGCGTCGTCGGATAGGCGGTTGAGGAAGTGGTCGCGGTCGAGCGGGTTGTTTTTCGCGCCGCTCTGCAACACCTCGATCGCTCCCGACATCCCCGCCAGCGGGTTGCGCAGCTCGTGCGCCGCGTTGGAGATGAAGTCGGCTTCGGCGAGCTCGCGGCGGAGCTCGTCGGTGCGGTCGCGGAGCACTGCGAGGACGGCGCGCTCGTCCGGCAGCGCCCGCGCGGTCATCGCGTAGGCGCGGTCGCCGATCCGCAGCGCCGGGTGGGCGGCGAACCCGACCTCGGCGGCGCGGCGCATCTGCGGCCCGATCACTTCCGGCGGCTCACCCCCCGCCCCGAGCAGCCGCCCCGCGGCGCTGTTGGAGAAGCGCACCGGCCCCTCGTAGTCGACCACGATCACCGCGTCGGTCAGCCCGTCGAAGATCGCCGCCAGCTTGTTGCGGTCCGCGGTCAACACGCCGAAGCTCTCCTGCAGCGAGGCCCGCATCGCGTCGAGCGAGCGCGCCAGGTCGCCGATCTCGTCGAGCCCGGAGGTGTTCAGCGGCGCGTCGAAGGAGCCCTTCGCCATCTCCCCCGCCGCCCGCGCCAGGACGACGACGCGGTGGGAGATCGCCACCGCGATCAGGAACCCGGCCAGCACCCCGATCAGCACCGCCGCGAGCAGCGCCTGGTGGTTGTCGCCGACCAGGTAGACGGTCCCGGCCGTGATCAAGCTGACCGCCGCGAACGCGCCGGTCAACCAGAGCCGCATGCCGAACCGTGGAGCTTCCGGCTGCGGCCGAGCCATCTGAGGGGCGTCGCCGCTTGCCATGGAGGGTTACTAACACAATCCTCCCAAAGCGGTTGCGGGCGGTTTCGAGATCGCCTGCCATGGAACAATCGGCACCCCTTGCGGACTCTCGTCTTCATCCCTGCCTGGAACGAGGAAGCGTCGATCGACGCGGTGATCGCCGACGTCCGCGCCAACCTGCCCGCGGCCGACATCCTCGTAGTCGACGACGGCTCGACCGACGCGACCACCGAGCGGGCCCGCGCCGCGGGCGTCCGGGTCGCCACGCTGCCGTTCAACCAGGGGCTCGGCGCGGCGCTGCAGACCGGCTACCTCTGGGCGCTGCGCGAGGGCTACGACGCCTGCGCCCACCTCGACGCCGACGGCCAGCACCCGGCCTCCGAGGTGGCGCGGCTGCTCGCCGAGGTCGAGGCCGACCGCGCCGACCTCGTGATCGGCTCCCGCTACGCCGCCCAGCCCGAGCCGCTGCCCGGCGCCGAGGTCCTGGATGGAGTCGACGGGCAGGACTACCGGGCGACCTGGTCGCGGCGGATCGGCATCAACGTCTTCCGCTTCATGCTCACCCTGGCGACCCGCCAGCGCTTCACCGACACGACCAGCGGCATGCGCGCCGCCAACCGCCGGGTGATGAAGCTCTTCAGCGAGAACTACTCGCCCGACTTCGCCGAGATCGAGTCCCTGCAGATGGCGGTGCGCGAGGGCCTGCGGGTCGAGGAGGTGCCGGTGCGGATGCTCGAGCGGACCGGCGGCACCTCGTTCCTGACCCCGGTGCGCTCGGCCTTCTTCATCTTCAAGGGCCTGGTCGTGATCCTGGTCGGCCAGTTCAAGCCGCGCCACGCCGAGGCCGAGCGATGAGCGCGGCGCTCCTGTCCCTCGCCGTCCAGGCCGACCACGTCAGCCTCACCCCGAGGACGCGGGTCATCGCCGCGGTGCTGGCGATCCTGTTCATGCTCTGGATCCTCGACCTGATCCGTCGCGACCGCCTGCAGGAGCGCTACAGCGTGATCTGGTTCGGGGCCGGGTTGGCGATGCTCGCGGGCGCTGCCTTCCCCGGCCTGCTGAAGCTGGTCGCCGACGCGATGGGCGTTCGCGACACCAACGTCGCGCTCTTCTCGATCGTGCTGCTGCTGCTGCTCGGCCTGGCGCTCAACTTCAGCGTGATCATGTCCAAGCAGGCGGCCCAGATCACGCGCCTGGCGCAGGAGCGGGCGATCGAGCGGGCGCGCGAGCAAGGGGCGCGGGAAGCGCTCGAAGGGCAGCTCGACGGGACCGCCGACGACGCCCCGGCCGGCCCGGCCGCGAAGTCCCCTCAAGCCTGAGTCCCGACAAGACGCTCCTGCTCGAGCTGAGCCGCTCGATCGAGCGCCAGACCTCCATCCAGGGCCACGCCGCCGTCGTCGTCTCGAGCTTCCAGGAGGCGAGCCACTTCACCCCGGAGACGGTGGGGCGCTACGCCCGGCTGGCAGGACGCGGCGCTGGTCGCGGCGCCCGTCCTCGGCCTCCACTTCGGCGCCGCCTTCGTCGCCCGCGCTCGATGATGCGCCGCTTAAGTGCCTAGGCAGTTCTCGCGAGACGGTAAAACAACGCTTCGAGGGCCAGCTCCTCGGAGACGTTGAGGTCGAGGCCGCGGCGGGTGTCCTGGACCGCGCCGGCGCCGGCGCGCGCCCAGGTCGGATCGACCTTCGCCGCCTGAGCGCGCAGAACGTCGAGACGGTCGCGGTCGAAGACGACCTCCTCGGCGTCGGCGGCGAGCGCCGCGAGGTCGCGCAGCCAGAGCGCGGTGAGTTCGAGGCCGAGGTCGAGGATCTCGGTGCGCCGCCTCCGCCCCGCCCGTTTGGCGCCGTCGGTGAGGTCTTTGGCGGTGCGTTTGATGCCCGCCTGGGAGTCCTCTTCGAGCGCTTCCCTCGCCGCCCCTTCGGCCTCCTCCCCTGCCTTGGTGGCGCGCTCGAGGAGGCGCCGCCAGGGGGCGGTCGAGAGCTCGTCCGCGAGGGTCGCTGCGATCGTCGCTTCGACCTCGCCGCGCAGCTCGCGGCCGGTCGGTGAGAGCAGGAGGCGGGCCCGCTCGAGGTCGCCGGCGGCGAGCCGCGCCGCGGCGGCGATCTCCTCCGACGCCGCGCCCGCCGCCTCCGGCGTCGCCGCCAGCTGCGCTTCCACCACCTCGGCCGGGAGCGGCGCGAAGTCGACCGGCTGGCAGCGCGAGGCGATCGTCTCCAGCAGGCCGTCGGGCTCGGAGGTGAGCAGGATCAGGTGGACGAAGGGTGGCGGCTCCTCGAGCGTCTTCAGCAGCGCGTTCTGCGACTCGTCGCGCATCGCCTCGGCGGCCTCGACGACGAAGACGCGATGCTCGCCTTCGAAGGGCCGGTAGACGGAGGCGCGGATCACCCGCTCGCGGACCTCGTCGACCATGTGCTGAGCGCCGCGCGGGGCGAGCCAGACGAGGTCGGGGTGCGGCGAGGGGTCGAGCAGGGCGCGCCGGCGGGCGTCGTCGGGATCATCGGCCCCGTCGGCGAGGATCTCCGCCGCGAAGGCCCGCGCCGCGGCCCGCTTCCCGGATCCCCGCGGACCGCGGAAGAGGTAGGCGTGGGACGGCCCGTGCGCGAGCCCCGCGGTGAGCGCGACGCGTGCGCGTCCCTGGTGCTCCGTCGCCTCCGCGAGCGCCGCAGCGCTCACCGGTAGGCCTCGACCGCGGCGACGATGCGGGCGTGGACCTCGTCGACGGTCCCGGTCGCGTCGATCGGGACGACCCTGTCGGAGGCGATGATCGCGATCTCGTCGTAGGCCTGCGCCACCGCGCGCTGCAGGTCGAGGCCCTCGGCCTCGAAGCGGTCTTCGCTCTTGGCCCGTCCCAGGCCCAGCTCGGGGTCGACCTTCAGCAGCAGCGTCAGGTCGGGCCAGAGGCCGTCGGTCGCGGTGTCGCAGAGGCCGATCACCTCGCCGACGCCGAGCCCGCGGGCGGCGCCCTGATAGGCGACGCTCGAATCGGAGAAGCGGTCGGAGACGACGTCGGCGCCGGCCTCGAGCGCCGGGCGGATGACCCGCTCGGTCAGGTCCGCCCGCGCCGCGAGGAACAGCATCAGCTCGGCCAGCGGCTCGAGCTCGGTCGCCGGATCGGCGAGCAGCGCGCGGATCTTCTCGGCGGCGTCGGTGCCGCCCGGCTCGCGGATCGCGACCGTCCCCTCACCCAGGGCCTCGACCAGCAGGCGCGCCTGGGTGCTCTTGCCGGAGCCGTCCACTCCCTCCAGGGAGATGAACATCGCTCAGACCCCCGGGGCCGGCGTCGCGTCCCTCGCGGCCGCCCCGGCCGCCATCAGCCTTTGGTGCCGGCTTTGGTTTTCGCCCGTTTGACACCGCGGGTGGCGGTGTCGGCTTTCGACGCTTTTGCTTTCGCTTTGGTTTTGGTTTTGCCGGCTTTTTTTGCCCGGGTCGGCGGCGCGACGGCGTCCTCGTCGCCTTTCGGCTTCGGTTTTTTGTCCATCTCTTCTTTGGCCGCTTTCGCCGCTTCGCGCTCCGCCCGGCGTTTCTTCATCTCCTGCATCGACTCGCAGTCGTCGTTCAGGCAGAGGTTCCACGGACGGCCGCGGAAGGGCTGGACTTTCAGCCGCGGAGTCCTGTCGCAGATCGAGCAGCGCTCCTCGAGACGGAAGACGTCGCCACGCTGGGGCAGTGGGAAGGTCTGGTCGCACGATTTCGGATCGTCGGGCTCCGCTTCGGCTTTCCAGCCCGAGCAACCGACGAATCGTTTGCCCGATTTTTTCGCCCGGATGATCCGCAGCAGGTTCGGCGAGCCGTCCTCCTTGGTCCGCCCCGCTTCCTCGCAGACTTTGCAGGGGCCGAGGACGCGGTCTTCGTCCATCCCTTTCCAGACGACTTTGGCGAGATCTTCTTTCTTCTCGTCCATCTCCGTCCAGGTTTTGTGGAGGAGTTCGCGCGAGTCGCTGACGACTTTCGACTTCGTCATCTGACCCTGCGCGATGCGGTCCATCTCCGCCTCGATGTCGGCGGTCATCTCCGGCGATGCCATCCGCGGCACGTATTTCTTGAACGCCTCGAAGAGGGCGATGCCGGTCTCGGTCGGGATCGGCGGGTTGCCGTAGACGTAGCCGCGGTCGAAGAGCTTCTGGATGATGTCGGCGCGGGTGGCTTTGGTGCCGAGGCCGCGCTCCTCCATCAGCTCGATCAGTTTGCCCTGCGAGATCCGTGACGGCGGCTGAGTCTCTTTGCCGACGATCCACGGGTTGGCATCGGGCTCGTCCTCGACGCGGAACTCGGGCACCGCGGCGAGCGCCAGTTCCTGGCCCTCCCGCAGCGCCGGGATCTCCTCGTCGGCCGACCGCGCGTACGTGTAGATCCCGGCAAACCCGGGGTCGACGACGACCGAGCCGCGGACGAAGTACGTCTCCGAGCCGGCCTCGATGTCGGCACGGGTCGACTCGGTGATCAGCGGCGGGCTGAAGGTGGCGAGGAAGCGACGGACGACCAGTTCGTAGACCCGTTTCTTCGGCCCCTCGAGGGCGCCCGGCTGGATCGCCTGGGTCGGGTAGATCGGCGGGTGGGCGGCGTCTTCTTTTTTGCCCCGCGTCGGGGTCAGCGTCGACTGGCCAACCAGCCCGGATGCGGCCGAGAACTCTTTGATTTTGGTCAGCGAGCCGATCAGCTCACGCACCGGCAGCGAGTTCGGGTAGACCGTGTTGTCGGTACGCGGATAGGAGATGAACCCGTCCATGTAGAGGTCCTCGGCGATCCGCATCGCGCTCGCCGGGGTGATCCCGAGGCGGCTCGAGGCGTCGGTCGTGAAGGCCGTGGTGTTCAGCGGAGTCGGCGGTTTGCGGGTGTTTTTCCGTGCCGTGACCGCTTTGACGACGCCCGGCGAGGTCGTGCCCGCGAGCGCCTTGGTCGCTTCGGCCTCCTCCCAGAATTTGTCCACCGTGTGGTGCGTCTCGAAGACCCCGTCCGGGTGCTCGAACTTGGCGAACAGTTCCCAGAACGGGACCGCGACGTGGGCGCGCCGCTCCATCTCGCGCTCGACGATCAGGCCCAGAGTCGGGCTCTGTACGCGGCCGACGGAGAGGAAGTTGGAGCCGAAGCGGCGGGTGGAGAGCGAGACCGCGCGGGTCAGCGTCGCCCCCCACAGCAGGTCGATGTCCTGGCGGGCGGCACCGGCGTTGGCCAGCGGGTAGCTCAGGTAGTCGAGGTTGTCGAAGGCGCGGAGGAGTTCCTCTTTGGTCGTCGCCGAGTAGCGGGCGCGGAGGATTTTCAGGTCGCCTCTGGCGGTGTCCTCGCGGGTGCCGAGCGCCGGGTTGGCGTCGAGCATCTCCTCCAGGGCCTCGAGCCCGATCAGCTCGCCCTCGCGGTCGAAGTCGGTCGCGATCACCAGCTCGTCGGCCTCTTTGGCCATTTTTTTGATCGCTTTGACGACGTTTTTGTCCGTCGCCTCCTTGATCAGGTCAGCGTCGATCAGATCGTGGAGATCGGTCTTCTGCCAATTCGAGTAGCCCTCGGGGAAGGCGGGGCCGAGCACGTGGCCCTTCAGACCGATGGCCATTTCGTCGCGCCCGTCGGCGTTGGTCCACGTGTAGAAGGGGACTTTGAAGGTTTTGTCCGCTTTCGGTCCGCCCGACGGCGCACCAAGGACCTCGGCGATTTTTTTCGCGCTGCTGTTCTTCTCGGTGACGATTAGCCTCATCGGCCGGCGAGGGTAGCAGGGCGGCGCGGCCACTTTCTCGGCGTCCTCCCGATTGATTCCCCTTCGACCGCCGGCAAATCCGCTTAGGATCCCACCCCTGATGAAGAGCTTGGTCACCGGCGGAGCGGGGTTCATCGGCTCCAATCTCGTCGACTCATTGATCGCCCGCGGCGACGAGGTAACCGTCCTCGACGACCTGTCGACGGGGCGTCGTTCCAACCTCGAGAACGCGCTCGAGAGCGGCGCCCGGCTGGCCGAAGTCGACGTCCGCGACGGCGCCGCCGTCGGCGCGGTCCTCGCCGAGACGCGCCCCGAGTTGGTCTTCCACCTCGCCGCCCAGATCGACGTCCGCAAATCGGTCGAGGACCCGTTCTTCGACGCCGCGGTCAACGTCGGTGGGACCGCCAACGTGCTCGAGGCGGCTCGCGCCACCGACGTCCGCCGCGTCGTCTTCATCTCCACCGGCGGCGCGCTCTACGGCGAGGGAGCCGACAAGGAGCTGCCGCTGCCCGAGTCGACGCCGATCGCGCCGCTCTCCGGCTACGGCCAGAGCAAGTTCGCGGCGGAGGGTTACCTCGGCCTGTTCGAACGACTGCACGGGCTGTCGGGGATGTCCCTGCGGCTGGGCAACGTCTACGGGCCGCGCCAGGACCCGCTCGGCGAGGCGGGCGTGGTGGCGATCTTCTGCGGCCTGGTGAAGAACGGCGGCCTGCCGACCGTCTACGGCGACGGCACCCAGACCCGGGACTACATATATGTCGGCGACGTGGTCGCGGCGGCGCTGGCGGCCGGGGCGACGCGGCTCGGCGGCTCGGTCAACATCGGCACCGGGCGCGAGGCGAGCGTGCTGGAGATCGTCGACGTGCTCGCCAAACTTGCCGGGCGCGAGGACTTCGAGCCGAAGTTCGCCCCGGCCCGGGCGGGCGAGGTGCAGCGGATCTCACTCGATGCCTCGCTGGCCGAACGGGAGCTGGGCTGGGCGCCGCAGACGACGCTTGAGCAGGGCCTCGAGCTCACCCTGGCCGCCGTCTGAGCGCCGGCGCACTTGCGCTCGGGTCCGCGGTTTAAGTGCCGCTGAACCCAGATCATTAATCTTCGACGTGATGCCAGCCCAGGCCTACGCCGGTAAGGAGTGCGTCTGCCAGTTCCGTAAAGGGATCTGCGACCAGTCGTGCGTCCGCGACATGCTGGAGACGCCGTTCTACATCGCCTGCCTGAAACTGAGCGGGCGCAAGTGCCTGGTCGTCGGCGGCGGCGACATCGGCCTGGAGAAGGTCGAGGGCCTGCTCGCCTGCGGCGGCGAAGTCACCCTGCA
>JAOPZF010000040.1 GCA_025964255.1 Solirubrobacterales bacterium | reverse complement strand
GAACATGTACTCGACCCGGCAGCCGAGGCGGGTCGCCTGCCAGCCGAGGTCGAACTCGGCGATCACCTCGCGGCAGCCCGCCTGGAAGCGCTCGCCGAGGGCGATCATCCGCTCGAACGCCTCCTCGCTCAGCACCTCGCCGAGCGTCGCCCGCACCGCCGACAGCGAGAGCGCGTTCCCGGCCAGGGTGCCACCGATCCCGCCGACGTCGGCCACGTCCCAGATCGTCTTCGACAGGACCCGCTCGGCGACCTCGTCGGTCATCCCGTAGGCCCCGACCGGGACGCCGCCGGCGATCGCCTTGCCGATCGTCATCAGGTCCGGTTCGAGCCCCTCGGCCCGCGTGTAGCCGCCCGGCCCGCAGCAGAGCGTGTGGGTCTCGTCGATGATCAGGAGCGTCCCGGCGGCCCGGGTCAGCTCCCGCATCCGCTCGTGAAAGCCATCCTCGGCGAGGACGATGCCGATGTTGGTCAGCGCCGGCTCGGCGAGGACGCAGGCGACGTCGCCATAGGAGAGCTCGCGCTCGAGCGCCTCGGCGTCGTTCCACTCGACCACCCGCGTCGTCTCGGTGATCGGCACCGGCGGCCCGACGTTGCCGAACCGCGGCGCCGCGTGCCCGTCGGCGTCGAGCGTCGCCACCGTCTCGTCGACCGACCCGTGGTAGCAGTGGTTGAAGACGAGGATCTTCGGCCGCCCGGTGATCTCGCGGCAGAGCCGCAGGGCGAAGCGATTCGCGTCGGTCGCGGTGAGGCTGAACTGCCAGTGGCTCAGGCCGAAGCGCCGCGTCAGCTCCGCGCCGACCGGCCCGGCGTCCTCGCTCGGCAGCATCGTCGTGATCCCCTTCGCCATCCGCGCCGCCGCCGCCGCCACGGTCGGGGCGGGGGAGTGGCCCGCCATCGCGCCGGTGTCGCCGAGGCAGAAGTCGACGTAGGTGTTGCCGTCGGCGTCGGTCAGCCGCGCCCCTTCGGCGGTCTCGAAGACGACCGGCCATGCGCCCGGCCAGCGCGTCATCCAATTCATCGGCACCCCGGACAGCAGCACCTCCTCGGCGGCGTCGCGCAGCTCCCCCGAACGTGGGTGGGAAGCGGCGAATCGCTCAAGTTCACGGGCGGTCAACTCGGTCACGCGGGAAGTCGGTGAAGTAGTCATGGACCCCATCTTCTCATCAATTTGTCAAATTGTGGAATAATCCAACACATGCCAAAGACCATTGCGGTCCCCAGTCCCCCACAAGTTCGGATCGCGACGGTGTCAACGGTAGAGGCTGCGGCCAACGCGATCCGAGACCTTATCCTCGACGGTGAGCTCGCCCCGGGCACCCGTCTTCGCGAGAACGACTTCGCCGAGCGCCTCGGCGTCGCCCGCCATTCCTTCCGTGCCGCGACCCAGATCCTGATCGGCGAAGGCCTGCTGCGCCGCGAGCCCAACCGCGGCGTCCAGGTGCCGGTCTTCTCCCAGGCCGATGTCGAAGACATCTTCAAGCTGCGCGCCGCGCTCGAGATCGAGGCCGCCCGCCTGGCGATCGAAGCCGGGGTCGTCCCCGCCGAGGCACGCGGCGCCGTCGCCACGCTCTCGGCCCTCTCCGCCGACGCCCCCTGGTCGGATGTCGTCGGTCCCGACCTCACCTTCCACCGGGCGATCATCGACGCCGCCGGCTCCGAACGCCTGCAGCGCGCCTACCACGGCCTGCAGTCGGAGATCGTCCTCTGCATGGTCCAGCTGCAGCCGGCCTACGACCACCCGCAGGAGGTCGCCGCCGAGCACGAGGAGCTGCTCGCCGCGATCGAGGCCCGCGACATCGACCGCGCCGAGAAGCTCTGGCGGGTGCACCTCGACGAGGCCGCCGAGAACCAGATCAAGGCACTCTCCACCGCTTACGCCCACATCGAAGACGCCGGCGACAGCGAGGAGGAGCAAGCCGCATGAGCACCCCGAGGATCACCGCGATCGATGCCCGAGAGGTGCTCGAATGCCGCGGCCTGCCGACCGTCCAGGTCGACATCGCCCTCGACGACGGCACCGTCGCCACCGCCGACGTCCCCTCCGGTCGTTCGACCGGCGCCCACGAGGTGGCCGAGCTGCGCGACGGTGGCGATCGCTTCGGCGGCTTCGGCGTCCTCGGTGCGGTCGCGAACGTCAAGGGTGAGATCGCCTCCGCCCTGGTCGGCGAGGAGCTGACCAGCCAGCGCGAGCTGGACCGCAAGCTGATCGAGCTCGACGGCACGGCGGACAAGTCCCGCCTCGGCGGCAACGCGGTCCTCGGCGTCAGCCTCGCCGCCGCCCGCGCCGCCGCCGAGTCGAGTGGCCTGCCGCTCTACCAGGCGCTGAACGCGAACTCGCACGTCCTCCCGGTGCCGCTGGTCAACCTGATCAACGGCGGCCGTCACGCCTCCAACGACCTCGACTTCCAGGAGTTCATCATCCTCCCGGTCGGCGCCGACTCGATCCTCGAGGGCCTGCAGATCTCCACCGAGGTGAACCTCGCGCTGGCCGAGATCCTGCTCGAGCGCTACGGCAAGGTCGCCCTCAACACCGGCGACGAGGGGGGCTTCGCGCCGCCGATCTCGAACCCGCGCGAGGCGCTCGGCCTGCTCCACGAGGCGGTCGCCGCGGCGGGACACGAGGGGCGCTTCCGCTACGGCCTCGACTGCGCAGCGACCCATTACTACGACGCCGCGACCGGCACCTACGCGCTGGCCGGCGAGACCCGCGACCGCGACGCGATGATCGAGCTCTACCTCGAGCTGATCGCCGAGTTCGACGTGGTGACGATCGAGGACCCGCTCGACGAGAACGACTTCGAGGGCTTCGCGATGCTGACCGAGGCCGCCGGGATCCAGATCGTCGGCGACGACCTGTTCACGACCAATCCCGAGCGCCTGGCGCAGGGGATCGAGATCGACGCGGCCAACTCGCTGCTCTGGAAGGTGAACCAGATCGGCACGCTCTCGGAGGCGATGGACGCCGCCGAAATGGCCCATCGCAACGCCTACACGGTGGTCGTCTCGGAGCGCTCCGGCGAGACCGAGGACCCGATCATCGCCGACCTCACCGTCGCCCTCGGCGCCGGCCAGATCAAGACCGGCGCGCCGGTCCGCGGCGAGCGCACGGCGAAGTACAACCGCCTGATCCGGATCGAGGAGGAGCTCGGCGCGACCGCGGTCTACCCCGGTGACGTGTTCGGCGAGGTGGCGGTGTCGATTGGCTCCTGAGTCGACCGGCGGTGCCGCTGCGCTCTCGCGGCCGCGGATCGGCAACCTCGAGGCGCTCGCCGGGCACGGTCAGAGTGAGTTGCGTCGGCGCGCGCTCGAGGTCGCCCAGGCCGGCCTCGCGGCCTGCGACGCCGGCAACGCGGCGGCGGACGCGGTGTCGCTCGGTGACGACGGCATCGTCGTCGCCGGCCGCGAGTACCCGCTGAGCGAGACCTCGCGGGTGGTCGTCGTCGGCGCCGGCAAGGCGACCTTCGCGATCGCCGCGGCGCTCGAGGCGCGCCTCGGCGAGCGGATCGATGCCGGCTTGATCGCCGTCCGCCACGACCAGGAGACGACGCCGCTTGGGATCGAGGTCGCGGTCGCGAGCCACCCGCTGCCGAGCGAGCGCAGCGCCGACGTCGCCGCCCGCCTGCTGGCGATGGTCGAGCCGCTCGGCGCCGAGGACCTCGTCCTCGCCTGCTTCACCGGCGGCTCGAGCGCCCTCGCCAGCCTGCCGCCGGCCGGCGTCACGGTTGCCGAGAAGCGCGACCTGC
>JAOPZF010000022.1 GCA_025964255.1 Solirubrobacterales bacterium | reverse complement strand
GAGGGGAAGACGTCACGACCTGATCCAGCTGGCGGGAAAGGAGGGACACAGTAGAAGGCGCCTCGCCCGTCTTCTTGGTCTCTCATTTGGCCGTATCCAACAGCTGACCCGGATGCCGCCTACTACTGAGGCTTCCCAAGCACCGGGGAGCGGGAGCGACGGGACTCGAACCCGCGACCTCCGGCGTGACAGGCCGGCGCTCTAACCAGCTGAGCTACGCCCCCGAGAGATGACTCGGACGGGCCGGCGGGGGCCCGGACAGGAAAAGCTAGCGGATCAGGGGACGGGAGCGGGTTCGGGGTGGGCCAGCTCGGGGACGGCGTCGGGGGATTTGGCCAGGGCGATGTCTTCGAGGGTGGCTCGGAGGGCGGCGATCCGGTCGGCGCCGAAGGCCTCCGCCCAGTCTTTTTCGAGCTTGTCGAAGAAAGCGAAACCGATGCGCTGGGCGTCGAGGCCCTTGGCGGTGAGGCGGATCAGCTTGGCCCGTTTGTCGGTCGGGTCGGGGAAGCGCTCGATGTAGCCGAGGCTCATGAGGTCGTCGACGATCTCCCCCACCGACTGCTTGGTCAGCCCCGCCTTGGTGGCGAGCTCGGTGAGGCGCATGCCCTCGCCGTGGACGAAGCGGAAGACGCAGCCGTGGGTCGGGCGCACGTCCGTGTAGGGGGTCTCCTCGAGCAGCTTGCGGAAGTCGACGTACATCGCGTCGACCGCGAGGTCCATCAGCGCGGGCAGCGTGACCTGGGACGGATCCCCGTGAACGAGGGCGAGTTCCTGGGCGGCGGCGATCTTCTTATCCATGGCGGTCACATCTTCCGGTTCTGGCGAGTCAGCTCTTTGAGACGACTTCCCCACGGGCGCCCGACATGTAGTCAGGTCGCCTGATAAGGTCGCCGAATTAGTTAGTCAGGGAGCCTTACAAGGCTTCCTTACGAATTGTAAACGACTCGAAGGAGGTCCCTATGGCCGGGGTCCAGACCAACAGGAAGTGGTGGACGTTGGGCGCGGTCTGCGTCGCCACCTTCATGCTCTTGCTCGACATCACCGTGGTGAACACCGCGCTGCCGAAGATCCAGCAGGACCTCGGCGGCAGTTTCTCCGACCTGCAGTGGGTGATCGACGCTTACGCCCTGTCGCTCGCCGCGCTGGTCCTCACCGCGGGCTCGCTCGCCGACCGGCTCGGCCGCCGCCGCGTCTTCGTCGCGGGCCTGGCGATCTTCTCGGTCGCCTCGCTGCTCTGCGCGCTCGCCCCCGACCCGACCTTCCTCAACCTCGCGCGCGGCCTGCAAGGAGTCGGCGGCGCGATCATGTTCGCGGTCAGCCTCGCGCTGGTCGCCCAGGAGTTCCCCGGCGGCCCCGAGCGGGGCATGGCGATGGGCATCTACGGCGCCTCGATCGGCGTCGCCGTCGCCGTCGGCCCGCTGATCGGTGGCGTCCTCACCGACGGCCTCGGCTGGCAGTCGGTCTTCCTCGTCAACGTCCCGGTCGGGATCGCGACGATCGCTGTCACCTACTGGAAGCTCCACGAGTCCCGTGACCCGAACGCGTCGCGGATCGACTGGGGCGGCGTCGTCACCTTCTCCACCGCGCTGCTGCTGCTCGTCTTCGCCCTGGTGCGCGGCAACGACAAGGGCTGGGGCAGCACCGAGATCGTCTCGCTGCTCGCCATCGCCGCGGTGCTGATGGCGGCCTTCGTGACGATCGAGCGGCGCGTCGCCGAGCCGATGCTCCCGCTCGGCCTCTTCCGCCGCGGCGCCTTCACGGGCGTCCAGCTCGCGGCGTTCGCGATCTCGGCGTCGATGTTCTCGCTGTTCCTCTACCTGACGCTCTACCTACAGGACTTCCTCGGCTACTCGGCGATCGGCGCCGGCCTGCGCTACCTGCCGATCACTGTCGGGGCCTTCATCCTCGCGCCGATCTCGGGGATGGCGCTAGCGAAAGTTCAGGCGCGCTTCCTGATGGCGGCGGGCCTCGGGCTCGCAGGTATCGGTCTGCTGCTGATGGGCGGCCTCGAACTCGCCTCCGGCTGGACCGCCCTGCTGCTCGGCTTCATCGTCGCCGGGATCGGCGTCGGGCTGGTCAACCCGGTGATCGCCGACGTTGCCCTCAGCGTCGTGCCGAAAGAGCGCAGCGGCATGGCGGCGGGGATCAACGACACCTTCCGCCAGGTCGGCGTCGCCGTCGGCACCGCGGCCTGGGGAGCGATCTTCCTCGGCGTCGGCGCCTCGAGGACGGAGTCGCTGGCGGGCGGCGCGGTCAGCCATGACCAGGCCCGCGGGTTGGTCGAAGCGGCCTCGTCCGGCGCGCTGCCGCAGGCCCTGCACGCGCTCCCGGCGGGAGCACGTGACGCGGCCCGCCACGCGACCGAAGAAGGGTTCCTCCACGGCCTCAACGAGATCCTCATGCTCGGCGGGATCCTCTGCCTCGTCGGCACTGGCCTCGCGTTCTGGTTGGTGCGGGAGAAGGAGATCGACCGCGGCGAGGTCGGCGCGGGTAGCGACGCGCCCCTCGAGGCCGCCCCCGTCCCCGCCGCAAGCTGACCGACGCCCTCGGTGAGTTCGCACTTTCCCGCGCATACCGCGGGTTTCTGCGAACGCGCTCAGCGGCGGGGCGCTCGGCGGCGTCGCGGACTAGGCTGCGGCGCATGCGATTGGTGACTTATGACGCCGGGGACGGTGGGCGCGCGGGGATGGTTGTCGACGGACGGGTCGTCGATGCCTGGGCGACGCTCGGGGAACCGCACCGGGGGAGCCTGAAAGAGCTGATCGAGCACGGGCGGATCGACGACCTGCACGCGCGGATCGGTGACACCGGGGCGCCCTCGCATCCGCTCTCGGCGGTGACGCTGCTGCCGCCGATCCCGGACCCGGAGAAGATCATCTGCATCGGTCTCAACTACGCAAAGCACGCGGAAGAGGGCCGGCAGGAGCTGCCGACGACGCCGATCATGTTCGGCAAGTGGCGCAACGCCCTGGTCGCCGACGGCGCCACCGTGACCCTCCCCGAGGCGTCGAAGAAAGTCGACTATGAGGCCGAGGTCGCCTTCGTCATCGGCCGCCGCGCCGTCAACGTCAGCGAATCCGACGCGCTCGACCACGTCGCCGGCTACACGCTCTTCAACGACCTCTCCGCCCGCGACCTCCAGTTCGCCACCCCGCAGTGGATGGCGGGCAAGGTCTTCGACGGCTCGGCGCCCTGCGGCCCGGCGCTGGTCACCCCCGAGGAGGCCGGCGGCCCCGACGGGATCGAGATCGAACTGACGCTGAACGGCGAGCGGATGCAGAGCGACACGACGGCGAACATCATCTTCGGAGTGCCGCGGCTGGTCTCCTACCTCTCCGGCCTGATGACGCTCGAGCCCGGCGACATCGTCGCCACCGGCACCCCCGACGGCGTCGGCGGCGCGCGCGAACCGCGGGTCTGGCTCGGCGACGGCGACGAGCTGGTGGTCAGCTCGCCGACCCTCGGCCGGCTGACGACGAAGATCGCCCGCTAGACCCGCGACGCGGCCGTCCGTCCGAGTTGCGTTCCGGACGGACCCTTTCGGGTTTAGGTCACAGGTCCTCATGCGTCCCGGCGCCGTTCGCGGGGAGGCGAGGGGTGCCGTTCGTCGCTTGTACCCCTCTACGCCTACAAGCGACGAACGGCAGTTCGCGGACGCTTGAAGAAGACGAGAGGAACCGTGACTTTCCATGGGCCTTCGTCACGAAGCCCGCGCCTTCGTCGCACCCTGCCCGATGAGTTCGCAGAAACGTTCGCCATGCGGCCGAAAGTGCGAACTCACCGTGGTGGAGGCGCACGAACCCGAGCCCTCTTCTCTCCCCTCGGCCGTCTCGTCCACGGCCGCAGCCTGCCCGGGCCGTGGACGAGACGGCCACGTCCCTTTCACCTGCGATGCCGGAATTACCTCGAGCTCGTCGCGACGGCGACGAGCTGGTGGTCAGCTCACCGACCCTCGGCCGCTTGACGACGAAGATCGCCCGCTAGGCCCGCGGGGCGGCGCGGCTCCGTGCAGCTGTTCCTTATCCCCACCATTCCGGCATAAGGAACAGCTGGAAGAGGGGGCGAGCTCGTCGCGACGCGGCGGTAGGGACGCCGAGCGGGGTCTTCGCGCGCCACCCGCGCCGAGGGCTGGGCGGCCGCTCAGGTCGAGGGCGTTGGCCGACGCGCTCGCCGACCATTCGACTAGCGCCGGGGTGTAGTCGACCAGCTGCGCCCAGGTGTCGGAGCCGAGCTGGCCGTCGGCGGGGAGGCCGTGCGCTTCTTGGAAGGCTTTGACCGCGCGGCGAGTCGCGCCTTCGAAGATCCCGTCGACTTCGATTTCGGCACCCGCGGTGAGGAGCCGCTCCTGGGCCCAGACGACGAGGTCGCCTTTCGACCCCAGCCGCAGCACCGGGTATTCGACTTCGGGCTGGAAGCCGGGAATCTTCTCCGCGCCGCCCGCGGAGCCGAGCGCGCCCCACTCGGCCGGCTCCGTCTCCTGCCAGTCCCACCAGCTCGGCGCCGCGCCGTAGCTCGCCGAGTAGCGGCGGAAGAGGCGCAGGGCGAACCGGCTCGGCGCGCCGTAGGTCTGGCCGATCGGGAAGATCGGCCGGCCCCAGAGCCGGTTGTAGAGATAGGTGTGGGCGAAGACCTCGTGCACCGAGGTGCCGATGTCCTTCCAGTACATCTGCGGCTGGTTGACCGTCGCCCCGCCCGGCCCGAGGAAGACCGAGTACGGGAAGGCCGGGTGGTAGTCCACATAAGGGAAGCCGGCGAGGGAGAGCGGGAAGCCGGCACCGATCGCCGCGCGGAGGCGGGCGATGTAGAGGTCGGCGGCTGCGTACTTGCCTTCGTATTGGGCCTCGGCGTCGATCACCAGGCAGTCGGCGCCGGCTTCGACCGCCCGCGCCCCGATCCGCGCCTCCGCCGCCGGCTTGTTGCCGTAGACGAACTGCCAGGCGCAGACCTTCAGCCCCGCCCGGTGCAGTTCGGCGACGAGCGGGCCGCTGAACTGTTCCCAGTAGGTGGTGCCGTCGCCGGACTTGATGTAGACGGTGCCGATGTGTTGGCGATGGGCGGTCGCGACGATCGCCGGCACGTAGCCGCCCTGGGACTGGTCGACGTACCAGATCCACATCCCCTGGCGGACGAACGGCGAGTGTCGCCCGACCCCGGAGTTTTCGAACATCGCGGTGCCGCCGGTGCCGGCCGCGCCCCCGGTGTCGGCCGCGGCCCGGGAGGCGGGGAGCGCGAGGGCGAGCGCCAGGACCAGGGCAAGTGCGAAACGTCTGGAGATCACCGAGAGCACCACTGTCCCTACCCAGTAATCAGCATGCCCCGGTGGGCCGTGCGGCGCAAGATCTTGTTCTATCTCGACAATGGGTACAGATATATCCATGCGTCCAATTCAGCTTCCAGTTCGTAGGACTTGACCGATGAAGATCGCGATCGTCGGCACCGGCGTCTCAGGGCTCGTAGCGGCCCACCACCTGCATCGTCAACACGAGATCACCGTCTACGAGGCGGCGGCGCGGATCGGCGGCCACACCCACACCGTCACGGTCCCCGACCCGGGCGGCGATCCCGTCGCGATCGACACCGGCTTCATCGTCTTCAACGACCGCAACTACCCGAACTTCGAAGCGCTCCTCGGTGAGCTCGGCGTCGCCTCGCAGCCCTCCCACATGAGCTTCTCGGTCTCAGACGGCCTCGGCGGCTTCGAGTTCTCCGGCACCCCCTGGGGCCTCTTCGCCCGCCCGTCGCACCTCCTCTCCCCCACCTTCCTGCGGATGCTGCGCGAATGGCGCCGCTTCAACCGGCTCGCCCCGGGGCTGATCGGGATGAACGGGACCGCGCCCTCGCTCGGCCACTGGCTCGAGCGCGAAGGCTTCTCCCGCCACTTCATCGACTGCCTGATCGTCCCCCAGGCCTCCGCCGTCTGGTCCGCCGACCCGGAGCAGATGTGGAGCTTCCCGGCCAGCTTCATGGCCGAGTTCTTCGACAACCACGGCATGTACAGCCTGCGCGACCGGCCGCACTGGAAGACCGTCGCGGGCGGGTCGCGCTCCTACGTCGAGGCGATCACCGCGCCGTGGCGCGACCGGGTGCGGGCCGCGGCGGCGGTGCGGCGGATCGAGCGCCTGCCCGACGAGGTGCGGATCGAGGCCGTCGGCTGCGAGACCGAGAGCTTCGACCGGGTCGTGATCGCCGCCCACTCCGACCAAGCGCTGGCGATGCTGAGCGACCCGAGCGAGGCCGAGTGGGAGGTGCTCGGCGCGATCCCCTACCAACCGAACGAGGCGGTGCTCCACACCGACGCGAGCCTGATGCCGCGCCGCCGCGCCGCCTGGTCGAGCTGGAACTTCCACCTCGCCGAGCAGGCGCCCTCACGCACCACCGTCACCTACTGGATGAACCACCTGCAGCGACTGCGCTCGCGGGAGCAGTACTTCCTCACCCTGAACCGGAGCGGGGAGATCGACCCGACCAAGGTCCTGCGGAGCTTCGCCTACGACCATCCCGTCTTCACCGCTGCCGGGGTCACCGCGCAGCACCGCCGCGCCGAGGTCAGCGGGGTGAACCGCACCCACTACTGCGGCGCGTACTGGGGATGGGGCTTCCACGAGGACGGCGTGGTGAGCGGGCTGCGGGTGTGCGAGGAGCTGGGCGCGGCGGCCCGGGCCCGCGGCGCGAAGCGGGCGGCGGCGGTCACGGCCTCGACCAGCGCCGCGCCCCTGGTCACGGACGCCGATGAGGAGGCGCTGGCGGCGTGAGCGAGTCGGCGATCTACGAGGGCTGGGTCCGGCACCGTCGCTTCGAGCCGGTCGATCACTCTTTCCGCTACCGCTTCTTCCTCGCCTACCTCGACCTCGCCGAACTGCCCGGGGTGCTCGACCCGTTCCCGCTCTACTCGGCCCGCCGGCGCGCCCCCGCCCGCTTCCGCCGCGGCGACTACCTCGGCAACCGGGCGCGGCCGCTCGACGAGTGCGTCCGCGACGTCGTCGCCGACTCCGGCACGCCGCGCCCGACCGGCCCGGTCCGCCTCCTCACCGGCCTCCGTTACCTCGGCCACAGCTTCAACCCGGTGAGCTTCTACTACTGCTTCGACCCCACCGGTCGGCGGGTCGAGACTGTCGTCGCCGAGGTCGAGAACATACCCTGGGGAGAGCGACACGCCTACGTACTCGAACGGGGCGATCGCAAGGGAACAGTGCTCGTCGACGAACTCGAGAAGACCCATCACGTCTCGCCCCTGATGGGGATGGACCAGACCTACTCCTTCCGGGCGAGTGAACCCGGCGAGCGGCTGCAGGTTCACATCGAGTCGCGGCCGCGCGAAGTGGGTAGGAGCGCCGCGTGTCCCAGTCCCAAGACCTTCGACGCGACCCTCTCTCTCCGCCGCCGCGAGCTGTCCCGTCCCCTGATGCTGGGACTGCTGGCACGTTACCCGGCGATGTCCCTGCAGGTCGTCGCCAAGATCTACGCGCAGGCGGCGCGCCTCAAGCTGAAGGGCGCCAAGTACCACCCGCATCCCGGCGCCGAGGTGGCCAGTTGAGGGACGGGGCGGCGCGCGCCATCGTCGGCGCGGTGCTCGGACGGGCCAAGGGGGGTGAGATCGAGGTCGTCGAGAACGGGCGCAGCCGCGTCTTCGGCGAGCCCTCGGACCTCCGCGCCACCGTCCGCATCAACGACCCGGCCGCCTGGCGCGGCCCGCTGAACGGGTCGATCGGACTCGGCGAGAGCTACGTTGACGGCCTCTGGGAGACCGACGACCTGGTCTCGCTGATCCGGATCGCCGCCCGCGGCCTCTCCCGCCAGCACCGCGGCCTGAGCGCCGCGATCGGCCGCACCCGCGCCGGCTTCCACCGCGTCCGCGGCCTCGTCCCCGAGAACACCAAGGGCGGGGCGCGGACCAACATCAGCGCCCACTACGACCTCGGCAACGACCTCTTCTCCAGCTTCCTCGACCCGACGATGATGTACTCCTGCGCGTACTTCCCGCGTGAGGACGCGAGCCTCGAAGAGGCGCAGCTGGCGAAGCTCGACCGCATCTGCGAGCGCCTCCAGCTCGGTCCCGACACCCACCTCCTGGAGATCGGCACCGGCTGGGGCGGGATGGCGATCCACGCGGCGCGCACCACCGGCTGTCGGGTGACGACGACGACGATCTCCCAGGCCCAGCACGAACTGGCGACCGAGCGGGTGCGCGCGGCGGGCCTCGAGGACCGGATCACGATCCTGCTCGAGGACTACCGCGACCTGACCGGCACCTACGACCGGCTGGTCTCGATCGAGATGATCGAGGCGGTCGGCTGGCAGTACTTCGACACCTACTTCAAAGGCTGCGACCGGCTGCTCGCCGACGACGGCCTCTTCCTGCTGCAGGCGATCACCGTCGACGACCGGCTCTATGAGATGGAGAAGGCGTCGAAGAGCTTCGCCAACACGCACGTCTTCCCCGGCGGTTGCCTGCCGTCGCTGAAGGTGATCGCCGACTCGGTCGGCTCGGTGACCGAGATGCGCGAGATCTGGCTCGACGACATCACCGCGCACTATCCGCCGACCCTGGCGATGTGGCGCGAGCACTTCTTCGCCGCCTGGGACGAGCTGAAGACGCACGGCTACGACGAGCGCTTCAAGCGGCTCTGGGACTTCTACCTGAGCGGCTCCGAGGCGGGCTTCCGCGAGCGGCGGATCGGCGACGTCCAGGTGCTCTTCGCGAAACCAGAGTTCCGGTGAGCGGGGCGCTCCTCCTGATCCACGGGCTGGGCGCCTCGAAGTCGGTCTGGGACCCGGTCGTGCCGCTGCTCTCGCCCGAGCGCGAGGTGATCGCGCTCGACCTGCCCGGCTTCGGCGCCGCCCCCTCGCTGCCGGCCGGGGTCGAGCCGACGGCGCTCGCCCTCGCCGAAGCGCTCCGCGACCAGCTCGACGCCCTCGGGACCCCGCGCCCGCACGTCGCCGGCAACAGCCTCGGCGCCTGGGTCGGGCTCGAACTCGGGCGGATCGGCGCGGCCCGCTCGGTCACCTGCCTCTCCCCCGCCGGCCTCTGGCGCCGACCGATCGGCCCGAGCGAGAGCCGCACCCGCGAGTGGGCGCGACAGCTGCGCCCGCTGGTCGGGCTCGGACTCGCCATCCCGCCGTTGCGCCGCCGTGCCCTCACCACCTTCTCCGCCCACCCCGGCCGTATCCCCGCCGCCGCGGGCCGCGAGCTGGTCCTCCACTGGATCGACGCCGACGGCTACGAAGGCGCCAACAAGGCGATGCGCGAGCACGTCTTCGACCCGGCCGGCTACCCGCCGGCGAGCGAGGTGCCGGTGACGATCGCCTGGGCCGAGCACGACAAACTGGTCGGCCCGCCGAAGCCCGAGCGCCGCCCGGCGGGCGCCCGCTTCCTGGTCATGCCCGACGTCGGCCACACGCCGATGTGGGACGACGCCGAGCTCGTCGCCGGCGTCATCCTCGACGGCAGCGGCCGAGTAAGTTCAGGGGAGACCGTGACCAGCGAAGGAGGAGCAAGTTGATCGTCGAGAGGACCGAGAACCCGCAGTGGCTTTCGAATGCTTATTTAGTGGCCGATGTGGAGCGCGGAACCGGCGTCCTGATCGACGGCAACGAAGACGTCGACCCGCTGATCGACATCGCCGAGCGCGAAGGCATCACGATCACCCATTACCTCGTGACCCACCCGCACGTCGACCACGTCGCCGGGGTCACCGAGGCGCGGGCGCGCGCCGGCAACCCGCCCCTGGTGGCGCACGCGGAGACCGCGGCGGAGCTCGACGACGAGGTCGAGATCCTGATGGCCGACGGCGACAAGCTCGACGCCAAGGGGATCGAGGTCGAGGCGATCTACACCCCCGGCCACGCCCCCGGACACCTCGCCTTCCTGATCGACGGCACCGACGTCTTCACCGCCGACGTCCTCTTCAAGGGCACGGTCGGCGGCACCGCCTCGCCCGGCGCAGCCGGCTTCGAGGCGCTCAAAGGCAGCGTCATGCGACTGATGGAACTGCCGCCGGAGACCCGCGTCCACCCCGGCCACAAGGAGCCGACGACCGTCGGCGAGCAGTGGGCCGACAACCCCTTCGTGCGGATCTGGCGCGGGATCGACGCGACCGGCGAGGAGCAGGTCACGGTCTGGGACCGTCCCGCGACGCTGAAGCTCTGGGCCCCAGACTACGACGGCGGCAACAAGGCGTGGATCGTCTTCGGCGACTCCGGCGAAGAGACGATCGTCGGCGGCTCCCAGGTAGTCCGGGGCTGACCACCCACGAGCGTTCGCACTTCTCCGCGGTATCCGCGGCTTTCTGCGAACGCTTGGCGCGGTCGTTTCTTTCGCGGCGCCGAACCTTTAGCTAAAAGGTCCAATCTGGACGCATATCCGTTGTGACCTGGACGCTCGCGTTCCACAATTCGGTACGTGGAATCCGTCCAAGAATGGTTCTTCAACTGGTATCCGGTCTTCGGCGTCTTCTTCATGGCCGTGCTGCTGCTCGTCTTCATGCGCATGCTGCGGATGACCGTCGGCTCGACCAAGCCGGAGACGATCAAGGCGAGCAAGGGCCGGCCGGTCACCTGGGAGGAGGTCCAGGGGGTCGACGCCGCCAAGGACGAGCTGCTCGACGTCGCCGAGTGGCTGCGCGAACCTGACCGCTTCAAGTCGCTCGGCGCGTCGCCGCCGCGCGGCGTGCTCCTCTACGGCCCACCCGGGACCGGCAAGACGATGCTCGCCCGCGCCGTCGCCGCCCAGGCCAACTGTGATTTCTACGCCGCGTCGGGCTCGAGCTTCGTCGAGATGTTCGTCGGCCGCGGCGCCGCCCGCATCCGCCGACTCTTCAAAGAGGCGCGTAAGTCGGGCCGCGCGGTGATCTTCATCGACGAGATCGACGCGGTCGGCGGCCATCGCTCCGGCGGCGGTGGCGACGGCGGGACCTCCGAGCGCGAGCAGGCGCTGAACCAGCTGCTGGTCGAGCTCGACGGCTTCGAGAAGGAGCAGGGGACCGTGATCGTGATCGCCGCCTCCAACAACGTCGACAAGCTCGACAAGGCGCTGCTGCGGCCGGGCCGCTTCGACCGCCGGGTGCTGGTCGCGCCGCCCAACCGCGACGGCCGCGAGGCGATCCTCCGTGTCCACGCCGAAGGCAAGCCCCTCGCCGACGACCTCGACCTCACCGATGTCGCCCGCAAGACGACCGGGATGACCGGCGCCCAGCTCTCCAACGCGCTGAACGAGGCGGCGATCATCGCCGGCCGCGCGGGCAAGGACCAGGTCCACCGCGAGGAAGTCGACGAGGCGCTGCTGCGCCAGTCGGTCGGCTCGCAGCAGGCGCGCCGGCTCAGCCTCAAGGAGCGCCGCATCGTCGCCTACCACGAGGCCGGCCACGCGACCTGCCGCAAGCTGCTCGGGCTCGACCCGCCGGAGATCCTCTCGATCGTCCCGCGCGGCCCGGCGCTCGGCTTCGTCGGCCACTCGCCGCAGGAAGACAGCTACCTGAAGTCCCGCGACGAACTGATCGACGAGGTGGTGACGCTGCTCGGCGGTCGCGCCGCCGAGGAAGAGGTCTTCGGCGAGTCCTTCTCCGGGGCGAGCGACGACCTCGCCCGCGTGCACATGGTCTGCAAGCAGATGGTCGGCGAATTCGGCATGGGGGTCGCGGTCGACCACGACGGGCCGCCGCCGATCGCGATGCCGACCAGCGACTACGCGGTCTCCGACGCGACCCGCCGCGACGTCGACCTCGCCGCGATGACGCTCGCCCGCGAGGCCTTCCGCCGCGCCCGCGCCCTCCTCACCGCGAACCGCCTCTGCCTCGATGACCTCGCCGAGACGGCCCTGGTCCACGAGACCCTGACCCGCGAGGAACTCGACGAGGTATTCGCCCGCCACACCCTCCGCGGCCTGGTCGAGCAAAAAGGCTCCGGCGCCGCCCTCGTCGCCCTCACCCGCGAGCGCCGCGCCACTTCGTAGTCACCATGTAGGGATGCAACCGCGGTGGTGGTCGATGCGGGGGGCGCAGAATTCGAAGCCCTCCACGTATACGTGTCCGTTTTGTCGGAAGCGGCTCGCTTCGATGTCGCAGCACGTGCTGATCGCGCCGGAGGACGACAAGTCGAAGCGGCGGCACGCGCACATGGAATGCGTGCAGAAGGCGCGGGCGGCGGGGAAGCTGCCGACCAAGGGTGAGTGGCTTGAAGCCGAGCGCGCGCCGCGGCGGTCGATCGGCGAGCGCTTGCGGGGGCTGTTCGCGGGTAAAGGGTCGGAGACGTGAAGCGAATCGCCCTGATCCTTGCCGCAGTCACCGCTCTGGCGATCCCGACCGCGGCGAGCGCCGAAGCCGAAGCGATGAACGCGGTGCCGGTCCTCGGGTCGAAGCAGTTCTCCGAGCCCTACGGCGCGGGCTTCGGCCATCCCGAACCGGAAGTGATCTTCAACGGCGGCGACCCGAGCGGGGAAGTCTCCGAAATCCACTGGCGCAGCTGGGGCGGGCCGATCGCGATCGGCTTCGGGCGCAACCCGATCTTCCGGCCGCAGGGCGGCTACTACCGCAAGCTCGGCCGGGTCGAGCTGCGCGCCAACCAGCTCGGCATGTGCGCCGGGAAGCCCGCCTACAAGCGCCTCGAAATCCGCGCCCCCAAGCGTCCGGGCGCGAAGCTCGGCCAGTGGGTGCTCTGGTCGGGCGCGAAGACGATCTGCGAAGCGCCTCGCTAGGCCCCAGGCCCACCGTGCGCCGCGATCACCCGGTCCGCCCAGCGGCGCGCCCGCGCCGGGACGAAGCGACCGAGAAGACTGCGATGGTCGACCACCCAGCGGTATCCGCGTTCGGTCACGCACGGCATGCGGGCGACGAGCGCCGCCGGTCCTCGGCCGCCCGGCAGCAGCGTCAGCGCGGGTGCGAGCGCGGCGCCGGCGGAGTTGCGACGGCCGGATTCGTCGACCAGGTGCCAGGAGGAATTGCGCGGCTCGGGGGTCAGGTCGGCGAGGAGACGATCGGCTTCAGCGGTGCCGAGCGGGAGTGGATGGAGCGCCCGTCCCGCGCCGCGGCGGTCCCAGGTGAGCAGCAGCGCCAGGCTGAACTTGCAGAAGCCGCAGTCCGCGTCGTAGATCACCGTCGCCCGTGCCATTCCTCGAGGGTAGGGCGATGAGGCTCTGGCGTCGTCGCCCGCCGGTCATCCCAGGGGCGGAAGTGGGGAAACTTCGCGACGAGACGTCGGTCAACGCGGAGACCGGGGCGGTCACCTCGCGGCAGGCCGGCGACATCGTCCTGCCCGCCGACGCGATCGAGGGCCTCTGGGACCCCGAACACCTGGAGCGGGTCGCTCGCACCTACTGGACGACCTTGCAGCGGTTCACCTTGGGGCTGATGCACGTCGCCTACACGCCGACCGAGCGCTCGGTCGTCCTCTTGATCCCCCAGCTGCGACTGCTCACCTTTAAGGCGCCCGAATACGAGATGGACGCCTGCCGGGGGATCGTGCGGTGGCGGATCAAGAAGGGGCTGCTGGTGTCGAAGCGCGGACTCGACGGCGACGGCTACCTCGAGATCGACATCCGCCGGCATGACGAACCGCAGCGGGGCAAGGTGCGGCTGAGCGTCGCGGTCGAGGTGGCGAACTACTACCCTCGGCTCGGCGGAATGTCGCGCCGGCTCTACTCGGTGACGCAGTCACGGATCCACGTCATCTCCTGCAACTACTTCCTGCGGCGGCTCGTCCGTCGCGACCTGGCCCGGTCGAAGGTCGGCCACTTCGCCGGCCCCTCCAGCCCCGAGCAGGCACCCGATCCCCGCTGAGCGGGGGGTCTGGTTGCATCAGTTATTAGTGGCTGCTAAGTTACTTCTTAGTCGCCGCTACTAACTACGGAAGGATCCAGCGATGGGACCGCATGCTCAGGCAGATCGAGGGAGGTTTTGGACGCTGGTCCTGGTCTCCGTCGGCCTCTTCATGGTCGTCCTCGACAACCTCGTCGTGAACGTCGCGTTGCCCAGCATCCACAACGACTTCGGCGCCTCGGTGCAGGCCCTGGAGTGGACGGTCAACGCTTACGTCCTCGCTTACGGCGTGCTCCTGCTCACGGGCGCCGCGCTCGGTGACCGCTTCGGCCGCCGGCGCATGTTCGTCGCCGGGATCACGCTCTTCACCCTCGCCTCGGCGGGCGCCGCGCTGGCGCCCAGCGTCGACCTCCTGATCCTCGCCCGCGCGATCCAGGGCGTCGGCGCCGCGATCGTCACCCCGCTCACCCTCACCCTCCTCGCCAACGCCTTCCCGCCGGAAAAACGCGGCGTCGCGCTCGGCGTCTGGTCCGGCATCTCCGGCATCGCCGTCGCGATCGGCCCGCTCGTCGGCGGCGCGATGATCGAGATCGGCGACTGGCACTGGATCTTCTGGCTCAACGTCCCGATCGGCATCGTCCTCGCCCCGCTCGCCTATCGCAAACTCGAGGAGAGCTACGGCCCCAAGGTCCCGGTCGACCTGCCCGGCCTCGGCCTCGCCTCGACCGGCCTCTTCGGCCTCGTCTTCGGCCTCGTGCGCGCCCAGACGATCGGCTGGACCTCGGCCGAGGTGATGTTCAGCATCGGCGCCGGCATCGTCCTGCTCGCCGCCTTCGTCCGTCAGGAGCTGCGGACCGAGTCGCCGATGCTGCCGATGCAGTTCTTCGCCAAGCGCAGCTTCGCCGTCACCAACGTGGTCTCGATGGCGATGTACTTCGGCATGTTCGGCTCGATCTTCTTCCTCAGCCAGTTCATGCAGAACGTGCTCGGCAACACCCCGCTGCAGGCGGGCCTGAAGCTGCTGGTCTGGACCGGGGCGACGATGATCGTCGCGCCGCTGGCCGGGATCTTCAGCGAAAAATTCGGCGCCCGTTGGTTCATGGTCGCCGGCGTCTCGCTGCAGGCGATCGCGCTCGGCTGGCTCGCCACCGAGGTGTCGACGACGCAGACCTACGGCTCGATGATCATCCCGTTCATCCTCGCCGGCTCCGGCATGGCGCTCGTGTTCGCCCCCTCGGCGAGCGCGATCCTCAACTCGGTCCGCGTCGACCAGGCCGGCCAGGCCTCCGGCGCGACCAACGCGATCCGCGAGCTCGGCGGCACCTTCGGGATCGCCGTCCTCGCCACCGTGTTCAGCGGCGCCGGCGCCTACACGACCCCGCAGGCGTTCGTCGACGGCCTCGTCCCCGCCCTCTGGGTCGGCGTCGGGGTGCTCACGTTCGGCGCCCTGACCGCCCTGCTGCTGCCGTTCGGCGGCAAAGCGACGGTCGCCGAGGGCGAGGAATACGAGGAGCTGGAGGACGGGCGCGCCCATTCCTCCCAGCCCCTCCCCGCGGCAAACTAGGATCGGTCCGTGGCGGCAGACACCAAAACCATTCCTCGCAAGCGCGTCCCGGCAGCCGAGCGCCGGGACGCGCTGATCGAGGCAGCGGTCCACCATTTCGCCCACGGCGGGCTGCAGGGGACCAAGGTCTCGGCGATCGCCGCCGATGTCGGCGTCGCCCAGCCCTACGTCTTCTCCCTCTTCCCGACCAAGCGCGACCTCTTCCTCGCCGCCGTCAACCGCTGCTTCGACCGGGTGGCGACCCTGTTCGAGGAAGCCGTCGCCGACTTCGAGAAGAACGGGCCGCAGGAACCGGAAGAAGACGCGATGAAGGCGATCGGCCACGCCTACATGGGGCGGATCACCGAGAACCCCGACCAGCTGCTGCTCCAGATGCAGGCCTACGCCGCTTGCGGTGACGACCCCGGGATCCAGGTGTCCGTGCGGCGAAACTTCGCCCGCCTCGTCGACCTCGTCCGCCAGCTCTCCGGGATCACCGACGACGAAGAGATCGACGGCTTCTTCCAGATCGGCATGTGGTGCAACGTGGCCGCCGCCCTCGGCGTCGAGGACTTCTCGGTCAGCTCAGGCTGGGTCGAGAGCTCCCTCGCCGACGGCGACGACGAGCCCGCGGGCGCGTAAGCGCCAGGGTCCGGCCTTCGCGCCGTCCGAGATAGGTCCCAAAAGGCGCGGTCGACCTTTCCGGCGCCCTCCGAGATATCCGGCGCCCTCCGAGGCGCGGTCGACTTAACCGGCGCTATAGGTGGGTTAGGTCGACCGCTCACCCTCAGGGGATGACTAGGTCGACCGCGCTCAGGTTGGCGGGCAGGGGCTCGGGGGACTCGATTAGGCCGCGGGTGCGGAGGACGGGGGTCAGACCCTCGCCTACTCGGTAGGCCTCCTCAAGGTGGAGGTGGCCGGAGAGGATGAACTCGTCGATGCCTAGGTCGTGGTACTCGGCGATGCGGTCGGCGACTTCGGCGTGGGAGCTGACCAGGGCCGTGCCGGCGCCGCCGCGGACCAGGGCTATGCCGGCCCAGAGGTTGGGTGAGACCTCAAGGTGCTCGGTGCGGCCCCGTGGAGTTCGGTCATCCGTCGCTGGCCCTCGGATTCGCTCGCCGCCTGGATCGAGTGGGCTTTGGCGATCTGATCGGGGCTGAGGCCGGCGAGCAGGCGATCGGCGACCTCCCAGGCTTCTGCGGAAGTGTCGCGGGTGATCACGTGGAGGCGGATGCCGAAGCCGAGCTCGCGCTCCTCGCGATCCGCCGCCTCGCGCACGGTGTCGAGCTTCGCCGCGACCGCCTCGGGCGGCTCGCCCCAGGTGAGGAAGACGTCGGCGCGGCGGGCGGCGACTTCGACCGCCGTCGCCGATGAACCGCCGAGGTAGACGGTCGGTCAGGCGGGCGGGTCGAGCAGCCTCGCGCCCTCGATCTCGAACCACTCGCCGGAGAAGTTGACCTCCTCCCCGCTCCAGAGTCCCCGCACCACCGCGAGGAACTCGTCGGCGCGGGCGTAGCGCGAGCCCTTGCCGATCGTGTCGCCGTAGCGGCGCTGCTCGACGGCGTCGCCGCCGACGACCACATTGAGGAGGAGTCGGTCGCCGGAGACGCGCTGGTAGGTCGCTGCCGCCTGCGCCGCCAGGGTCGGCGACTGGAGCCCGGGCCGGAAGGCGACCAGGAACTTGAAGGTGCTGGTCAGCTGGCTGAGGGCGGCGGTGACGATCCAAGCGTCATCGCACCAGGAGCTGGTCGGGGTGAGGGCTGCCTCGAAGCCCATCGCCTCGGCGGCGCGGGCGACCTGCGACATGTAGGCGAGGTCGCCCTTGCGCTCGGTCGCGCCCGCCTGGCCACGGCCGTCGCGGGCGCCGATCGCGCTGCCGAAGCTCAGGTTCGTCCGCGAGTCCCCATTGGTCGGCAGGAACCAATGGAGGCGGACTGCCATCAGCCGGTCGCGCCGGTGCGCGGTTTGACCGCTTTGGCGCCGAGCGGGAGCGGCTCGGCGACCGCGTCCACCACGTAGAGGGCAGCGGCCGTCGCGGCGACGCCGGTGAAGAGCTGATCGAGGACGGTCTCGGCGCGCTCGTCGGGGGCGCCGTCGGTGAAGTCGGTGCCGTTGAGGTAGACGGCGACCGGCATCACGACCGCGCCGAAGAAGGTGAGGACGTCGCGCAGGTGCCTTTCGGCGCCGAGGAAGTGGTGGTCGGATGCGCCCATCGCGACGATGCCGACGACCTTGGCCTGCAGCGCCGGGACCGGCGTCAGGTCGATCAGGTTCTTCAGCGAGCCGCTCAACGAGCCGCGGTAGATCGGCGTCGCGAAGATCACAGCCTTGGTGTTCTCGATCGCCGCGATCGTGGCGGCGGTGTCGTCGTCGAGGTCCGCCGGCGGGGTGCCGTTGGCGAAGCCGAGGTCGAGGGTGCCGAGGTCGATCAGGTCGGCGCTCGTCCCGCGGGCGGCAGCCCGCTCGATCGCTCCGTCGATCGCCCGGTGCATGCGCCCGGGCGGGGTCGTCGATCCGAGGATTACGCGGATATCTACTGGTTCTGTTGCTGATGCGGGTGTCTCAAGCGGCAAGCTCGTCCTCCTCGATCTGGATCTCCGAATACGCGCCGCGGTAGAAGACGAGTGGTTTCGCCCCCGGCTCGCGGTGCTCAAGGCGGTGCGCGAGGCCGACGACGATCTCGTGGTCGCCGGCCGGGTGGATCGCCTCGACCTCGCAGGCGATCGTCGCCAGCGCCCCCGGGAGCACCGGGACCCCGAGGTCGTGCTCGTGGAACTCGACTTCGTGGGACGCGACGGCGTCGCCCTTCTTGGCGAAGCGGTCGGAATGCTCGCGCTGCTCGGCGGCGAGGATGTTGATCGCGAAGCGCCCTTCGGCGCGGACCGCGGACAGCGTCTCCGAGCTCCGCGCCAGGCAGGCGAGCAGCAGCGGCGGATCGAGCGAGACCGAGGAGATCGCGTTGGCGGTGGTGCCGACCGGGGCGCCGCCTTCGCCGCGCGCGGTGACGACAGTCACCCCGGTGGCGAAGTGGCCCATCACGTCGCGCATCAGCCGGCCGACCTGGGCGATCTCGGCGGCGGCCTCCGGGGCCGCGGCGCGCCGGTGCTCGACCACGTCGGAGACGTTCACGATCACCAGGCCGTGGCGGGCGGCGAAGCGCTGGAGGTCCTGCTCCCGCGCCATGTGACCGTCGTCGCGCATCAGCTGGCAGAGAACGGCGCCGCCGCCGAGCCCCGCGGTTCCGGCCAGGTCGACGGCGGCCTCGGTGCGGCCGGCGCGCTCGAGGATCCCGCCGGGGCGGGCTCGCAGCGGGAAGACGTGGCCGGGGACGACAAGGTCGGCGGGGCCGCTCGCCGGATCGATCGCGGCGGCGATCGTACGGGCGCGGTCGCCGGCCGAGATGCCGGTGGTGACGCCCTCCTTCGCCTCGATCGAGACCATCGCCGAGTCACCCAGCGAAGACATGTTGCCGCGGTTGCCGATCTGCTCGAGCCCGAGCCGGACACAGCGGTCGGTCGAGAGCGCCAGGCAGACGAGGCCGCGCGCCTCGGTGACGAGGAAGTTGATCGCCGCGGCGTCGGCGAACTCGGCGGCGACCAGCAGGTCGCCCTCGCCCTGGCGCTCTCGGTCGTCGCGCAGCAGGACCATGCGGCCGGCCGCCAGCTCGTCGACAGCGACCGCGACGGGGTCGGCGGTGGCGGGGCTGCGGACCAGGTCGAGCGGGCCCATCAGGCGGCCTGCCACTTCGTCGGCCCGGCGGCGAACGGGCGCAGCTCGGTCGGCAGCGGCATCTCTTCGGTTTCGCCGGTCCGTACGATCCGCCGCGCGATCGCGCCGGCGTGGTCGCGGATCTCGGTGATCCCGATCGCCTCCCACTCGACCCCTTTGCGCACCGCCCCGACGGCGAAGATGCGGTCGGAGGGCAGGCCCTCGGAGTCGAGCAGCGCGCCGTCCTCGGCGACGTCGAGGCCGAGGCCGAGCTCATCGGCGCGGGCACGGCCGGCGGCGAGCAGGCCCGCGAGGATCGGCGGCGCCTGCCGGCGAAGGTCGAAGCCCGCGCCCGTGCAGTCGACGATCCGGTCGACCTCGACCATGTCGAGCTCATGGGCGCCGGGCGTGCGCAGGAAGACGCGGGCGCCGCGGCCGTGGGATTCGAGCGAGACGATCGAGGCGGCGCCGGTCTCCAGCCGCCCGGCGGCGACGAGCGCGTCGTAGCGGTCGGCGACCTCGGGTGCCATGCGGAAACGGTGGACGTCCCAGAAGCGTTGGTACTCGGAGAGGAAGCGTTCCTTTTCCTCCAGCTTCAGCGCCTTCCACAGTTGCGGGGTCGCCGGGCGCATCGAGTCGATCACGTCGCGCCAGTCGTCGCCCTGCTGGCAGACGCGGCTGACCTGGGCGAAGAAGGCGGCCAGCATCGGCTCGATCGTCCCGGTCTCGGTCGGGACGTGGAAGCGGCGCACGTTGGTGAGGCCGGGACGGTGGCGGCGCGGCACGAGGCCGTGGCGG
Source organism: Solirubrobacterales bacterium (assembly GCA_025964255.1). GTDB lineage: Bacteria > Actinomycetota > Thermoleophilia > Solirubrobacterales > 70-9 > VAYN01. Next base: position 7,184 of record JAOPZF010000022.1, on the reverse strand, counting down.
GAGACGGCGCGGACCCGCGGCCCCTCGGCCTCCTCGCCGAGCGAGAGCGCGACGTCGACCATCGAGAGGCCGCTGCCGACGATCAGCACCGAGCGCGAGTGCCGCGCCTCGTCGAGCGCGCCCTCTGCCCAGGGATCGGAGATCCAGACGCAGGACTTCTTCAGCTCGGCCGGGACCGGGATCGGGTCGCCCGCCTGCAGCGGGCCGAGCGCGAGGACGACGCGGTCGGCCTCGATTCGCTCGCCGTCGGCAAAGTTCAGTTCGAGGACCGGATCGGCGGCGCCGGCCCGGACGGCGATCGAGGTGACGTCCCCGTGGACGCGCCGCACCCGCGCGTCGATCGCCTCCCGTTCGCCGCGGGCAAGAAGGTCGCGGAGATAGGTGGCGTAGAGGCCGCGGGGCAGGAAGGCCTCCTCGGCGACCTCTTCCCCACGATCGGTGAGCCACTCGTGGAAGTGCTCGGGGTGCCCGGAGATCCCGCCCATCCGCACCGCCGGGACGTTCAGCAGGTGGAGCGGATCCTCGGTTCCGTAGGCGACGCCGGCGCCGAAGCTCCCGTCCCGGTCGATCAGGTCGATCTCGAGGGCGCCGCGTTCTCGGTGCTCGTAGAGCAGGTGGATCGCGACGAGGGCGCCGGCAGCGCCCCCACCCACGATCGCGATCCTCTCCGTCATCAGGCGGCGACCTTCTCGCCGGCGCGCTCGCGGTGGGCCAGCTCCTGCCGCACGATCGGCAGCAGGTCGCGGCCGTAGTCGATTGCGTCATCGAGCGGGTCGTAACCGCGGATCAGGATCGTCGAGACGCCGACGTCGACGTACTCGAGCAGGGCCTCGGCGACCGTCTCCGGCGAGCCGACCAGGGCGGTCGAGTTGCCCGGCGCGCCGGTCGCCATCGCCAGCGGGGTCCACAGCGCCTTGCCGTGGAGCTCGCCGCGCTCGGCCGCTTTCAGCTGCCGCTGCGAGCCGCCGGTCGGCGGCGCGTCCTTGAGCGCCCGCCAGCCGCGGAAGTTCTGGCCCTCCTTGATCCGCGCGGTCGTCGTGTCGAGGATCCCGTGGGCGCGCTCCCAGGCGAGCTCGTCGGTTGCCCCGAGGATCGGCCGGAAGGAGACGTGGATCCGCGGCGGCTCGGTCCGCCCGGCGGCCTCCGCCTCGGCGTTGATCCGGGCGATCTCCTCGGCGATCCCGTCGAGCGGCTGGCCGAAGATCGCGTAGGTGTCGGCCTCGGCGGCGCCGACCGCGTAGGCGGCCTCAGAGGAACCGCCGAAGGAGATCGGGATGCGCGGCTTCTGGAACGGCTTCATTTCCGCCGAGTAGCCCTCGAGCTTGTAGAACTCGCCGTCGTAGTCGAACGGCTCCTCCGCGGTCCACGCCAGCTTCAGGATCTGCAGGTACTCCCGAGTGCGGGCGTAGCGCTGCTCTTTGTTCAGGTAGTCGCCGTCCCGGCGCTGCTCGACCTCGAAGCCGCCGGTGATCGTGTGCAGCGCGGTCCGTCCCTCGTTGAACTGGTCGAGGGTGGCGAAGGTACGGGCGGCGACGGTCGGGAAGACGACGCCGGGACGGTGGGCGACGAGGTACTTCAGCCGCTCGGTGTGGGCCGAGGCGTAGGCGGCGACCTGGAGGCCGTCGGGCGAGCCCGAGCTGTAGCCGATCAGGACCTTGTCGAACCCGCCGTCCTCGTGGGCGCGGGCGAAGCGGCGTACGTACTCGCGGTCGACCAGCGGGCCGCCCGCGGCGGCGCGCGTCTCGGACTGGTCGAGCGTGGCGATCATGCCGACGAACTCAACGGACATAGGTGAACTCCTTTATCTCGGGGACGGCGGCCGCCTCGAGCAGCAACCGGGTGTACTCGTGCTTTGGGGCGGCGAAGATCTCGGCGGTCTTGCCGACCTCGACCACGACCCCCTCGCAGAGGACCGCGATCCGGTCGGCGAAGCCGGGCATGCTGGCGAGGTCGTGGGAGATGACGACCATCGAGGTGCCGGTCTCGTCGCGCAGCTGCCGCAGCAGCGACAGGATCGCGGCGCGGCTCGAGGCGTCGAGGGCGCTGACCGGCTCGTCGCAGATCAGCAGCTTCGGCTCCGGCACGAGGGCGCGGGCGATCGCCACGCGCTGGCGCTGGCCGCCGGAGATCCGTCCCGGCCGGCGGTCGAGCAGCCCGGGGTCGAGGCCGACCAGCTCGAGCGCCTTGGCGGCCCGGGCGCGGCGCTCGGCACGGTCCCCGGTGCCGGTGATCGCGAGGCTCTCGACGATCGTGTCGGCGACCGTGACGGTCGGGTCGAGCGAGCGCAGCGGGTCCTGGAAGACGAGCTGCATGTTGCCTTCGCGGCGCAGCTTGCGACGGGCGCGGCCGCGCAGCCTGGCGATCTCCTGGCCGTCGAAGACGATGCTGCCGGCGCTCGGCGAGACCAGGCCCATGACCGTCCGGCCGAGCGTCGTCTTGCCCGAGCCGGTCTCACCGACGACGGCGACGATCTCGCCCGACCCGACGTCGAGGTCGACCCCTTTGAGGACCCCGCGGCCGGCGCCGGGGAAGGCGACCTCGAGGTCGCGGATGCTGAGCAGTGACCTGCTCTGGTTCTGGGGCATCAGATTGCCTCCGCTTGCAGCGCCTGGACGCGGTGGGCGACCCCCGATGCGGCGACCAGGCCTTGGGTGTGGGAATGGGTGGGGTTCGCGAGGATCTCCATCGTCGGCCCGGCCTCGACCACGTGGCCCTTGTGGAAGACGCACACGTCGTCGCAGATCGCGGCGATCACGTCGAGGTCGTGGGAGACGAAGAGCACGGCGAGGCCGAGCCGCTCGCGAAGCTCCCGCAGGAGCGCCAGGATCTCGCCCTGGGTTTTCACGTCGAGCGCCGTGGTCGGCTCGTCGGCGACCAGCAGGTCGGGGTCGCAGGAGATCGCCATCGCCATCATCACCCGCTGCTGCATGCCGCCGGAGAGGTGGGACGGGATCTGGTGGTAGACCCGCTCCGGTTCGCGCAGGCCGACCAGGTCGAAGAGCTCGACTGCGCGCCGGCGGGCCTCCTCGCGGTCCTTGCCGCCCTTGACTCGGAGAAGTTCGGAGAGCTGGCGACCGACCGAGAGCGACGGGTTGAGGTAGGAGGCCGGGTCCTGGAAGACGGCGCCGACGCGGGTACTGCGGATCTTCCGCCACTGGCGCTCGTCGAAGGCTGCGAGACCCTGGCCGTCGAACTCGATCGTGCCGCCGGCCTGGGTGCAGCCGGGAGGCAGGATGCCGAGCACGGCGCGGCAGGTCAGCGTCTTGCCGCTACCCGATTCGCCGACCAGGCCGAGCGAGCGGCCGCGGGCGAGGCCGAAGGAGACGCCCTCGACCGTGGTCCGCCGACCCGCGTCGGTGGGGACGGCGATGCTGAGGTCCTCGACCCGCAGCAGCGGCGCCCGCTCGGCGACGGCCGTCGCCCCGTTCCCGTTGGTGATGTGTCCGTTCGTCTCAGGCACCTTGGGCCCCCGCTAGCTCGCTGGTCAGGAGTGAATCGAGATCGTGCGCGGGCGCCTCCTGGCCGGTGACACCGTGGCCGCCGGCGTGGGCGCCGAGGCCGTCGCGGAGACCGTCGGCCACCGCGTTGCAGGCCCAGACCGTGATCGCGATCGCCAGCCCGGGCCAGATCGCCGCGCTCCAGTCCTGGTAGAGGTACTGGACGTCGGAGGCGAGCATGCCGCCCCAGCTCGGCGCCGGCGCCTTCACGCCGATGCCGAGGAAGTCGAGGCTGGAGAGGGCGAGGATCGCGTAGCCGAGCGAGGTCGCGCCGGTGACCGCCAGCGTCGGCAGCGCCTTGCTCCAGATGTGGCGACGGATGACCCAGAAACGCGAGGCGCCGAACAGCTGGGCCGCCTCGACGTACTGCTCGGAGGCGAAGCCGAGCGTCTCCGCCCGGGCGATGCGGAAGAAGCGCGGCGCCAGCAGCACCCCGACAGCGAGGACGACGGCGCCGGTCCCGTTGGAGAAGAGGCCGGTCGCCGCGACCGCGAGGACGATGATCGGCAGGGTCAGCAGCGAGTCGACGAAGCGCATGACGAAGAACTCCGAGGTGCGCCCGAGGAAGGCCGAGAGGATCCCCGGCACGGCCCCGATCAGGAAACCGAGCGCGACCGTGGCGAGGGAGCCGAGAACCGTCACCCGGGTGCCGGCGATCAGCCGACTGAGGGTGTCGCGCCCGAGGTAGTCGGTCCCCAGCAGGTGCCCCGAGCTGGGCCCTTTGAAGTGGTTCGGGACGTCCTGCGCCAGCGGATCGTTCGGGGCCAGAAGGCCGCCGGTGATCGTCAGGATCAGGACGACGAAGAGGACGAAGGCGGCGACCTTGGTCGAGGGCGAGGCGAAGACGCGGCGGGCGATTGTCACGAGTGGGTCCTCCGGGTCGCGGGACGAAGCCAGCCGAGCAGGGCATCGATGCCGAGGTTGCAGATCAGGACGATCGCCACCATCACCAAGAGCACTCCCTGGATGACGGGGAGGTCATGCTCCTGCGCCGCGGTCAGCGCCAGCTGGCCGAGGCCGGGCAGGGCGAAGAGCGCCTCGGTGACGACCGCGGCGCCCAGTAGCTGGGGGATCTCGAGGCCGATGATCGTGACGGTCGGCGCCAGGGCGTTGCGCAGGACGTGGCGGTAGAGGATCCGCCGCGGCGAGAGGCCGCGGACGGTCGCGCCGACGACGAAGTTCTCGTCCAGTGCCGCGACCAGCGAGTTGCGCAGCAGCCGGGCGACCACCGCGGCGACGCCGACGGCGAGCGCGAAGGCGGGCAGGAGGAGGTGGCTGAGCCACGCCCAGAGGCCCGCCGACGGCGGCACGTACCCGGTCGCCGGCAGCCACTTGGCCTTCACCGCGAAGACGATCACCAGCACCATCCCGATCCAGAAGACGGGCAGGGTGATCGCGGTCGAGGAGAGCGCGTTGACGGCGCGGTCGAGGAAGCCGCCGCGGCGGGTCCCGGCGACGATGCCGGCGGGGATGCCCATCAGCAGGGCCATGACCAGCGCCACGCCGGTGACCGAGAGATCCACCGGCAGGCCGGTGGCGATGCTCTTGCCGACCGGCACCCCGGTGAACCAGGAGACGCCGAAGTCACCGTGGATCGCGTTGCCGATCCAGCTGAAGTACTGGGCTAAGAAGCCGCGGTCGAGACCCATCGTGTGGTTCAGGTGGGCGATCGCCGCTGGGGTGGCGCTTTCGCCCAGTTTCGTCGCCGCCGGGTTGGACGGCGAGAAGTAGGCGAGGGCGAAGATCAGCAGGGTGCTGAACAGCGCCACGGTCAGGGTGCTGAGCAGGATCTGGCCGATCCGGCCAGACACCGCGGGCGCCAGCTTTCCGAGGGACCCGAGGGGACCTCGCCGTTCATAAGACGGCGAGGTCCGGGTCCCGACACTGATGCGTCCGGCCTCCATGTCGATCCCTTCCGCGACTCTCCTATTCGGAGAGCCGCACCCCCTCGAGACGCGGGGTCTCGATCCAGGGTTTGAGGCCGGTCACCGAGGAGCTGTGCGCGAGCAGGAACGGCTGCGTGAACAGCATGATGTTGGCGCTCTGTTCGGTGGCGAGTTTGGTCGCTTCCTGCAGCGCCGCTTCGTATTGCGGGGTGCCGATTTCGAAGGTCGCGACGGCGTCCAGAGCTTTGGTCAGTTCAGGGCCGGCGTCGCGGCCGGGATTCAGCAGCCCGTCGGCGGCGTACTGGGTTTCGAGCATCTGCGAGGGCGCCTCGCGGCCGACGATCCCGTTCGGGTTGAATTCGACGTTGTGTTTGACGTAGACGTCTTCGGCGGCCTGCGCCGAGGGCAGCGATTTGATCGTCGACTGGATCCCCACCGCTTCCAGCTGAGCCTGGAGCTGTTCGCTCTCGGACTGGAAGTTGACCCCGGCGCCGGCGAACCAGGTGATCGTGATCGGGGTGCCGTCGTATTTCGTTTCCTTCAGCAGCGCTTCGGCTTTTTCAGGGTCAAAGGTGTAGTAGTTGGCGACTGATTTGTTGAAGGCGCTGTAGTCGGGCGCGAAAGCCTCGTCGACGACTTCGCCGTGCCCGCCCGCCAGCGTCTGCAGCAGGGTTTCGCGGTCGATCGCGTAGTTGACGGCTTCGACGAATTTGTGTTCGCCGAACGGCCCCATCTTGTCGTTGACCTCGATCGAGGCGACGTGGAGGCTGGGGAATTCGGAGACTTCGAAGCCCGCCGATTCCGCGGTCGAGACCTGTTCGCCGCCGATGTTGGCGAGCTGCACCTGGTTACTGAGCAGCGAGGAGAGCAGGGCCTGTTCGTCGGTGAAGAATTTGAGGTCGACGCCTTCGAGGTGGATGTCCTTGGCGTCCCAGTAGCCCGGGTTGCGGACCAGGGTCGCCGAGGTCGGCGCGGTGTAGTTGGTCAGTTCGAACGGCCCGGCGCCGACCGGCTGGGTGGCGAGGCCTTTGACGTTTTCCTTGATCGCTTTCGGACTGACGATCATCCCGACCTTGCCGCCGAGCACCAGGGGCAGGACGTAGTCCTTGGTTTTCAGCGAGAGCGTGAGCTGCGTCGGGCTGTCGACCTTGATCGACTTGATCACTTCGAGGTAAGGGATGATCAGCGAGTCGGACTCGTGCTCACCGCGTTCGAGGTTGATTTTCACCGCTTCCGCGTCGAGCGGCGTGCCGTCGGTGAATTTGAGGCCCTTTTTCAGATAGATGGTGAAGGTGAGGCCGTCTTTGGAGAAGTCCCATTTTTCGGCGAGCGCCGGTTCGGCTTCGCCTTCCGGGCTGAGCCGGGTGAGCGAGGCGTAGACGAGGCTGAGGTCGGAGACGTCGTTGCCGGCGGCGGAGACGACCGGGTCCCAGGCGGTGGGGCCGGCGGTCGACCAGCCGAGCGTGCCGCTCGGGGGGCCGCCTTCTTCTTCTGCGGTGTCGGCAGCGGTCGTTTGGCTTTCGCTGTTACTGCCGGCGCTGCCGGTGTCGGCGCTGGCGCTGGTGCTGCCGCCCGAGCTGGAGCTCGAGCTGCTGCCACCGCAACCGGCGAGCACGGCGCCGACGAGCACGGCGGCGATCAGCATCGCCGCGGCGAGACGGAGTGGACGTCGGCGCGCGGGGGGTCCCGACAGCGACGTGGAGGCTGACGGGATCTCTTGGGACTGCTTCTGGGGTTCGGCCATAGGCATGAGGATATTGTCGATAAACTTAATCGGGAATTGAATTGTAGATAGCCGCGG
>JAOPZF010000109.1 GCA_025964255.1 Solirubrobacterales bacterium | reverse complement strand
CGGGGCGCTACGGCAGCGGGCCGCCGGCGAGGGCGACGGCGGCGCCGACCGCCCCGGCGGTGAGCAGGACGGAGACGACGCCGCGACGAGCGACCAGCAGGGCGAGCGCGGCGACACCGAGGACGACGAACTGCCAGAGCTCGGAGAGGGCGCCCGTGAGCGGCACGGCGGAGCCGAGGATCGCCCCGATCGCGGCCGGCCCGGCCCCGGCGAGGAAGGCGCGGGCGGAAGGGTTGCCGCGCAGCCGCTCGAAGCGACCGCCGCCGAGCAGGATGAAGGAGAACGAGGGCAAAAAGGCGACCAGCGCCGCGAGCAGGCCGCCGCCGATCCCGTAGGCGCCGTAGCCGACCGCGGCGACCGTCGCCACCACCGGCCCCGGCGTCACCTGACCGAGCGCCACCGCGTTGAGGAATTCGCTGTTGGTCATCCAGTGGTAGGCGTGGACGGCGTCGCCCTGCATCAGCGGCACGATCACGAAGCCGCCCCCGAAGGCGAGGCCGCCGACCTTGAAAGCGGTCCAGGCGAGGTCGCCGACGCTGCCCGTGGTGACGGCGGCGAGGGGCGTCGCGAGGTCGAGCTTGGCGAGCAGGGCGCTGGGCCGGAGCGCTGCGGTCTTGATCGCGACCAGTGGGGCGATGAGCGCGACCCCCTCCCCCGTCGCCCGGCGGATCAGCAGCTCGAGCAGGCCGCAGCCGAGCAGGACGAGGACCAGCCATGGCCCGATCGTCGCCGCGGCGACGCCGCCCGCCACTCCGTAGGCGGCCCAGCGGATCAGGGCGCCGTCTTCGGCGCGGGCGCGGGCGAAGCTCGGGCGCAGCAGGTCCTCCCCGGCGCGGACCGCCACCGCCGCGACGGCCGCCCCGGCGCCGGCGCCGGCGCCGCGGATCCAGTCGGGCGGTGAGCCGGAGAGGAAGACCAGCGAGAGGGCGAGGATCATCACGACCGCGGGGACGACGAAGCCGAGACCGCCGACGATCGCCCCCGGCCAGCCCGCGACGCGGTAGGCGCAGAAGATCGCCAGCTGGGTCGAGGACGGGCCGGGCAGCAACGAGCAGGCGGCGTTGGCGTCCTCGAATTCGTCGTGGTCCATCCACCCCTCGCGGTCGACGGCGAGCTTGCGCAGCAGGGCGATGTGGGCGGGCGGGCCGCCGAAACCGGTGACGCCGATCCGGGTCCACTCGCGGGCGACGGTCGCCAGCGGCGCCTCGGCTCGCCCACCGCCCGGAGCGGCGCCGCACGGAGCTGCTCCCGGCTCAGTCATCGAGCACCTCGTCGGCGAGCTCGCGCAGCGCTTTGCGGGTCTGCCGCAGCACTCTTCGCCCCTCGCCGGTGATCTTGTAGACGCGCCGCGAGTGGCCGTCCTCGACCACCGAGCGCGAGCTCAGCAGCCCTTCGCTCTCCAATCGGTGGAGGGTCGGATAAAGCGTGCCGGGGCTGATGTCGTAGCCGTGCTCGGCCAGCTCGCGCGACATCCAGGCGCCGTGGATCTCCTCCTCGGCGGAGTGATGGAGGATGTGTAGTTGAACGGCGCCCCGCTGGAACTCGCGCATCGGCGACTTATCGTAGGCCGATATCGGCTGTCGATATTGCCGACCTGTTAACGGCCGCGGCGGCTACTCCTTAAAGCCTGCTGAGGGTGACATTTCGGCTACATCTGCCTTGCCGAAATCGGCGTACCATGCGTCGCGTGAACCCTGAGCATCGGTTCGAGTGGAAATGGAAGTGGGCCTGGGCGATCCTCGCCGCCCTGCTTCTCCTCTGCGGCCTGGCGACGATCGAACCGGAGACGGCCGAAGCGGTCAACTCGACGATCTGCATCGGCGCGATCGGCTGCGTCCTCTGGGCGATCTGGCAGCTGATGCAGCACGACCAGTAGCCGGCGCGAGCGCGTTTGCTCCGGGGCGCGCGGTGGGACGGGGCGGGGTGGCTTTGAACAAGCCCGACCTTCTCTACTTCGGCGATGACTGGACGCCCGGTTGATCGACCGCGGGACCGCCGGCCTTAGGCCCTGGATCATTTCCTCCATCCGGTGACGGTCGGGCCGCCGGGACGGTGCCGCGGAGCGACCAGCGCAGGGCGGCGAGAGCGATCAGCGGAGCGAGCCACCAGGCCGAGGGACCGAGCGCGCAGGCGACCGCGGTAAGACCGATCGCGACGACCGCGGCCAAGGCGAGGCGCCAGTCGTCGCCGACGACGAAGTCCCAGACCGCGAGAGCGATGCGGCGGGGGATCACACGACCTCCTCGGCGGTCTTCGACGGCGCCTCGATGATCGGAGCGGCGGTGCGCCCTTTGATCTCGGCGACCATCGCCAAAGCCGCCAGAGCGATGACCGCCACCAATGGTGCGAGCGATGCCTCTCCACCAGGCCAGCTCGCGCCCGCGCCCTCGGCGCCCCAGAAGATCCCGAAGCTGGTCAGAAGCACACCGACGACGAACTTCATCCCGTTCTCGGGGACCCGCGCGAGCGGCGCTCGCAATGCCAGGCCCGCGCCGAGGACGGCGAGGATCGCTGCGGCCGCCGCCGCAGCGGCCAGTCCCACGTCGTGTTGGTTGGCACCGAAGGTGAGAACGATGAAGGCGACCTCGAGCCCCTCGAGCAGCACCGCTTTGAAGGAGATCGCGAAGGCGTACCCGTCGAAGCCGGCCGCGGCGGGCACCGCCGCGGCGTCGGCCCGCTCGGTGGCGAAGATCGCCTCCTCGTCGTGCTTGGCCTTCGCCCCCGCGGCGCGGAGGATCGCCTTGCGTAGCCACTGCAGGCCGAAGGTCAGCAGCAGGCCGCCGACGACCACGCGCAGAACGCCCAACGGCAGCGAGGTGAGCGCCGGCCCGAGCGCGGCGATCAGCACCGCCAGCACGAGCGTCGCCGCGCCTACTCCGGCGAGCGCGGCACGCCAGCGCCGAGTCGTCCCGACCGCGAGGACGATCGTGAACGCCTCGACCGCCTCGACCGCGCAGGCGAGGAAGACGGAGATCGCGAGGCTGAGCTGCGCGCCGCTCACAGATCTCCCGAGTCGGGCACTAGAAAGCGAAGATCAAGCTGCAGACGATGCCGGCCACTATGCAGTAGATACCGAATGGCGTCAGTCGGTTGGTCCGGAACCAGCGCAGCAGGAACCGAATGGCGAGGAAAGTGGTGAAGGCGGCAGCGACCGCGCCGACCGCGGCGGGTCCCCGCACCCCGTCCCCGGTCGAGCCGAACAGTTCGGGCAGCTTGAGGACGCCCGCCGCGGCGATCACCGGCGTCGCCAGCAGGAAGCCGAACTTCGCCGCGTCCTCGTTGGAGAGGCCGACGAGGAGGCCGCCACCCATCGTCATCCCCGAGCGCGAGATGCCGGGGACCAGCGCCGCCGCTTGCGCGGTGCCGATCGCCGCCGCCTGCCTGAGGCTGACGCGCCGGGCGATGCGCGGGTCTGAGTCGCCGTCGCCGTCGCCGCTTTCGGGGCTGCGCCGGCGCAGCCGCTCGAAGGCGAGCAGCAGGATCCCGTTGAGGATGAGGAAGAGCGAGGCGGTCTCGGCGGAGGCGAAGAGCGAGCGCAGGGGATGCTGGAGGGCGAGGCCGAGGATCCCGGCCGGGATCGTGCCGACGATCAGGAGCCAGGCGAGGCGGGCATCGTCATCTCCGGGAGCGACGCCCCGCCCGCGAACCGAGCGGACGAAGCCGTGGAAGATCCGCACCCAGTCCTGCAGGAAGTAGAAGAAGAGGACGAGCGCGGTGGCGCAGTGGGTGGCGACGAGGAAGACGAGGAAGTAGTCGTCGTTCTGGTGGATGTTCCAGCCGAAGAGGCTGGGGATGATCACGCCGTGGCCGAGGCTCGAGACCGGGAAAGGCTCGGCGATCCCCTGGGTGAGTCCGAGGATCAGCGCCTGGAGGTAGGAGATCGGGTGCACCGCGGCGATCATCAAGCGCTCTGATTAAGGTGAGATGAGAGCGGGATGACGAGCCAGACGTCGGCGCCGCCCGCGGGGCGGTTGGCGGCGTCGGCGGTGCCGCCGTGAGCGTCGGCGACGGTGGCGACGATCGCGAGGCCGAGGCCGCTGCCGCCTTCGTGGGCGCCGGGCGCGCGACTGAAGCGCTCGAAGGCGCGGTCGAGGAAGTCGGGCGGGAAGCCCGGCCCGTCGTCGGTCACGTGGATCTCGACCGCGTCGGCGGCGGGGCGCGCCGTCAGCGTGATCGTCCCCTCCCCGTAGCGCAGCGCGTTGTCGACGATGGTGCCGACGGCCTGGTCGAGGCGCAGGAGGTCGCCGCGCAGCTCAAGCTCACTGCCGTCGCCGACCTCGATCGCCCGCCCCGCTTCGGCGGCGCGGCGGGAGAAGCGGCGCTCGACCGGCTCGAAGACGTCGGCGAGCCGCAGCTGCTCGAGCCGCAGCGGCAGCCTGCCGCCTTCGGTCTGGGCGATCGTCAACAGGTCCTCGGAGAGCTGCGTGAGGCGGTCGGTCTCCTCGGCGGCGGAGGCGAGCGCGGCGCGCAGTTCGTCGGGGCTGCGACCCTCGGCGAGCGCAAGGTCGAGCTCGGCGCGGAGGATCGCCAGGGGCGTGCGTAGCTCGTGGCCGGCGTCGGCGACGAAGGCGCGTTCGCGGGCCATCGCGTCGCCGATCCGGGCGAGCATCTCGTTCAGCGTCTCCCCCAGGCGCGCAACCTCGTCCCGACTGGTGGGGACCGGCAGGCGCTCCGCCGGCGCGGCGGTGGAGATCTCTGCGGCGCGGGCGCGCATCGCCTCGACCGGGCGCAGCGCCGCGGCGGCGAGAAAGTAGGCCGCGATCGAGGCGAGGATCAAGGCGGCGGGCAGCGCGACGA
>JAOPZF010000189.1 GCA_025964255.1 Solirubrobacterales bacterium | reverse complement strand
ACCGGCTACCCGGTGCAGCCGAACAAGGCGATCGTCGGCCGCAACGCCTTCGCCCACGAGTCGGGGATCCACCAGGACGGCGTGCTGAAGGAGCGCAGCACCTACGAGATCATGGACGCGACCGAAGTCGGCCTGGAGTCGAACTCGATCGTGCTCGGCAAGCACTCCGGCCGCCACGCCCTGAAAGACGCGCTGGAGCAGCTGGGCTACAAGATCGAGGGCGGCGCCCTCAACTCGGCCTTCAAGGCCTTCAAGGAGATCGCCGATCGCAAGAAGCATGTGACCTCGCTCGACCTCGAGGCGATCGTCTCCGACGAGATGCGCGACCGCGCCGACGCCCACGAGCTGGCCTCCTTCGAGGTCACCGCCTCAAGTGAGAAGGAGCCGATGGCGAAGGTCGGCGTCACCCTGCCCTCGGGCGAGCTGGTCGTCGGCGAATCGACCGGCGACGGTCCGATCGATGCCGTCTTCCGCGCGATCAAAGCGGCCACGGGAGTCGAGAGCGAGCTCGCCAAATACACGGTCGAGGCCGTCTCCGGCGGCGACGACGCCCTCGGTGAGGTGACCTGCCAGGTCCGCACCAACGGCACCCTGGCCTCAGGCTCCGGCGTCGCCACCGACATTATCGAGGCAAGCGCCCGCGCCTACCTGCGAGCCCTGTCCAACTCCCTCGAAGGCGCCGCGATCCGCGAGGCCGAGGCGGCAACCGCCGAAGCCGTCATCGAGCGCACCGGCCCGTAGCCGCATCGTCTGCATTTACCCCTTCTCAGCGGGGGTAAATGCAGACGCTCCCGTCCCTTAGGGATGGAGTGAGTCGGGAATTGGCCGAGATTGCGAAGCGTCAGCACGGAATCGTGTCTAGGAGACAGGTCGAAGGCTTGGGTCTGGCCGGGAATTCGATCGATCTCTTGATCCGAAATGGGAGACTCCATCGAATTCATCCCGGCGTCTACGCCCTGGGACACGACGCGATCACGAGGCGAGGGCGGTGGATGGCGGCGGTGCTCGCTTCGGGCCACGGGGCCGTTCTGAGTCACCAATCCGCGACGGGGCTTTGGGGGATCTGGGGATCGGGAGCGGGGGAGACGCATGTGACGGTGCCGCGAAAGACGCGCTCGCGACGGTCCATCCGGCGCCACTTCTCGGTGCTTCCTGACGACGAGCGAACGGTCCTCGCAGGCATCCCAACCACCTCTGCGGCCCGAGCCGTCCTCGACCTCGCCGCGGCCAAAGGGGCCGCGGCGGCGGAGAGCGCCCTCCGGGAGATGGAATACCTCCAGATCTACGGCCCGGTCTCGCTCCCGGCCCTCCTCGAGCGCTACCCACGCCACAAAGGCACGCCGATCGTCCGCGTCTGTCTCGAAAGGTTGGCGACGATCCCGGCGGCCGCGTCCGCAGCGACCTCGAGGAAGCCTTCCTTCCCTTCCTCGATGCCCATCAGATCCCTCGACCGCGTCTGAACTTCTGGCTGTCCATCGATCACGACAGCTTCCAAGTCGACTGCCTATGGCCCGACGCGAAACGGAACCGCGGGAGCTCGCCGCCGATCTTCTCGCCCTCATTTACAACCGTCCGTGATAACGTACGCGCCACGATGGCCGTAGCGACCACCAAGAACCCGCAGGAAGCCGACCCGATCGCCGCTGTCGGCCCGCGGGTCCGCGCGCTGCGCGAGGCGATGTCGCTGTCGCTGCGCGACCTGGCGGATCGCTCGAAGGTCTCGGCGCAGATGCTCTCGCAGGTCGAGCGGGGGGAGACCTCGCCGACGCTCGCGGTCGCGGCGAAGATCGCCTCCGGCCTCGAACTGACGCTGTCCCAGCTTCTGCGCCTCGATGAGGGCCAACACGTGGCGATCTCCCGCGCTGCCGAGCGCCGCTCCTCGCGCCGCGGCGGGCATCTGATCGAGGAGCTGACCCCGCCGCTCCCCGGCCAGCGCGCCGACGTCTCCCTGCACGTCCTCGACCCCGGCGCCACCACCGGCGGCGCCTCCGACCCGCCGATGCACGAGCCCGGCAGCCGCGAGACCGCGATCGTCCTCGCCGGCGAGCTGGTGCTGGTCCTCGAGGGCCGCCGCACCGAGCTTCAGGAGGGCGACAGCGTCACCTTCGACGCCGACCTCCCGCACCACTTCGAGAACGAAGGAACCGACCCGACCCGCTTCATCGCGGTGATAGCCGCCGGACTGAGGAGGAGCTAGCAGTGCCCAAGAACATGTTCGAAAAGATCTGGGAGCAGCATGAGGTCAGCGAGGGGCTGATCTACATCGACCTGCACCTGGTCCACGAGGTCACCTCGCCGCAGGCCTTCGACGGCCTCCGCCTGGCCGGCCGCGGCGTCCGCCGCGTCGACAAGACGCTGGCGACGGCCGACCACAACACGCCGACCGACGGCACGATGGCCGCCCGGTTGATCGCCGACGAGCTCTCCCGCGTCCAGGTCGAAACCCTGGAACGCAATTGCGAGGAGTTCGGCCTGAAGCTCTACAGTCTCGGCTCCGACCGCCAGGGGATCGTCCACGTGATCGGCCCGGAGTTGGGTGTCACCCAGCCCGGTATGACGATCGTCTGCGGCGACAGCCACACGGCGACCCACGGCGCCTTCGGGGCGCTGGCCTTCGGCATCGGCACCTCCGAGGTCGAGCACGTCCTCGCGACCCAGTGCATGGTGCAGAAAAAGCCGCGCACGATGCGGATCAGCTACGCGGGCGAGCTGAGTTCCGGCGTGACCCCTAAGGACCTGATCCTGGCGACGATCGGCAAGCTCGGCACCGGCGGCATGACTGGCTTCGCGGTCGAGTTCGCCGGCCCCGCGGTCGAGGCGCTCTCGATGCCGGGCCGGATGACGATCTGCAACATGACGATCGAGGGCGGCGGCCGGGCCGGCATGATCGCCCCCGATCAGACGACCTTCGACTACGTCCAGGGACGTCCCGGCGCGCCGGAGGACTTCGACGCCGCCGTCGCCCGCTGGAAGGAGCTGCCGACCGAGGACGGCGCGACCTTCGATCAGGAGATCGACATCGACGCCACGGCGATCTCGCCGATGGTCACCTGGGGCACCAACCCGGGCATGGTCGTCCAGGTCACCGACTCGGTCCCCGATCCGGCCGCGATGGAGACTGCCGCCGACCGCGACGCTGCCGAACGCGCTCTCGCCTACATGGGCCTCGAGGCGAACACGCCGATGACCGAGATCGCCCCGGAACGGGTCTTCATCGGCTCCTGCACCAACAGCCGCATCGAGGATCTGCGCGAGGCCGCCGAGGTGGTCGACGGCCGCAAGGTCGCGAGCACGGTCCGGGCGATGGTCGTCCCCGGCTCTCAGCAGGTGAAGGCAGCCGCCGAGGCCGAGGGCCTCGACGACGTCTTCCGCAGCGCCGGCTTCGAATGGCGCGAGGCGGGCTGCTCGATGTGCCTGGGCATGAACGAGGACACGCTCGCCGAAGGGGAGCGCTGCGCCTCGACCTCGAACCGCAACTTCGAGGGTCGCCAGGGCAAGGGCGGCCGCACCCACCTGGTCAGCCCGCGGATGGCCGCCGCCGCCGCGGTCGAGGGCCACTTCGTCGACATCCGAGATTGGAGCTAGCAACATGCGCGCGAGTGACGTAATCGAGGGCAAGGTGTCGGTGCTCGACCGCAACGACGTCGACACCGACCAGATCATCCCCAAGCAGTTCCTCAAACGGGTCGAGCGGACCGGCTTCGGCGAGTTCCTCTTCTACGACTGGATCCGCGATGGGGAGATCAAGCTGGAGAAGAACCCGATCCTCGTCACCGGCCGTAACTTCGGCTGCGGGAGCTCGCGCGAGCACGCTCCGTGGGCGCTGGAGGACTTCGGCTTCGAGGCCATCGTGGCCCCGTCGTTCGCCGACATCTTCTACACCAACTGCACGAAGGTCGGGCTGCTGCCGGCGATCGTGGACGAGGCCCACTGCAAGGCGATCGCCGCGGCCGGCTCGGCGCGGATCGACGTCGACGACGAGACGATCGACTGCGGCGAGACCGGCGTCTTCCCGTTCGAGGTGCACCCGGAGGTCAAGCACCGGCTGCTGAACGGGCTCGACGACATCGGCATCACGCTGCAGAATGCCGGCGCGATCGACGCCTACGAGGGCTCGGGCCGCATGCACGGCCCGGTCACGACGAGCATTTAGTGCCTGGCCGGCATTAGGACCAAGAAGAAGGAGCACGAGATGGCCGAGTCGACGACCCGCGATTGGGACGCCGCGACCTACAAACGCGTCGCCCTGCCCCACGAGGAGTGGGCGCGGGCCGTCCTCGACCGGCTCGGCCTGGAGGGCGGCGAGACCGTACTCGACGCCGGCTGCGGATCCGGCCGCACCACCGCGATCGTGATCGGACGCCTCCCCGAGGGCCGCGTGATCGCGGTCGACGGCTCGCCCTCGATGGTCGAGGAGGTGCGGTCGGTGCTCCGTCCCCAGGACACGGCGCTGGTCTCCGACCTGACCAAGCTGGAGCTGGACGAGCGGGTCGACGCGGTCTTCTCGACCGCCGTCTTCCACTGGATCATGGACCACGACGCGCTCTTCGCCCGGATGCGGGCGGCGCTCGTGGACGGCGGCCGCTTCGCCGCACAGTGCGGGGGAGAGGGCAACATCCATTCCTTCCGCGTGGCCGCTGAGGACATCGCACAACGCGAGCCCTACGCGACCCACCTCGGCGAGTTCCCCGCGCTCTGGAACTACGCCGGGCCGGAGGAGACCGAAGAGCGCCTGCGGGGCGCAGGCTTCACCGACGTCAAATGCTGGCTCGAGCCCTGGCCGGTCAACCCGCCGGAGCCGACGGCGTTCGCCAAGACGGTCTGCCTCGGCCCCTACGTCGCCGAGCTGCCCGACGACCTCGGTGACCAGTTCGTCGCCGACGTCCTCGCCACCCAGGAGGACCCGCTGACGCTCGGGTACGTGCGGCTGAACATCGAAGCTACGGCCGCCTGAGTAAAGTCGCTGGCATGCCTGAGACCCCCAACATCGTCGTCCTGCCCGGTGACGGGATCGGCCCCGAGATCGTCGCCGCCGCCCGCCAAGTCCTCGACTCCCTGGGCGAGTTCAACTACGACGAGCGCCTCATGGGGGGCTGCTCGATCGACGCCAACGGCGTCGCCCTCACCGACGAGGTCCTCGCCGCCTGCAAGGCGGCCGACGCGGTCCTCCTCGGCGCGGTCGGCGGTCCCAAATGGGACACGACCAACCCCGACGACCCGCGGCCCGAGCAGGGTCTCCTCGGCCTCCGCAAAGGGATGGGCCTCTACGCCAACCTTCGTCCCGTCCGCCCGAGCCCGGCGCTGATGGGCGCCAGCCCGCTGCGCGAGGAGATCATCTCCGGCACCGACCTGCTGGTCGTTCGCGAGCTCACCGGCGGCATCTACTTCGGCAAGTCCGGCCGCGACGGCGACGCCGCCTTCGACACCTGCGAGTACGACGCCTCCGAAATCGAGCGCATCGCCCGCGCCGCCTTCGAGGCCGCCCGCCGCCGCGCCGAGGGCTCGGGCAGCAAGCCCAAGGTCACCTCGATCGACAAGGCCAACGTGATGGAGACGTCGCGGCTCTGGCGCGAGGTCGTCACCCGCGTCGCGCCCGACTACCCGGACGTCACGCTCGACCACCTGCTGGTCGACAACGCGGCGATGCAGTTGGTCTCACGCCCGGCCGACTTCGACGTGATCGTCGCCGAGAACCTCTTCGGCGACATCCTCAGCGACGAGGCGGCGATGCTGACCGGCAGCCTCGGGATGCTCCCGTCCGCAAGCCTCGGCGCCGACGGCGACCCGGGCCTCTTCGAGCCGGTCCACGGCTCGGCCCCGGACATCGCCGGCAAAGGCATCGCCAACCCGCTCGCGACCTTCCTCTCGGCGGCGATGATGCTGCGCCACGGCCTCGGAAGGCCGGACGATGCGGCGCTGATCGAGGCGGCGGTCGACCAGGTCCTCGAAGACGGCCTGCGCACCCCCGACCTTGCCGGCGGGCCCGCCGCACCACCGCCGATGGTGGACGTGCCCGCCGAGGTCGAGGTCGGCACCGCGGAGATGACCGCCGCGGTGCTCGAGTCGCTACGCGCCAACCCGACTTAGGGAGCGGTCACCGCCCAGATGCCGGAGGCGACGAAGTTGCCTTCGGTCGCTTTCGCGCCTTTCGCCGTCAGGTTGACGCCGAGGCGGTTGGCTTCGGTGGTCAGCGCGGCTCCGCCGACGCCTTCCAGGTTGGTTTCGGTGGTCAGGTAGAGGCAGACGACGCCCGCCAGGGCTTCCGGCGTGGTGTTGCCACCGCCGAGGCTCGGGCACTGCGCCGTGAACGGGCCGCCTTTCGGGACCACGACGACGGCGAGCGGATTGGCCGCCAGCGTCAGCTGAAAGCTGACCGTGTTGAACGCGCTCGCGTCTTTCGCTGCTTCCTTCGTGCCGCCGAGGCTGAAGGTGCCGCGCTCGGTCTGGCCGGTCTTCAGCGTTTCGACGTTGCCGATCGCGCCTTTGGCGAGCTTTTCGGCGGTGATCGTTTCTTTGGCGATCTTCGCGCCGGTCACCGAGCCTTCGGCGAGGTTGTTGGTGCCGACCGCGCTCGCGGCCAGTTTCTGCGACGTCACCGAGGCGTTGGTGATCTTGTTCGTGGTGACAACGTTGTTCTTGATCTTTTCCGCGGTCACCGCCGAGGCGGCGATCTTGTCGGTCGAGATGATCCCGGGACCGAGGTTCCCGGGCAGCACCGCGTTCGGGCCGAGCTTGCCCGCGGTCACCGCCTTGGGCGCGATCTTGCCGCTGGTCACGGCCTGCTTGCGGATTTTCCCGGCGGTCACCGCGCCCTTCTTCAGCTGGTTCGGGCCGACACTGTTCTTGGCCAGTCCGGCAGCCACCGCGGAGCCGCCCAGGGCGACGAATAAGGCCAACGACGCGATCACGTTCGCGTAAGTCAGCCGGGGACGAAATCGCTTCATCCTGCTTCCTCCTTTTGGGGTTTCAAAGTCCATTCCAGGCACTTGCTTCCAACCCCTTCGATCCATCGGGCATAATCCCCCCAACATGGAAGCTTGCGATTTGATTTGGAAGAACGGCGAATTCATCGCCTGGGATGACGCCAAAGTGCACGTGCTCACGCACGGCCTGCACTACGGCACCGGGGTTTTCGAGGGGATCCGTGCCTACGACACCGATGAGCGCGGCCCGGCGATCTTCCGCTCCCAGGAGCACTACGACCGCCTGGTCAAGTCGGCCTCGCTCTACTACATGGACCTGCCGTACTCGGCCGAGGAACTGCGCCTGGCGACGCACGAGCTGATGGCCCGCAACGGGCAGCGCTCCTGCTACATCCGCCCGCTGGCGTTCCGCGGATACGGCGAGATGGGCCTCTACGCCAACTCGGCTCCGGTCGACGTGATCATCGCGACCTGGCCCTGGGGCGCCTACCTCGGTGACGAGAGCGCCGGCAAAGGAATCCGCGCCAAGGTCTCGAGCTGGCGGCGAAACAGCCCCGGCGGCGCGATCCCGCACGCGAAGGCGTCGGGCTCCTACCTCAACTCGATCCTCGCCAAGACCGAGTCGGCCAACGCCGGCTACGACGAGGCGATCCTGCTCGACGAGCGCGGCTTCGTCTCCGAGGGCTCGGGCGAGAACATCTTCGTGGTCCGCGACGGGGAGGTCCTGACCCCGCCACACACCGCCTCGATCCTCGACGGGATCAACCGCAAGTCGGTGATCCAGATCGCCCGTGACCTCGGCTACACCGTGGTCGAGCGCGATATCGCCCGCGCCGAGCTCTACCTCGCCGAGGAGGTCTTCCTGACCGGCACCGCGGCCGAGATGGTGCCCGTCAGGGAGATCGACGATCACGCGATCGGCGGCCCCGGCGAGATCACCCGCCACGTGCAGGCGAAATTCATGGACGCCCTGCACGGGCGCGCCGAGGAGTACCTCGAGTGGCTCGACTTCGTCGACGTCCCCGCCGACAAGCCGGATAACGGTCGTAACGGTGCCCAGATCGGCGCCGAGGAGATCGAGTCCACCGACGAGACGATCGGGCGAATTACCCCAGCCGCCTAGCGGCAGGCGCTGCCGGGAGCGGCCGCGCGCCCTGGGTCCGCAGTGGCCCCGGGACCGATCGGGTCCCGCCCGATATCGGTTCGTAACTCGAAAGGCAGCACCCAGATGGAACAGGTCAAGCTCTACGACACGACCCTGCGGGACGGCATGCAGGGCGAGGGCATGTCGTTGTCGGCGGCCGAGAAGGCGCGGGTCGTCACCGCGCTCGACGGGCTCGGCGTGCAGATGATCGAGGCCGGCTTCCCCAGCTCCAACCCGAAGGAAGAGGAGCTCTTCGCCTCGCTCGCCGACCTCGAGCTGGAGCGCGCCGTCGTCTGTGCCTTCGGCATGACCCGGCGGCGCGGGGTGGAGGCGGCCGAAGACCCGGCGCTCCTCACCGTGACCGGCTCCTTCGCACCGGTGGTCACCCTGGTCGGCAAGACCTGGGGCCTCCACCTCGAGAAGGTCACCAAGGTCTCCCGCGAGGAGAACCTGGCGATGATCGCCGAGTCGGTCGCCTTCTGCCGCGAGCGGGGCAAGCGGGTCGTCTACGACGCCGAGCACTTCTTCGACTCCTACCGCGAGGACCCCGGGTACGCGCTCTCCTGCCTCGAGGCGGCGATCGACGCCGGGGCCGAGAACGTCACCCTCTGCGACACCAACGGGGCGAGCCTGCCGAACCAGGTCGGGGCGGCGACCGAGGTCGTCGCCACCCGCTTCGGCGACCGCGCCGAAATCGGCATCCACGCCCACGACGACGCGGGCTGCGGGGTCGCCAACAGCCTCGCCGCGGTCGACGCCGGGGCGCGCATGGTGCAGGGGACGGTGAACGGCTACGGCGAGCGCTGCGGCAACGCCAACCTGACCTCGGTGCTGCCCGCGCTGCAGCTGAAGATGGGCTTCGACGTCGTCCCCGAGGGCAAGCTCGAGACGCTGACCGAGACGGTCCACTTCATCGACGAGCTCTGCAACCTCACGCCGGACCCGAACGCCCCCTACGTCGGCCGCAACGCCTTCGCCCACAAGGGCGGCATGCACGTCGCCGGGATCGAGGTCGACGCGCGCACCTTCGAGCACGTCGAGCCGGCGGCGATCGGCAACGAGCGCGCGATCCTGCCGTCGGAGCTCTCCGGCAAGGCGACGATCCGCGACCAGGCCCGCGCCGCCGGCCTCGAGATCGACGACGAGACCGCCTCGCGGGCGATCGAGGTTCTGAAGGAGCGCGAGCACCACGGCTTCCACTACGAGGCGGCGCCGGCCTCCTTCGAGCTGCTGCTGCGCCACGAGGCGGGCGTCTACAAGCCGCTCTTCACGCTCGAGAGCTACCGCGTCGTGACCCAGCGGCGGGCCGGGGGAGAGGTCGAAACCGAGGCGACCGTGAAGGTGCTGGTAGACGGCGAGCGCTACGTCGAGATCGCCGAGGGCAACGGCCCGGTGAGCGCGCTCGACCAGGCACTGCGCAAAGCGATCGCCGGCCGCCACCCGCACCTCAACGAGATCGAGCTGACCAACTACAAGGTGCGGATCCTCGACCAGGACCGCGGCACCGGCGCGGTCACCCGGGTACTGCTCGACTCCGCCGACGGCGACGGCCGCGAGTGGGGGACGACCGGCGTGTCCGGGAACGTGATCGAGGCGTCCTGGCAGGCATTGGTCGACTCGCTGGAGTACGCGTTTCAATGAGACGAGCCGGAGATGAGTGAGTTCGAGCCGATCCCGCTGTCGAGCCCGGAGATCGGGGAGCGCGAGGAGGAGCTCGTGCTCGAGGTGCTGCGCTCGGGCCGACTCTCGCTCGGGCCGATGGGCGAGCGCTTCGAGCGCGCCTTCGCCGACTTCCTCGGCGTCGACGACGCGGTCGCGGTGTCGAGCGGCACGGCGGCGCTCCACCTCGGCGTGCGCCAGCTCGGCTGGGGACCGGGAGACGAGGTCCTGACCAGCCCCTTCACCTTCGTCGCCTCCTCCAACTGCCTGCTCTACGAGGGGGCGAAACCGGTTTTCGTCGACGTCGACCCGGTGACGCTGGACATCGACGTCGAGGCGGCCGCCGCGGCGGTCACCGAGAAGACCGTCGGCCTGCTGCCGATCGACATCTTCGGCTGGCCCGCCGCCTGGCCCGAGCTCGAGGCGCTGGCCGAGCGCCACGGCCTCGGTGTGCTGCAGGACTCCTGCGAGGCGCTCGGCGCAATCGACTCCGAGGGCCGGATGGTCGGCACCCGTGGCAACTTCTC
This sequence comes from Solirubrobacterales bacterium, assembly GCA_025964255.1. Lineage (GTDB taxonomy): Bacteria > Actinomycetota > Thermoleophilia > Solirubrobacterales > 70-9 > VAYN01. Next base: position 18 of record JAOPZF010000189.1, on the reverse strand, counting down.
GACCTTCGCCTTCTACGC
>JAOPZF010000188.1 GCA_025964255.1 Solirubrobacterales bacterium | reverse complement strand
GGGCAGCGCGGCTTCGATCCCTTCTTTCAGCGTCACCACGTCTTCTGGTTTCCCCTGGCCGGACCAAGGGCCGAGCGGGTCGGCTTTGTCGTTGCCGAGCGGGCCGACGACGGCGACCGATTTGAGCCCTTTCGAGAGCGGCAGCGCGCCGTTGGCGTTTTTCAGCAGCACCATCGAGCGCGAAGCGGCGGCGCGCTCGGCGGCGACGTCTTCCGGCTGCATCGTCTTTTCGGGGATTTCGGCGATGTTCACGTAGGGGTGTTCGAACAGCCCCGCCTTGAACTTCACCGTCAGGATCCGCCGCACCGCGTCGTTGACCCGCGCCATCGACAGCTTGCCTTCTTCGAGCAGCTGTTCGCCGAAGTCGAGGTAGTTGGTCGAGACCATCTCCGAGTCCGTCCCGGCTTCGAGCGCGGCGCGCGCCGCTTCCGGGCCATCGGCGGCGATGCCGTGGCCGCACGGCCCTTCGTTCGGTTCGACCGGCGGGCAGGCGCGCAGCTCGGCGACCGCCGTGTAGTCACTCTCGATGAAGCCTTTGAAGCCCCATTTCTTCTTCAGGATTTCGGTCTCGGTGAGGTGGTTCGCGCACCCCGGCACACCGTTCAGCGCGTTGAACGAACACATCACCGTTTCGGCGCCCGCGTCGAGCGCGGCTTTGAAGGGCGGCAGATACATGTTCCACAGCCGCTCACCGGACATGTCGGTGGTGTTGTACTCGCGGCCGCCCTCGGGCTGGCCGTACGCGACGAAGTGCTTGGGACTGGCGAGCACCTTGTCGGGAGCGGCGGGATCGTCGCCCTGGAGCCCGTGCACGCGGGCGGCGGCGAACACCGAGCCGAGGTAGGGATCCTCACCCGAGCCCTCGACGATCCGCCCCCAGCGGGGCTCGTGGCTGATGTCGACCATCGGCGAGTAGGCCTGCTTGATGCCGACCGCAGCGGTCTCCCGCGCGGCGATCGTGTCATCGGTTTCGGCCACCGCCGGGTCCCAGCTGGATGCCTCGGCGAGCGGCGTCGGGAAGATCGTCCGGTATCCGTGGATCGTGTCGTAGGCGAACAGGATCGGGATGTGGAGCCGTGAGTTTTCGACCGCCGCGTGCTGCAGTTCGTCGATTTTCTGCGGGTCGACGAGGCTGAAGACGCTGCCGAGCCCTTCTTCGGCGCTTTCGGTCGTCGCCTGGGCGTCGGAGGAGAGGGTCAGCTGCTCGAGCTTTTCGTGCGTCGTCATCTGCCCGATGAGCGCGTTGACCTTGCCGTTGATGTCACCACCGCCGTGCCCGCCGTGGCCGCCATGCCACCAACCGCCGCCGGGATGGCCGCCGCGCGGCACACCACGGTCGGTCGGCCGGGTGCCGGCAAAGACGCCTCCTGCTCCGGCCAGGACCAAGCCGGTGAGCAGGGACAAGACCAATGCCAGCGCAAGGATCGCCGGCCGTTTTCGGATCGCCACTTCGAACCTCCCCAGGTCGTTCTAGCTCCGATCTGAGGGCTACCCCCTAGGTGCGGATCGAAACTTGACTTTCGAGGAAGCGGCCGAACGCCGCGCCCTCGGCCTCAGTCCGAGTTTTCGGACCGCACCGTTTCGACGAGGCGATGGCAGGGAGCGTCGACGGTGTATCCGCCGAGGAGTTCGGCCGCCACCGATCGCGAGGGGTCGCTCGGGCTGTCGGGATAGCCGAGCCAGTGCCCGTACTCGTGGGCGAAGAGGACGCAGCGGAAGTAGACGCCGCGGCCGGGCAGCGGCGCGATCCACATATAACAGTGCCCGCCCGGGGCTTCGGCGACGGTGGCCCGACCGAGGACCCGACCTTCGCCCTGTTCGAGTCGATGGGCGAGCGGCAACGAAGAGTCGAAGTCGACGGTGCCGCCTTCACACCGCGTGGCCGTCTCTCCCCAGTATTCGACCGCCGCGCGTTCGTAGGCCGCGCCCCAGCCTTCCGACGGCGGAGCCGCCTCCGCGTTCGCCTCACCCGCCTGGGCGAAGGCGAAGAGGAACGCGGCGAGCACGAAGGCCCCGGAAAGGACGGCGGGATGAAGCCGGGTCGACACACGACATGAACGCGCCCTCCCCGGCCTTCCTTTCGGCGCGAACCAAAGTCACATAACGATCGGCGTCCCCACCCCGGGGCTTTGTCGGCCGGCGCGCGGCCGCAACAGCCGCCCCATCGTCGCCGCCGCGTCGACCGCGGCGAACAGGAGCGCGAGGTCACGGACGAGGATCACCTCGGGAGAACGGAAGTGCGTTGCCGACAACGCCGTCGCCCCGACCACGATCCAGGCCGGACGTCCCAAGCGGGTCGGTCCGGCGCTGATGACCACCGCCGCTAGACCAAGCAGCCAGACCATGTACTGGGGACTGAGCACCGGGCTGGTCACGATGACGGCCAAGACGACCGCGAAGATGAGATCGCGACTGACGGAGTCCTCGGCCAGCTCAGAGCGACCCGTCCGGATCTCCTTGTTCCGCCACCACCAGCACGCGGCCGCGCCGACCAGCGCGGCGAAGGTCAACAGCTTGAGCAGGGCCCCGACGGTCGCCGCCCCCGGCGCGACGATCTGCCAGGCGCCGAAGTGGACCTGGCGCGAATAGGGATCGCCGAAGATCCTCCCTACCTGCCAGGGGATGGTGGCGACCGCTTCCTCCTGCAGGCCGCGACCGCCGCCATTCGAGAAGAAGTGGGTCGCGTTGCCGAACGCGATCGCCGAGACGAGCAAGACCGTCACGATCACCGCGGCCGCCGCGAGCGCACTCCTCAGCAGGCGCCGCCGATCCCACTCCCCGACAAGCAGGAGGACCGGCCAGACCTTGATCGCCGCGCCGAGCCCCACGAGCACCCCGAACCAGCCGGGCCGACGGTGGATGACGACCAGCGCCCCGATCGCGATCACGGTCGGCACGAGGTCGAACCGCAGCCACGGGAGCACGCCGAGCAACGGGAGCCCGAGCAGCCAGATCCATACCCCGCCTTCTTTTCCCGAACGCCGAGCGAGCCGGGCCAACAGCAGGAAGCCGGCGAAATCGACCACCAGCATCAACCCGACCCAAGCTTCCCCGTAGCCGACCGGGACCAGCCGCGGGACCAACATCAAGAGCCCCGCCCCCGGCGGATATTGCCACCCGTTTCCGCCGGGAAATTCTCCGTGCCCGGTGAGGAAGAACGCCCACCGTTCGTAGTTGACGACATCCTGCAGCCACGGATGCCCCGCGGCCCAGAAGCCGATCTCCCAGACAATCAGCGCCCTGCTACCGAGCCAGACGCCGATCCATAGCCATAGCCGTCGCACTCCCACACCCATTCTTACCCCCCGCGACGAATTCGGTTCGCGGACTTGCGACGCCGGCTGTTCCCGTGACGGGGCGCCGATCCCCTGCTACGGTGAATAGGTCGGTGCGGCCGATTCGTCGCCCGAGAGGTTCCGTTTCCTCCACGCGCTTTCTTGCCTCGGGGTCGCAGGATCTCCCCAGCAGTTCACAGGCAGGAGACACAGGATCGCCACGCTCGCCGAACTCGGCACTTCCCCGTCGGTCGTCGACGCCCACGATGTGCGCTCGGAGGTCAGATGGAGTTGCGCCCGCTGTGAGGTCTCGGCCGGGCAGATCGACGATCGCCCCTCGCCGCTGCCACCCACCTGGACCACCTCCGGAGGGCTCGCCTACTGCCTGTCGTGCAGCAGGGCCCGGGCCGCCGACGAGGCGATGGAGCTGCTGCCGGAGACGATCACCGGCGAAGCTCGGGCGAAGCTGCGACGCAAAGCGCTGATCCGGTTCGAGATTTCGCGCAGCCCCGACTCGGCGAACCGTGTGATCGCCAGCGCCTGCCGCACCTCGACCATGGCCGTCGCCGCCGTCCGCGACGAAATCGACATTCCCCTCAGTACCGGCGCGGCACCGGCCGATAACTAGGCCACGGTGGAGATCGGGATCGGACTAGCGGTGCTGGTGGCGGTGGCGACGAATCTCGCCTCGCTCCTGAAGCATCGCGGTTGCCAGGACACCGCCTCCGTCTCCGGTTCCAAGAAGCTCGCGGGCCTGCGCGACCTCGCGAGCTCGCGCTGGTTCGCCGCCGGTTGGGCGCTCGCCGCGGTCGCCTGGCTGGCCCACGTCGCCGCCCTCTCGCTCGCCCCGATCTCGCTCGTCCAGGCGATCCTCGCCGGCGGCGCGGTCACCCTGGCGGTCCTCTCGCAGCGCTTCTTCGGCCAACCGGTCGGGCGGCGCCAGTGGGCGGCGCTGGCGATCGGCGGGGTCGGCCTGGTCCTCCTCGTCGTCACCCTGCCGCGCTTCCACGGCTCCGACTCGTCCTTCTCCCTGGCCGGGATCCTCAGCTTCGAGGGCGGCCTCATCCTGCTCGCCGCGGCGATCGCCCTCGGCCACCGGTCCGACCGACTTTCAACACGACACGGCGTCCTCCGCGCGGTCCTCGCCGGCCTCCTCTTCGCCCTCGCGGGCATCGCGATCAAGGCCGTCCTCGGCGGCGATGGCAGCATCGCCCTTGACGCCGCGCTCGTCCTCGTCGTCATCGCCTGCGGCGCCCTCGCCCAATACGCCGCGGTCGCCGCCCTCCAGTCGGGCGGGGCGATCGAGACGATCGGCCTGATGGGCCTGGTCGCCAACGCCACGCAGATCGTCGGCGGCATCCTCGTCTTCGGCGATCCCCTCTCCCCCAGCCCGCTCGGCATCACCCTCCAGATCCTCGCCTTCGCGATGGTCTGCCTCTCGGCCCTGCTTCTCCCCGCGGTCGCGCCCCGGATCGCGGCGGCGCGAGCCTGACCCGGAACGCGGGCGCTCAGGAAAGACACGAAGCCCCTCGACAGGGTCGAGGGGCTTGTGGCCCGAGTCAAGAAGCGCGATGGCCCCGCCGTCGGTCGACGTCCCGAAACCTGACCTCAGTGGCCACCCTTCTTGCCGTTCGAGTGGAGCGGGTACCAGGAGGCGCCGAAGCCCTTCGAGTCGGTGCCGTTGTCTTCGCCGGGCTTCTTGTCCGCGACGAAGGTGTAGAGGGGCCAGCCGGCGTAGGTGACCTGAGTAGAGCCGTCTTTGCGTTCGATAGTCCCCAGCATCGCCGTCTTGACGCCCTTCATCGCTTCCGGTTCGCCTTCGGTGATCAGTGGCGGCCAGGCTTCTGCGCAGGCGCCTTCGCACTTGGATTTGCCGCTCCCTTTCTGATCTTTCTGGAAGTAGTAGAGGGTCATCCCTTCCGAGTCGACGAGGACCTTCCCCACCCCGGAGGCTTCGCCGAGGGAGATCGGCGTCGGTTCCCCTTCGGGTTCGGCTTCAGCTTCCGCGGCGGGCTTCGCCGCCGTTTCTTCGGCCGTGGGCTTTTCTTCCTTCGCTTCGGTTTCGGCCGGCGCTGCTTCGCTCGCTTCGGTGCTGGTCGTGCTCGACGAGGAACCGCCACCGCCACAGCCGGCGATCAACATCGCCGCGACGAGCGCCAGCGCTCCTACGGCCAGGTAGGACCGTTTCATTCCATGCCTCCTTGTAGGGGTGGCCAATGGGCCGGTCCCGGTGAATGTGCCCGGCGTACGTCGCGGGACCGCGCGGCGTTCAAGCCGAGCGACGCGGGAACCTAAAAATTTGCGGAGAGGCGGCACCCGTAGGATCCGGCGTATGAGCATCGTCAAGATCAACGCGATCACCGTCCCCCGCGAGCGCTTCGGGGAGTTCGCCGAGCGCTTCGCCTCCCGCGCCGGGAAAGTCGAGGAGGCCGAGGGGTTCGAGTCCTTCGAGCTGCTGCGACCCAACGACGATCGGGACATCTGCCTCGTCCTCACCCGCTGGCGCTCCGAGGACGACTTCCAGGGCTGGCTGAAAAGCGCCGACTTCGCCACCGGTCATTCCCAGCACCGGGAGCAGGGACCGGTCGGGACGGGCAGCGAGATCTGGTCGTTCGACGTGCTCGAGCTGAAGGACCGCGCCTAGCCCGCACCCCCGCCGGGCGGGAAGCAGCTCACGCGGTCGGGCGGGTAGGCGCCCTTCGGGATCACGAAGCCGGACGCGGTCACCTTGCCGCCCGACTCCGTCAACGCGCGTTCGCGTTCGAGGCGGCCGGCGGCCATCTGGTGGCCGATCGTGATGATCGAGGTCGGCCAGCCGTAGCCGGGCGCCGGTAGAGAGGCGCCCTGGTAGCCCTTTTCGCGGACCATCCGCAGGAGCACCGGCCAGTGACTGGCGCCGGACATCGCCTCGACCGCTTCGCGGGCGCCGGCCTCGTCGCCTTCCCGGCGGGCGCCGTCCCAGCTCCGCACCCATTCGCAGGTGACCGCCTGGGTCAGCTTCTTCGCCGCCTGGAAGCGGTTGGTGAGCTCGGTCGGTTCGATCGCCGCCGTGGCGTCGAAGCCGGACGGGACGGGGACGCCGTGGAGCATCCGCGTCACTTCCGCGTTGAAGGCTCCCGGCCGCAGGATCTCGCCGGGCATCGCTTCGAGCCATTCCTCGACGTCGACCGCCCGCACGCTCGCCATCAGCGCCTCCCATTCGCTCCGCTTCGCGAAGGCGCCGCCGAGCGACACGAAGACGCCGCCTTCGGCCGGAAAGATCGTCGTGAAGTAGCTGCCGGTCGGGCCCGCTTCGAGGTGGAAGACGATCGCCTTCCGCCCCGCGATCGTTTCGTTCCAGGTCCCCGCCACCCGCCCTTCGCCGCCAGTGTTGTAGAGCGACGCGCTCCGGTCGACGGCGGGGCCCCAGGCGAGGTGGACCTGGTGGGAGCCGTCGCCGAGTTCCAGCTGCCCCCTCTGGGGCTTGAAGCTACGCGCTTCTTCGATCCGCCAGCCCGGCGCGGTGATCAGCAGCCGCGGGTTGGCTTCGGCGACCTTGACCGCGGCGTCGGCGAAGCCGGGGTTCGCCCCCGGGCCCGAGTCGATCGAGCTGCCGGAGAAGACGAGCACGGCGGCGAGGACGACGGCAGCGGTCAGCGAGGCGAAGCCGAGCGGGAGCCAGCGGCGCCGGCCACGGAATCCGCCCCGGCCGGCCGCGCCCGTCTCGATCGCGACGCGGTCGCCGGCCGGGATCGGCTCGCTCGGCGTGCTGCCCTGGGCGATCGCCCGCGTCTTGATCCGGTCACGCAGCGGCGCGACCGCCGGCTCCAGCTCGGCCAGGTCGACCGGATCCGCCAGCCGCAGCCGGCCCAGCAGGTCGTCGTCTCGGACGGTGTCGCTCATGATCCCTCCTCGACCGTCCGCGACGGTCGGCAATTCTCGCGGGGTCGTTGTCCAGTGGTCTTCAGCTCCTTGGCGAGCTTGCGGCGGGCGCGATGCAGCCGCACCCGGAACGCGCCCGGCGAGCAGCCGACGACGCGGGCGCCGTCGCCGGTCGAGAGCCCCTCCCAGGCAACCAGCCGCAGCACCTCCCGCTCGGCCTCGTCGAGCCGCGCCAGCGCGGCGGCGAGCTCGTCGCGGCCGCCCAGCGAATCGGCGGGATCGGTCCCCGGGGCGGCGACGCTCGCCTCTCGCGCCAGCCGCTCCCCCAAGTTGTGGCGCCGATGGCTCGACCGGTACTGGTTGGCGATCACGTTGGCGGCGATCGCGTACAGCCACGGCAACGCCTCCTCCGGGATCCGGTCGCGCCGCCGCCAGGCGATCGCGAAGGTGTCGGCGACGACGTCCTCGGCGCTCTCGCGCCCGGAGACCCGCCGCGTGGCGAAGGCGAAGATCCGCACGTAGTGCTCGTCGAAGCAGCGCTCGAAGCGACCCCGGTAGATATCGGGTTCCGGCTGCAATCGATCCTCCAACGGGCGCATCTGACAGTTAGATGTTCGGCACCGCGGCGGTTGTTACCGGCCGGCCCGCGGCGGCGATACCTGGGGGCTCAGTCGGCGGCCGACCAGGCGGTGCGGCCGGCGGCGAAGACTTCGCGGACCAGCGGCACGCCGGGGCGGTAGACGAAGTCGGTGGGTGAGGCGGCGTCGAGGACGATCGCGTCGGCGCGGCAGCCGGGGGCGAGGCGGCCAATATCGGTGCGCTGGAGGGCTTCGGCGCCGCCGAGGGTGGCGGCGCGGACCGCCTCGGCGACCGTCATCCCCATGTCGCGGACGGCGATGGCGATGCAGAACGCCATCGAGGTGGTGTTGCTCGAGCCAGGGTTGGTGTTCGTGGCGAGCGCGACGGTGGCGCCGGCGTCGATGACGCGGCGAGCGTCCGGGTAGGGCTGGCGGGTCGAGAAGTCGGTCGCCGGCAGGAAGGTCGCGACGGTGCGGGAGCCGGCCAGCGCCTCGATGTCGTCGTCGGTGAGGTAGGTGCAGTGGTCGACCGAGGCGGCGCCGAGCTCGACCGCGAGCCGGACGCCCTCCCCCGGCCCGAGCTGGTTGCCGTGCAGGCGCAGGCCGAGTCCGGCGGCGCGGCCCGCCTCGAGCACCGCGCGGCACTGCTCAGCGGTGAAGGCGCCGGTCTCGCAGAAGGCGTCGATCCAGCGGCAGAGCGGCGCGCAGGCGGCGAGCATCTCGCCGCAGACGAGCGCCACATATGCGTCGGGGTCCGACTCGAACTCGGCCGGGACGACGTGGGCACCGAGGAAGGTGACGTCGTCGGTGATCTTCGCCGCCACCTCGCAGGACTTCGCTTCGGCGGCGACGTCGAGGCCGTAGCCGGACTTGATCTCGACGTGGGTGATCCCGGCGCGGACTCCCTCGGCCCGGCGCGCTCGGGCGAGGCGCTCGAGCTCCGCCGCGCCGGCGGCGCGCGTCGCCTCCGAGGTCACCCGGATGCCGCCAGCCTCGTAGGGGGCGCCCGCCATCCGCGCGGCGAACTCGGCGGAGCGGTCGCCGGCGAAGACCAGGTGCGTGTGGCTGTCGACGAAGCCGGGCATGACGCAGCAGCCGCCGGCGTCGACCCGATCGTCGGCGTCGACCCCGGCCCGCTCGACCGCGACCACCACCCCGTCCTCGAATACGACGGCGGCGTCACGAAGCTCACCAAGGGGCCCGTCGCCACCGAGGCTCGGCTCGTTGGTGATCAGCAGGCCGATGTTGTCGATCGCGAGCGAGCTCACCAGGCACCTCCGTCGCTCACGTCGTCCCCGCTGAGCGCCGCGATCGATTCGTTCAGCTCGCTCGCGACGTCGAGCGTGACGTGCGCGCCGTCGCGGACGACGAACTCGCCGCCGACGATGACGTTGGTGACGTCGGCCGCGGCAGCCGCGAAGACGATCGACGGCGCTGCGGTCTCCGGAGTGATCCCGGCGAGGCGGACGCCGTCGCCGGAGAGGTTGACGAGGTCGGCGAGCCGCCCGCGTTCGATCGCTCCCGCCTCGGGCCAGCCGATCGCCCGCTGGACATCCGCCGTCGCCGCCGTGAGCAGAGCAGCGGCGTCCTGGTTGCCGCGCTCGAGTCGGGCCAGGCGCTCGTCGAGCTCGATCGCGCGGCACTCCTCGAAGAGGTCGATGACCGCCTGCGAGTCGCTGCCGACCGCGAGGCGCGCCCCGGCCGCTCGCAAGCCAGACGCGGGCCCGATCCCGTCGGCGAGGTTGCGCTCGGTGGTCGGGCAGAAGCAGGCGGTGGCGCCGGCCGCGCCGAGCAGCTCGCGGTCGCGCTCGCTCGGGTGGGTGACGTGGACCGCGGTGAAGCGCTCGCCGAGGGCGCCGGCCTCGGCCAGCACCTCGGTCGGTGTGCGCCCGTAGGCGGCGATGGACGCGGCGTTCTCGTCGGGCTGCTCGGAGACGTGGGCGTGCAACGGCACCTCGCGCTCGCGAGCCCACGCGGCGACCACCGCCGCCTCCTCCGGCGCGACCGCGCGCACGCTGTGGATCGCGGCGCCGATCCGCACCGTCGGCCCACCCTCCAGCGCCCCGACCCGCTCGGCCCAGCGCTCCGCCGTCCCGTCGGAGAAGCGCCGCTGCCCCTCGGTCGGGTCCAGGCCGATCCCGCCGTGCAGATAGCAAGTGTCGAGCAGCGTGATCCGGATTCCCGCCTCGCGCGCCGCCGCGATCACCGCCACGCCCATCGCGTTGGGGTCCTCATAAGGAGAGCCATCGGGGGCGTGGTGGACGTAGTGGAACTCGCCGACGCTGGTGACCCCGGCGAGCGCCATCTCGCCGAAGGTCGCCCGCGCGAGCGCGAAGTAGAGGTCCGGATCGAGCCGCGCCGCCGCCGCGTACATCTCCTCGCGCCAGGTCCAGAAGGTCCCCGGGCCGACCTCGGTCTTGCCGCGGAAGGCGCGCTGGAAGGCGTGCGAGTGGGCGTTGGCGAGGCCGGGCAGCGTGTAGCCGGAGAGGGCGACGGCGCCCTGCGGCGCCTCGGCGACGCCGATGCGGACGGTGACGATCCGTTCCCCCTCGACCCCGACCAGCACGCCGGGCGTCGCCTCCTCACCGCCGAGCCAGGCGTACTCGCACCAGAAATCGGTCACGAACCCATCCTCATTAACAAGACCTCACGAGCCGACCCGCTCGACCAGTGCTTCGACGCGGGCGACAAACTCGTCCTTGCCGTGGCGCTCGAACTCGGCCCAGGTCGAGAGGCTCGACATGTCGGCCATCCGGTCGACGAAGAGGATCCCGTCGAGGTGGTCGACCTCGTGCTGGAAGGTGCCGGCGGTGAGGCCGCGCCGCGTCGACTCGTGCGGGGTGCCGTCGCGGTCGAGGTAGCGCACCCCGACGTTCTCGAAGCGTTCGAGGTCGCCGCGCACATTCGGCATCGACAGGCACCCCTCGTTGGTGGCGAAGGTCGCATCGTCGAGCGGTGTCAGCTCGGGATTGACGATCACGGTCAGCGGGATCAGCGGCTTGTAGGGGTAGCGGGGATTGCCCTCGCGCACCTCGATCACCGCGATCCGCTTCGCCACGCCGACCTGCGGCGCCGCCAGCCCGGCCCCGTTCGCCGCCCGCATCGTCTCGATCATGTCCTCGATCAGTCGCTGCGTCTCGGCGCTCGCCAGCTCCTCGGCGCTCACCTCGGCCGCACGTTCGCGCAGCACCGGGTCCCCCATCTCACGGATCTCGAGCACCGCCACCGGCTACTCGCCCTCGCGCATCGGCACCCGCACGCCGCGCTCGGCGGCGACCTCGATCGCGCGGTCGTAGCCCGCGTCGGCGTGGCGGATCACGCCCATCCCGGGGTCTGCCTGCAGGACCCGTTCGAGCTTTTCCGCGGCGAGGTCGGTGCCGTCGGCGACGCAGACCATCCCGGCATGGACGGAGCGGCCGATGCCGACGCCGCCGCCGTCGTGGATCGACACCCAGGAGGCGCCGCAGCTGGTGTTGACGAGCGCGTTCAGGAGCGGCCAGTCGGCGATCGCGTCGGAGCCGTCGGCCATCGCCTCGGTCTCTCTATATGGAGAGGCAACCGAGCCCGAGTCGAGGTGGTCGCGGCCGATCACGATCGGGCCCTTCAGCTCGCCGCTCCGCACCATCTCGTTGAAGCGCAGCCCGAGCCGGTGGCGCTCGCCGTACCCCGCCCAGCAGATCCGCGCCGGCAATCCCTGGAAGGCGATGCGCTCGCCCGCCAGGCGGATCCAGCGTTCGAGCGCCTCGTCGCCGGCGAGCTCGTCGAGCACCGCGGCGTCGGTGGCGGCGATGTCGGCCGGGTCCCCGGACAGCGCGACCCAGCGGAACGGCCCTTTGCCCTCGCAGAACAGTGGCCGCACGTAGGCGGGGACGAAGCCGGGGTAGTCGAAGGCGCGCTCGAAGCCGCCCAGCCGCGCCTCGGCGCGGAGGCTGTTGCCGTAGTCGAATACCTCGGCGCCGCGGTCGAGGAATTCGACCATCGCCGCGCAGTGCGCCGCGATCGCCGCGCGCGAACGTTTGACGTACTCGCCGGGATCGTCGACCCGCAGCCGGTCGGCCTCCTCCAGGCTCATCAGGTTCGGCACGTAGCCGTTCAGCGGGTCGTGGGCGCTGGTCTGGTCGGTGACGATGTCAGCCTCGAAGTTGCGGGCCAGCAGGGCGGGCAGGGCGTCGACGGCGTTGGCACAGAGGCCGACGCTGAGCGCGCGGCCGTCCCGCTTCGCCTCCATGCAGCGGCGGATCGCGTCCTCGAGATCGTCGGCTTCCTTGTCGAGGTAGCCGGTCTCCAGACGGCGGGCGATTCGCTCGCGGTCTACCTCGACGCAGAGCGCGACGCCGCCGTTCATCGTGATCGCCAGCGGCTGCGCGCCGCCCATGCCGCCGAGCCCGGCGGTGACGGTGATCGTCCCGGCCAGCGAACCGCCGTGGCGCCGCCGCGCGATCTCAGCGAAGCACTCGTAGGTCCCCTGGACGATGCCCTGGCTGCCGATGTAGATCCAGGAGCCGGCGGTCATCTGCCCGTACATCGTCAGCCCCTCGGCTTCGAGCTTGCGGAACTCGTCCCAGTTGTCCCAGTCGCCGACCAGGTTCGAGTTGGCGATCAGCACGCGCGGCGACCACTCGTGGGTGCGCATCACGCCGACCGGCTTGCCCGACTGGACGAGCAGCGTCTCGTCGCCCTCGAGCGTCTTGAGCGAGCGGATGATCGCGTCGTAGGCCTCCCAGGAGCGCGCCGCGCGGCCGGTGCCGCCGTAGACGACGAGGTCCTCGGGGCGCTCGGCGACGGCCGGGTCGAGGTTGTTCATCAGCATCCGCATCGCGGCCTCCTGCGGCCAGCCCTTGCAGGACAGCTGCGACCCGTGCGGCGCGTGGATCTCGCGGCTCACTTCATACCTCCGATTTCGGGACCGGCGTTCATTCGAGCTCCCCGATCTTCTCCTCGACCGCGGCGACCAGCGCCCCGGACCCGACCAGCTCCTCCGCGGCGGCGAGCTCCGGCGAGAGCCAGCGGTCAGCGCCGAAGCCGGGGACGTCGACGCGCAGGCGGTCGCGGGCGGCGGCGGTGCCGGGGGCGGGGGCGAGCGGCTCGCGCAGCTCCAGCCCGCGAACGCCGCAGGTGATCTCGACCGCGAGGATGCGGCGCAGGTTCGCCAGCGAGGTGCGCAGCTTGCGGGCGGCGCCCCAGGCCATCGACACGTGGTCCTCCTGCGAGGCGCTGGTCGAGAGCGTGTCGGAGCTGGCCGGGACCGCGAGCCGGCGGTTCTCGGCGACCATCGCCGCCTGCGTGTAGTGGCCGATCATCAGCCCCGAGTTGACCCCGGCGTCGTCGGCGAGGAACGGCGGCAGGCCCTCGGAGCGGACTTTGTCGAGCAGCCGGTCGGTGCGCCGCTCGGCGATCGCGCCGACGTCGGCGGAGGCGATCGCGAGCAGGTCGCAGGCGAGCCCGAGCGGCGCGCCGTGGAAGTTCCCGCACGATTCGACCCGCCCGTCGGGCATCACCATCGGGTTGTCGATCGCCGATTCGAGCTCGTAGTCGGCGGTCCGCCTGGCGTGGTCGAGCGCGTCGCGGGCGGCGCCGTTGACCTGTGGCGCGCAGCGCAGCGAGTAGGCATCCTGTACCCGCGTGTCGCCGAAACGGTGGCTGGCGACGACGGCGGAGTCGGCGAGCAGGCGGCGCAGATTCGCCGCGCTGACCTGCTGGCCGGGCTGCGGGCGCAGCGCGACGAGGTCCTCGGCGAAGGCGCGGTCGGTGCCGAGCAGGGCCTCGACGCTGAGCGCGGCCGAGAGGTCGGCGGCCTTGAGGAGCAACCCGAAGTCCCGCAGCGCGAGCACCAGCATCCCGAGGATCCCGTCGGTCCCGTTGATCAGTGCGAGCCCCTCCTTCGCCATCAGCTCGATCGGCGCGAGCCCGGCGGCGGCGAGCGCATCGCCCGCGTCAAGCAACTCCCCGGAGCTGTCGCGAACGACCCCCTCGCCGAGCAGCGGGAGCGCCGCGTGAGCGAGCGGCGCCAAGTCCCCACTTGCCCCGAGCGACCCGTACTCCGGCACGACGGGAGTCAGCGATGCATTGAGCAGCCCGACGATCCCCTCGGCGACGAGTGGCCGCACCCCCGAGTAGCCCATCGAAAGCGACCGTGCCCGCAACACCATCATCGCCCGCACGACCTCGGTCTCCACCTCCGGCCCCATCCCCGCCGCGTGCGACCGCACCAGCGACTTCTGCATCAACGCCCGCTTCTCCGGAGGGATCGAAGTATTGGCGAGCGCCCCAAACCCGGTCGACACTCCATATACGGGCTCATCCGAAGCGACATGCTCGGCGACGATCGCGGCCCCCCGCTCCATCGCCGTCACCGCCGCCGGACCGACGCTCACCTCATCTCCGCCACGAGCGACCGCTACGACCTCGTCGCGCGAGAGCCCGACCTCGGTCAGTTCGACCGTCATCGCAATCCCCCGTTGAAAAAGCTCGTCCTCATCCCCTGATCATGAACCTAGAGCAGGCCGCGCTGGGTGGCTGCGGCGACCGCCGCGGCGCGGGTGGGCAGGCCGAGCTTGGTTCGGACGTTGGCGACGTGGCGATGGACGGTATGGGGGCTCAGGACCAGGCGCTCCGCGATCTCGCGGTCGGAGAGGCCGGTTGCGACCAGGGTCAGGATCTCGGTCTCGCGTGCGGTGAGGTCGCCGGCGGCGGTCGGCGTCGTCCCCGGCGCGGGCCGCGTGCGCGGCGCGGGCGAGGGTCGCTCCTCGATCCCGAGTGCCTCGAAGGCGACGGCCAGGAACTGATCGGAGTCGCCGAACCAGGGGAAGTGATCGTCGCCGTCGAGCGCGACGAAGGTCGCGTGGGGGAGCGCGGCGGCGAGGTTCTGGCCCAGCCCGAACGGGATCGCGCGGTCCTCGCGGCGATGCAGGACGATCGCCCCCGGGCGTACGTCGGCGAGGCGCTCCGAGACGTCGAAGCCGTAGATCGCCTCGAGCGAGGCGGCGGCCTCGTCGGCGCCGGCCGCCTGGCGCTGGAACTCGACGAATCGCTCGCGCTCCGGCGCCGAGGCACCGGGCATGAAGACATCGGCGAGGGCGCGGGATCCGAGGCCCCAGTGCTCGCGGACCAGGCCGACGATCGCCCGGCGAGAACGCTCGTCGGCGATCTCCGAGCCGCAGGCGTAGCCGCCGTAGAGCACCAGTCGCCCGACCCGGTCCGGGTGGTCGGCCGCGTAGGCGATCCCGACCGGGGCGCCGGAGGAGCCGGCGAAGAGATCGACCGGGCCGCCGCCCGCCACCTCGACCACGGCGCCGAGCGCCCCGGCTTCCACGTCGAGGTCGGCGACCCGCGCGGCGCCATCGACCGAGAGGCCGGTCCCGGGCGGGTCGTAGCGGATCACGGTCCGATGCCGGCCTTGCGCTTCGACGAAGGCGCGGAAGCGGGGCTCGCGCCAGTTCAGCTCGAGGTTCGCCATCCACCATCCGGAGAGCACCAGCGGCGGCCCCGAGCCGCTGCTCGCCCAGGCGATCCGACGCCCTCCCGCGATGGTGAAGCGGATCGCCTGCTCTTCCACAGGGCAAGGCTAGAGCACCGAAATGGCCCGAACCGGCCACCGAGATGGCCCGGATGGGCGAAGTCAGGCGGTCCCGACGTCGGTGGAATAGGTGCCATGCAGACCATCGAAGCCCCCCACACGCACCCGCCCGTCGAAGTGATCGACAGCCGCCTCGGCGCCGCCCTCTACGACCGCTTCCTCTGGTTCGGCGAGAAGCGCGGGATGGCGAGGCTGCGGCGGGACCTGCTCGCCGGCGCCCGCGGCGCGGTGCTCGAGATCGGCGCCGGCACCGGCCTCAACCTCCCCCACTATCCGGCCGACCTCGATCGCATCGTCCTGGCCGAGCCGGGCGAGCGGATGGGCGGCCACATCGACCTTGGCCGCGCCCCGGCCGGAGTGCCGACGGATCTGGTGCGGGCTCCGGCCGAGTACCTCCCGTTCGCCGACGCGAGCTTCGACACCGTCGTCTCGACCCTCGTCCTCTGCACCGTCGCCGACCCGCGCCGAGCGGTGGCCGAGGCGGCGCGGGTGCTGCGTCCGGGAGGGCGCCTGCTCTTCCTCGAGCACGTGCGCGCCGACCCGGGCTTGCGGCGGACGCTGCAGCGACGGGCGGCGCGCCCCTGGGCGGGGTTCGCCGACGGCTGCCGGTGCGACCGCGACACTCTCGCGACGATCGAGGCCCGGATGCGGATCGAGTCGGTCGAGCACGGCGCCTGGCGGGGCATGCCGGGGATCGTCAAGCCGCTGATCTGGGGCAGCGCGACGCCGGCGCCAACCTCATGATCCTCGGCTCGGACCTGATCTGGCTCGACCGCGGCGTCACCGCCGCTCTCGCCGAGTAGCGCCGCGACCTGCCCTTCGTCGCTTGTCCCTCTGTAGGGGGACAAACAGCGAACGGCACGGGGCGCCCTAGGATCGGGGCGATGACCGATCACCTGCGGGTGCTCGAACCGGGGCCGGGGCTCCTCGCCTTCTACGACGGGCGGGTCGAGGGCTATCGGTTCGACGCGAAACCGAACTGGGTCGACGATGGCGCGCTCGGGTTGGGCATCGCGAGCTACGCGATTGTTGACGGCGAGGAGGCGCTCGTCTACGACACCGGCACCACGCCTGCGCACGGACGGCTGATCCGCGAGGAGCTCGGTCGGCGTGGTGTCAGCCGTTTCACCGTCGTCCTCAGTCACTGGCACCTCGACCACGTCGCCGGGACCGAAGCGTTCGTCGACTCGCCGGTGATCTCGAACGAGCGCACGGCGGAGCATCTGCGGGAGAAGCGGGCGGCGATCGAAGACGGGACGCTCGAGGGACCGCCGGCGATCTCCCCTCTGGTGATGCCGACACGAACCTTCGCCGAGCGCGAGACGCTCAGCGTCGGCGGCGAGGCGGTCGAGCTGATCGCGGTCAACGTCCACAGCGACGACGCGACCGTGCTCTGGCTCCCCGAGCGCCGCCTCCTTCTCTGCGGGGACACGATGGAGGACACCGTCACCTACGTCGGCGAGCCGGACCAATTCGATGCCCACCTCCGTGACCTGGAGCGCCTGCGCGAGCTCGACCCGGACCGCATCCTCCCCGCCCACGGCGACCCCGATCGGATCGCCGGCGGTGGCTACCCGCCCGGGCTGAACGAGGCGACGCAGTCCTACATCCGCCTCCTGCAACGTATGGCGAGCGAGCCGGAGCTGCGCGAGGTGCCATTGTGCGAGCTGATCGCCGACTCGCTCGCGTCCGGGTCGCTCCAATACTTCGAGCCCTACGAGGCCATCCACCGCCAGAACTTGGAGACCGTCCTTACCGCCGGCGGAGCTTGACCCAAGCCCTCGTCGAAGGGGCACCCCGTAGGATCGGCAGATCTCCGCCACGGTCGGACAGTCACCATCGACCGCGCGCGCCAGGCACCTGCGGCCACGCGACGGCAGTCGCCAGGAGACGACGCCGACCGAGCTCTTCTTCGACCTCGTCTACGTCTTCGCCGTCACCCAGATCTCCCATCTGGTCATCGACGCCGACCTCTCGCGGGCGTCGATCGCGCAGGCGGCGTTCATCTTGCTGGTCGTCTGGTGGGCCTGGGTCTACGTGACCTGGTTGGTCAACTGGTTCGACCCCGGCTCGAACAAGGTGCGGCTGATCCTCGCCTGCGTGACCCTCGCCAGCCTGCTGATGTCGGCGGCGATCCCGACCGCGTTCGGCAGCGAGGCCTGGCTCTTCGCCGGCGCCTACGTGTTCATGCAGGTCGGCCGCAACGTCGCCGCGGTGACGCTGATCGAGAGGGACCACCACCTCCGCCGCGTCTTCCAGCGACTGATCGCCTGGGCCTGCCTCTCTGCCCCCTTGTGGCTCGCCGGCGCCGCCGTCGACGAGTCGGCCCGCCCGTGGATCTGGGGAGCGGCGTTGGCGATCGACGTGGTGGCGCCGCTGATCGGCTACGTCACCCCCGGCCTCGGCCACTCGCGGACCGCCGACTGGGACGTCGAGGGCGCCCACTTCGCCGAGCGCTTCCAGTCCTTCGTGATCATCGCCCTCGGCGAGTCGATCGTGATCACCGGCGCCACCGCCAGCTCACGCGGACTGACCGCCTCCAGCGTCCTCGCACTCGGGGTCGCGTTCTTCGTCACCGGCGCCCTCTTCTGGCTCTACTTCGGCGAGATGGCCAAAGGCTCGATGCGCACGATCGCCGAGTCCGACGACCCGGGCAGCCTCGCCCGCGACGCCTACACCTACCTGCACCTGCCGATCATCGCCGGGATCATCATGGTCGCGATCGCCGACGACCTGCTCGTCGCCCATCCGAGTGAGCCTCTCACCACCACGGGGGTCGTGATGGCGACCGCCGGACCCGCCGTCTACCTGCTCGGCGAGAGCATGGTGCGGCTGCGGATGATCGGTCGGCTGGCCCGCAAGCGGCTGGCCTGCGTCGTCGCGCTCGTCGTCCTCGGCCTGCTCGGCGGCGACATGTCGGCGCTGGCCCTGACGATCGGCGTCGCCGTGCTGCTGGCGATCCTGGCGGTGTCGGAGGCGGGCTGGCTGAGGCGCCCCGCTCCCCTCCCCCGGTGAGTTCGCAGTTTCCTTCGCTATGCGGCCGTTTCTGCGAACTCACCTGGCGGGGCCGGGGAGCGCGAGCTCGGCGAAGATCGCGTGGTGGTCGGAATTGGGCAGCGGCTCGACTTCGTAACTGACGATCCCGAAGCGTTCGTCGGCGAGGATGTGGTCGATCGTGATCGGCGGCGGGAAGAGGCTGCCGTCGGCGGGGAAGGTGGCGTCGAGGCCCTTGCCCGCGGTCTCGCCGGCGTCGCGATAGCCGCGACCGACCAGGTCGCGGAAGGGAGCCTGGTCGAAGGTGGCGTTGAAGTCCCCCGCGAGGAGCCAGGGCGTCCCGTGCCCACCCGACGGCAGCGTCGAGAGCGCTTCTTCCCATTCGCCGGTGACGGTCGGGTTGACCGGTGGGAACGGATGCACTGCGACGATCCGCAGCCGGCGTCCGCCGGGCAGACTCGCTTCCGCGCGCGCCATCAGGAACCGATAGGAGGCGGTCGGTAGACGCCGCAGCGGAAAGCGCGAGTAGATCGCGGTGCCGGAGGAGGATTTGGCCGCGTCGAGGACGTGGTGCGGAAGCCGTGAGTCGAGCCCGGCCGCCGTCAGCTCGCGGCCGAACCGGGGCGTGTACTCCTCGATCGTGAGGACGTCCGGATGCAGTTCATCGACGAGGTGGACGATGCCCGTCGGGTAGGCGTGACCCCTGTGGACGTTGGCGGCAAGCACGTTCAGGGTCTGGTGCCCGGTCGCGCTGACGGTGTCGGAACCAAACTGCCGCGGCAAGACCGAAACGCCGAGGGCCAGCGCAGCGACGGCGGCGAGGACCGCCGGCGCCCGACTCCGCAGCGCGAGCCCCAGCGCGAACGCCGCCACCGCCGCGGCCCCCACATAAGGGGTGAACGGCATCATCGCCTCGAGCGGGTAGCCGCCGTCGAGGCCGAAGAGCCGGATCACCGCCCAGATCGCGAACGGGATCGCGGCGATCCAAGCCACCACGATTTCTGCTCGGCGGCGGCTCAAGGTCGCAATAGTGCCGCGATCGCCCTAAAGATGGCCTCAAGGTCTCGCCGCGGATCAGAGCGCGTCGAGCTCGGCCCGGAAGGGGCGACTGGGAGCCACTTCAGCACCGGCGGCGCGGGCCTTGGCCCTCAGATCGCGGTCGGAGGTGACGACGACCACCTCGTCCTCGGCCAGCCAGTCGGGGAGGCGCCGGAGAATCTCGCGGTCGGCGGCGTCGGCGCCACCGTCCGGTGCCCAGGCGACCTCGACCCGCTCGGCGGCGACCTCCCCGCGCGGCTCGTGCTCGAGCATCACCGTGACCCGCTCGTCACCGTGTCCGGCCCAGCGGTCGACCTGGCCGACGAGTCGCGCGATCGCCCGCTCGCGATCGCGCCACCATCCGTCGGGCCGGGACCCGATCACGTTCATCGCATCGACGACGCGGTGCACCCGGCCATCATCGCGCCCCGGCTGCCACCGGAGCTGTGCTGCCTCAGCCGGCGGCGCCCCAGACGAGCAGCGACTGAGGGTTGTCAGGGTCGATCTTCACCGCGATCGTGCCGCCCTGCTCGATGCCTTTCAGCGACACCTCGTGCATCGCCTGGCTGGTGGCGACGCTGTAGTCGGCGCCGCCGTCGGCAGGATGGACGGTCAGCTCGAAGTCGATCTGATGGCCGCCGCCGAGCTGCGACCCGACCTCCTCCATCGAATCGACCGTCGCGGTGGCGTCGACGCCGGAGGAATTGATCTTCGCGATCTTGTCGCGTTCCTTCATCTGCCCGCCGGGGCTGACCGCCTGCTTGGCGGTCCCCTTCAGCTTGTCCATGAATCCCATCGTCTGCTCCTCGCGTTCGTGGACCGGGTTATTCGGCTTCTTCGATCAGCTTCTTGGCTTCTTCCTCGGCCTTCTTGGCCTGGGCCTTGCCTTCTTCGATCCCCTTCTGCGCCTGTTCCTTGCCTTCTTCGATCCCCTTTTCGGCCTCTTCGATCCCTTCTTCGGCCTGCTTTGAGTCTTCGCCCTTCGCTTCCGTCTTCGCTTCTTGGAGGGCCGCTTCGGCCTGCTTGCTCACCGACTTGACCGTTTCTTCGGCCAGTTCGTCGCCCTTTTCGATCTGCTTGTTGACGCTCTTTTCGATGCTGCTCGAGTTGGCGCCACCGCACCCTGCGAGCACTCCCCCTGCGAGCATCGCCGCCAAGGCCAGGACGAGCATCGTCGCCTTCACCCCGTGACGACCGGACAAGACACCATTCATCTGTTCTCCTCTGCTGGATGACGGACGGACCGCCGGGATCTATCCCACGTGGATTCCTTTGGGAACGACGGAGTATGACCGCCGCCGGGACGACTTCGAGCGCGTCGACAAGCGGCTGGCCGGATGGTCTACGACGGCGGTTTCCCGCCGGCGATGCGCTGCTGAACCCCGCTCGCAGGCGCTCTGCTGTTAGCCTCCATCGTGAACAGGTCGGAATCTCGGCCGAAAAAGATGTGCCCGCGCCCGTAGGTCGTTGCTCAACGGCATCCTCCGCGTTCGCAGCACGCACAAACCGGAGGTACAACAAATGGCAACTGGAACCGTTAAGTGGTTCAACGACGACAAGGGCTACGGCTTCGTCACTCCCGACGACGCTGGCAAGGACCTCTTCGTCCATCACAGTGACATCAGCGGCGAGGGTTTCAAGTCCCTCGAAGAAGGCGCCAAAGTCTCTTACGACTCTGAGCCTGGCGACAAAGGCCCGAAAGCGGTCAACGTCCAGACGATCTGAGTCGTCACGGAAGCCCCTCGCGGGGCCTCTGCGCTGTAACGAAAGCCCCGCATCCGCGGGGCTTTCGTCTTTTCGGGGCCGCCTCGCCCGCAACGAAATGCGGATCAGATATTTGGTCCGGGAAATTCTGCCCCACAAAATCTGCCAGGTAGAATTTGTGGTGATGACCACCCGGGAGAAAGCCCACGCGCTCCTCGATGAGTTGCCAGACGCCGAACTCGCCGACGTCGTCAAGCAACTGGAGGTCCGGCACGAAGAACGGGCCGAGCCCGAGATGGCCGAGTTGCCCGAGTCTTGGCGGCACCTGCCCTCCGGAGCCCCTGCACCCAACTGGGTCGCCGCACTCGACGAGGCTCGGCGAGGTCGTTAATGCTCGTCATCGACGCCAACGTCGCTAGAGCGGCGTGCGGCGGAGAAGGTGACGGCTTCGCGGTGCTCGGCGATGAACTCGTCAGCGTCCCATTGATGTGGTCCGAGGCGCGAGCGAGCCTGCATCTTGCGCTCTTGAAAGGCGAAATCGGGCGAGACGACGGCGAGATCATCCACAACCGCCTCGAGAACTGCCCGGTTGACCGAGTCGAACCACCGGAGCTGGGTCGAGAAGCCTGGCGACTCGCCGAGGAATTCGGTTGGGGCCGAACTTATGACGCCGAGTACGTCGCTCTCGCCAAACTTCTCGACTGCCGCCTGGTCACGCTGGACACCCGACTGCAACGCGGGACCGATCGACTGGGCTTCGTGGTGACGCCTGCGGAACTTTGAGTAGATGGGACGGAGGGCGTGTCCCGCGGGTCAGCGGCCGCCGAGTAGGGAGCCGACCTCGCGCGTCGTCCGGCCGATGATCTCGTAGTAGCCGGCGAGGAGGTTGCGGAGGAGGGCTGCCTGGAGGGCGGGGGTCTGCTCGCCGATCCGCTCGAAGGCGTCGAGGCTGAGGACGAGGCACTCGCCGGCCGTCTCGGCGCGGACGCTGACCGGGCGGGCGGAGGCGTCGGCGAAGGCGAACTCGCCGAAGGAGAAACCGGGGGTGAGCGTGGAGAGGCGGCGGCGGGCGCTCCCGATCTCCAGCTCCAGGGTGACTTCCCCCTCGAGCAGGAAGGCCGCGTCGGCCGGGTCGCCGACGGCGAAGATCCGCTCGCCCTCCTCGAAGCGGAGCGGTACGACTGCCTCCTCGAGCGCCGCCAGCTGAGCCGGGTCGAGGCCGCGCGCCAGCCGGTGCTCGGCGAGGCCGATCCGCGGCTGCGGCGCGGACGCCGGACCGTGGGCGGCGAGCAGGCGCTCCTCGCACCACTCCGTCGCCCGGTCGAGATCGGGGAAGACCTCGAGGCCCTCGGTGCTCAGGCCGTCGAGCAGGTCGGCGTCCGCGGGGACGACGATCGCCAGCGCCCTCCCCTCCGCCGCCATCGCCTCGGCGAGGCCGACGAGGAGGCGGCCGGCGCCGAGGTCGACCTCGGTCACCTCGGTCAGGTCGAGCACCTCGATGTCGACCCCGGCGGCGCGTTCGACGACCCCGCGGACGACGCTCTCCATCGCCGCGAAGACGAGGTCGCCGTGGAGGATCTGAACCACGCAGCGGGCGCCGACCTCGGCGAGCGCCGCGATCTGGGCCTCGGGCCGGCGGCGGCGCGAGGGGACCGCGGCGACGGTGTAGGTGCGGCGCACTGCCGAGCGCGAGGAACGGGCGACGTGGAGGAGGTTGAGGTTGAGGTCGGTGGAGATCTGGCGGCAGACCTCGACCCCGCGGACGCTGTTGCCGTGGGGATCGAGCGGCGGCGAGAAGACGGCGATCCCGAGCTGGCCCGGCAGCACCGCGAGCACTCCTCCGCCGACCCCGCTCTTCGCCGGCATCCCCACGTCGACAACCCACTCCCCCGCCGAGTCGTACATCCCGCAGGTCGTCATCACGCTCAGCACCCGGTCGACCAAGTCGCGCTCCAGAACCCGGTCACCGGTCAGCGGATTGACCCCACCATTGGCGAGCGTCCCCGCCATCAGGCTGAGGTCGCGACAGGTGACGCTCACCGAGCACTGTCGGAAGTAGAGATCGAGAGCCTCGTCCGGATCGTCCTCGAGCACCCCGAAGGCGCGCAGCATGTGCCCGATCGCGCGGTTGCGGTGCCCGGTGTCCCGCTCCGATTCGTAGACCTCCATGTCGACCTCGAGCGACCGTCCCGCGAAGCGCCCATAGAAGTCGACGACCCGCCCCTCCCGCTCCGCCGCCGAGCTGCCCGCGACCAGCGAGGTCGAGGTGATAGCCCCGGCGTTGATCATCGGATTGAGCGGCCGCCCGCTCCCCGGCGCGAGGCTGATCGAGTTGAACGCCTCCCCGCTCGGCTCTACCCCGACCTTCCCATCTACCGCCTCGAACCCCCGGTCCTGCAACGCCAGCCCATAAGTAAATGGCTTCGACATCGACTGGATCGTGAAGCTGACCCGCGAGTCCCCAACCTCATAGCTATGCCCCTCGGTAGTAGTGACCGCGATCCCGAACGAATTCGGATCGGCGAGCGCGAGCGGCGGGATGTAATCTGCGACCGCCCCGGAGTTGTCCGGGAGCCAGTCCTGGTGCAGCCGCGCGAGGTAGGCGTCGATCGGCGAGGCGGTCACGCCGTGAAGCCTCGCAGGCTCCTTCGGTCATCCTCCCTTTTGGGATTGGAAGCGGATGACGTTCAGGTCGAGAGGCATCTCCGCTCGACGGGAGCGCCCGCCTGCCTTGGACGGTGCGATCGGGATCGTTCCAGTCGGCTGCAAGGCCAGCGTTTCGTCGGTGAACGGGTCGGTCACCTGTCCCAGCAGCGAGAAGTGGGCGAAGGTGAAGGGGACGCTGTCGGAGGGGAAGAAGGTCGGCTCCGTGAGCACCTGAAAGTGAAGGTGCGGGGTACTCGAGTTGCCGGTGTTTCCGACTTGGCCGAGCAGTTGGCCCTCGCGCACCTTCTGCCCCACCTTGACCCGGACCGAGCCCGTCTTCATATGCCCGTAGAGAAGGAAGCGGCCCGGCGCGACCTTGAGGATCACGTGGTTGCCGACCGTGTTCTGGATCGGTGGGAGTTCGGTCAGTGGGCCTTGAGGCTGGTTCTCGGCGATCCCGTCGACCGCGCTGACGACGGTCCCGGGGGCGGCGGCGATCTCGGGCTGACCGAAGCCGAAGTAGCTGCTCAGCTTGCTGGGGTCACCGACCCAGGCCCGGTGGTGAGAGTCGACCATCGCCCAGTCGATCGCGAAGCGCTGAGGTACCAGGAGCCTGCCGTCGATCGGGGCGAGCCCGCGGCGGTGATGGGTCGGCTCCGAGCAGCAACCCTCGTCGGCGACCCAGGTGCCGGAGCGCAGCGGCGGGCCGAGCACGAGCGGTGCGCGCGTCCCGCTCTTGACCGAGTCGAGGTCGGCGGTGAAGTGGAACGGTTTGGGGACGAGAAGGGTGGCGGTGACGCGATGCTCGAGCTTGCTCGGCACGGCTTCCGTCGCGGGCAGCGTGACATCGAGCCAGACGACGCCGACCGAGCCCGCGGGGATCGTCGTCGCTTCGGCCGGTGGCGCGCCTTCGGGCAGTCCGCCGAGTCGCGTCATGTCGGCGATCAGCTGGGAGCCTCCGATCTTTGCCAGCGGCTTCGTCACCCCCGGGGCGCGCACTTCGAGCTTTTCGACCTTGGCGCCGCGGCGGTCGCGTTGGTGAGGAGCAGCTCGTAGGCGATGTGCTGCTTCCCGTCGGTCCCGAGCACCGCGGTCGGCGTGGTCATCGTCGACGCGGCGAGAGGCGTGAAAGACGTCCCCGGTTCGATTCCCGTGCCGGGGCCGAAGCCGGTCTCGGCAGTGGCGGACCCGGCCGCCAGAGCCGCCACGGCGCACAGGGAAATGATCAGATAGGAGAGTCTTCTCAATCGCATCGGCCGAACCTACAGGCGCGGGCGATCGAACGGGAACCCTTATCATCGGCGCCAACCGGTGCGGGATCGCCCGATCGTTGTGGACCGGACACCCCAAGAAAGACGAGGTCGCCCGTCATGAAACGCACCCTCCGGCGCCTCGCCTTGGCGCTCTGCCTCGCCACCTGTCTCGTACCGGCAGCATCCGCGTCGGCAACCACGGGGCCGGTTCCGGGCCTCCCCGCCGCGGCGCTCGCGGTGATGAACCAGGCTCCGTACGCGAACGGCCAATGGTTCATCTCGGTCCGCGACATCGAAACGGGGCAGCAGCTGGTCTCGCTGAACGCCGACTCGCTGGTCGAACCCGGCTCGGTCGTGAAGACGTACAGCATGGGCGCCGGCTGGCTGAACTTCGGTCCCAACCGCCAGATCGTGACGCCGGTCAAGCGGCAGGGCAAGGTGGTGAATGGGGAACTGAAGGGCGATCTGACTTTGGTCGGCGAGGGCGACCTGACGATGGGGGGTCGCACGAAACCCGACGGCAAGGTCGACTTCACCAACCTCGACCACAACGATGCCAACGACCTCCCTGGCGCGACGCTGACTCCCGAGAACCCGCTGACCGGGCTCAACGAACTCGCTGAACAGGTCAGGGCCTCGGGCATCCGCTCCGTCGCCGGCAACGTGATCGTCGACGACCGCCTCTTCAAGACCTTCCAGCTCAGCAACGGGCCGGTGACGCCGATCATCATCAACAACAACCTGATCGACTTCACCACCACCCCGGGCAAGGTCGGCAAGGTGGCCTCGATCGCGATGCGGCCCAAGGTCGCACCGTGGACCGTCACCAGCCAGGTGAAGACGGTCGCCGCGGGGGGCGCGACGAAGATCAAAGTGACGTCGCCGTCCCACGGGAAGGCCGTGCTGTCGGGGACGATCGCCGCCGACAACGGTCCCAACGTGAACACGTACGCCTTCGAAGATCCGGCCAGGTACGCCCGGACCGCCTTCATCGAAGCATTGCGCCGCGCCGGTGTGAAGGTGGCTGCGGACGCGACCGCGCCCAATCCCGAAGCGAGCCTCCCGTCGAGGGCCACCGTGGCCGGCCTGCCGACCGTCGCCCGCCTGAAGTCACTGTCCTTGCAGCAGGAAGCGACCTACGTGCTGAAGGTCAGCTACAACCGCGGCGCGCAGACGATGGTCTGCCTCCTGGCGGTCGCGGCCGGAAGCCGGAAATGCGAAGACGGGTTGCCGGAGGAGGCGAAGATCTGGCGCAAGGCGGGGCTCAACACCAAGAGCGCGATATTCATCGACGGCTCCGGCCTGCCCGGGAACCTGATCACCGCCGACAACCAGGTCGAACTGGAGACGATCATGGCGAAGCGCCCCGATGCCGGCGCCTGGCGCTCGACGCTGCCGATCATGGGCGTCGACGGATCGCTGGCGCTCGTACAACCGGGAGGCCCCGCCACCGGCAAGGTCTTCGCCAAGACCGGAACCCTCGCCGCCCCCGATCTGTTCAACAACCGGATCCTGTTCCCCGCCAAGGCACTGGGCGGCTACATCGACGCCAAGTCCGGCCGCCACCTGGCCTTCACCATCGTCGCCTCCAACAGCGTCTTCTCCTCGATCGAGGGCGCATTCGCCGCCAACGACGACGTCGGCAAGGTCGCCACGATCATCCAGCAGAGTTTCTGAGGCGAAGCTGCACTCGCCATAGGTTTCGATCCACCGGCAGTAAGAGCAGGATCCGATCGACGAAAGGACACACAGATGAACGACGGCCCGGTGCGATGGGGGGTCCTCGGGACCGGTGGGATCGCGCACACCTTTGCGGAGGATCTGTCGTTGACCGACTCCGGCGTCGTGGCGGCTGTCGGGTCGCGGAGCCAGGACACCGCCGACCGCTTCGCCGACGAGTTCGGCATCCCGGCTCGGCATCCCAGCTACGAGTCGCTCGTCGCCGACCCCACGGTGGACGTGATCTACGTGGCGACCCCGCACCCGTCGCATCGTGAGAACGCGATCTTGGCGCTGCGGGCCGGCAAGCCCGTACTGGTCGAGAAGCCGTTCGCGATGAACGCGGCCGAGGCGGCCGAGATCGTCGCGGTCGCGCGGGAGGAGAAGCTGTTCGCGATGGAGGCGATGTGGACGCGGTTCCTCCCTCACATCGCCTTGATCCGCGACTGGTTGGCGGAGGGGGCGCTCGGTGAGATCGTGACCGTCACCGCCGACCACGGACAGTGGTTCGCCGAGGACCCCAAATTCCGCCTCTTCGCCCCCGTGCTCGGCGGCGGAGCCCTGCTGGACCTCGGGATCTACCCGGTCTCGTTCGCGTCGATGCTCCTCGGCACCCCGGACCGGATCGCCGCGGTCAGCGACCCGGCGTTCACCGGCGTCGACGCGCAGACGTCGATGGTGTTCGGCTACGAGAGCGGTGCGCAGGCGGTACTCACCTGCACCCTTCGCGCCAAGAGCCCGACCCGCGCCTCGATCGTCGGCACCGATGCCAGGATCGAGATCGACGGCGACTTCTACGCCCCCTCGACGGTCACCCTCCTGCCCAGAGAAGGCCAACCGACCCGGATCGAATCGACCCACGCAGGCCGCGGCCTACGCCACCAAGCCGACGAGGTCGCCCGCCGCCTGGCCGCCGGCGACCTCGAAAGCCCACTGATGCCCCTGGATGAGTCGATCACGATCATGGAGACGATGGACGCGGTGCAGGCGCAGGCCTTGCGGGAGGGCTGACGACGACCCCGCCCGATTGGATTTGAGCCAACGACCTTCGGTTTCGTAGACCAGGAATGCGCACTCGACAGATGCTCGTCGTGCGCGGTCGATCTCAGACCTGGTTTGGGTAGAAGCCGAGCCTGGCGAGGGGCTCGACCAGCTCGACCTCCTCATAGGAGAGATGCGAGAGCAGGGTGTCGGTGAGCATGTCGATCGCGGCCTGAAGGCGGTCGAAATCAGTCGGATTGCTCATGTGGTCGACGAGGGCGCGGTCGACGGCCTCGATCCCGTCGTGGATGACGAGGTGCTCCTCGGTGAGGCGGTCGATGACGGGCTCCAACTCGGATTCGGCGCGGCGCAGGTGGGGGAAGATCGCCTCGTCCTCGAGCCCGTGATGCTGGGCGACCGCGCGGCAATAGCGGCTGCAGAAGGCGCCGAGCGTCCAGTCGTTCTGCCGCAGCGCCATCTCGTTCAGGGCCGCGCGGGCTTCGCCGGCGCTGCGCGCCCCCTCCTTGACCTGCTCGACCACCTCGCGCAGCTCGGTCAGCTCGCTGCGCAGCCCGTCGTGGACGTCGATCAGGTGCCGGCCCACCTGACGACCCCGCTCGGTGTAGGTGACCTCCGGGGGCGACGGCTGACGGTAGGGGCGCGTCGACTCATCCCAGGGGAGGGACGGGCTCAGCCGCACGCCGTCGTCAGGCGTCGGGGTCACGCCGAGGCGCTCGTACTCGGAGGCCTCCGACGGGACCGAGATGGGCCCGATGCTCTTCCGCTCCGGCGGCGGCGGCCCGGACGCACCGTCGCCCGGTGGCGGGGCGGCGTCCTCCCCGGTGCCGGCGCGCTCCGCGGCGACCAGCTCGCGGACAGCGGGCGCCACCTCCTCGCCGAAGAGCTCGATCGTGGCGGCGTCGTCCCCGCCGATGATGAAGGCGGAGATCCGCTCCTCGATCGCGAGTCGGGACAGCTCCTCGACCCACCTCTCGACCGGCCCGTCGAGCGGTCCCGGTTCGCCATCCGCGAAAGAGCCGGAGACGTTCAGCAGGCGCCTGACGGCAGCCGGGTCCCTCCCCGCGGCGAGGGCGGCTTCGTCGATCGCCGCGTTGCCGCTGGTCAGCTGGGCCCGCTCGAGATACGGAACGCTCGGCAGCCATCCGTCCGCCTTGCGCCCGGTCAGTGCCAGCATCCGCGGTTTGTACGCCCCGACCCAGATGCCGACCGGATGCGCCGGCGCCGGCCCCCGCGGGGCGCCCGTCAGGCTGTAGTGCTCGCCCTCGAAACGAGCGCCGCCGCGGCCCTCGACGTCCCAGAGGATTCGGATCACCTCGATCGCCTCGTCGAGTGCGTCGACGGCCTGGGCAGGGGTCAACCGCGTTCCTCCCATCGCCACGATCGCGTCCCAGAACGCGCCGGACCCGATCCCCAGCTCGACCCGGCCGCCGCTCAGCAGGTCGAGGCTCGCCACCGACCTGGCGACGACCGAGGGAGGCCGCAACGGCAGGTTGAGGACGTTCGGGGCCAACTTGACCCGGCTGGTCCGGGCGGCGACGTAGGAGAGCAGCGTCCAGGTATCGAGGAACCGCGCCTGGTAAGGGTGGTCCTGGAAGCTGACGATGTCGAGCCCGACCCGCTCCGCCAGCTCGGCCAGCGCGACGACCCCCTCGGGCTCCTGGTTGGACGGCGTAACGAAGACGCCGAATTCGATCTCGCGGTGATCGGCCATCGCTTGACAAGGAAACTATCGAAATTGACGGCGTTCGCATCTGGAACCGGTCGAGTTGTCGGCCCCTTGCCGGCACGCCTTCACCGTGTGTTCTCTTTGTCGGGCTGACCGCTGCGCCGGCGACGCCGGCTAAAGGCAGAAGTCCAAGGGATCCCCGAAGTCCGGGTTCTCCGTGCTCTGGCCGCGCTCGAGGCAGCGGCAATGGGTCATCCGGGCGTTGCGGAGGATCTCTGGGTCGACCACCCTCTCGTTGTAGGGACAGATCAGGCTCATCGGCAGCGCGGCGAAGGCCAGATTGATCAGCGCCTCGTACCGCACCCAGGTATCGATCTCGTCGCGAGTCCGGTCGGCCCAGACCGGCTCGCCGACGATGCGGACCCAGGGCGCTCCCGCATCCAGCGCCTCGGTTGCGAACTGCCGGTATCCGAGCAGCGCTTTCCGGGGTGAGGCATACCACGTCTGCCAATCGCCGAAGTGGATCTTTGCCGCCGGGCGGCCAAGGGCCTCTCTCAAGCCTTCGACGTTCTCAGGATCGGCGACCACCAAGATCGCCTCCCCCGTTTCGGCACCCTCCTGCAGAAACGGAGCGGCCGTCTCGACGAAGGCGGCTACATCGGCGTAGATCAGGGCTTGGTGGTCGAGCAGCGCGGCGGCCGTACCATCGTTACCTAAGAGATAGTCGACGCTCACCCCCAAGGCTGGCGCCAGCGCACCCAGCGTGTCGGCGCGGGGATGGGGACGACGGCCATCCTCGATTTGCGCGATGGCCGACCAGCTCAAGCCGCTCTGCACCGCCAGCTCCTCACGAGACATCCCGGCCCGACCCCGAGCGGCCTTCATCCGAAGCGCGACTGCCCCATTGTCCGGTTTACCCCCCATCTGTCGAATTCTGGCACGTGTTACCGTGTTGTCAATTGACTGAGTCAATTGACGTTCGGCGACACCTCAGCAAGACCGGCAGGCGGCGCCTGGTGGTCTTGCTCGCTCTGCTCGCCTTGCTGATCGGCGCCGGGGGCGCGTTCGTGGCGACCTCGATCGCCGAAGACGGCATGATCGAAAGTGGCCGGAGCAGCGCGATCCACGACGGCGAACTCCTCGCGGAGGTCGCCTTCGCGGGGGCGATCAGCGATGGCCGCCTCAGCCATGCCGACGTGGTTGCCGCCGAAGCGCAGTTCTCCGCCGCTCGGTCGATATTGGGCCTGAAGGGCGTCCTCGTGTGGGACCCGGCCGGGCGTCTTCTCTTCAGCGACGCGGCGGGCCACAGGAGCACGAGTTCGTCCGCGCCCCTCCCGACCCTGGCGCGAACGGCTTTGCGGACGAACCGGGGCCAAGCCGTCGTCGCCAACGATCAGGGCATCCTCGATGTCCGTACGGCGGTGGCATTCGGAACGAGCGGGCGGCGCTTCGTGGCCGAGATCACGTTGCCACGCCCGGCAGTGGAGAGTCAGCTCGACAACGTTCGGGAGAAGCTTTATCTGGCGGTCGGGATCGGTGCCGTTCTCCTCTTTGCGGCATTGGTGCCGCTGATGACCTGGATGGTCCAGCGCTTGCCGACGAGACAGGACCGCGAGCGGGAGCGCACGCTGGCCCGCCTGGATGTCGCGATGGACCGCGACGAGCTGCAGCTGTTGTTCCAGCCGCAGTTCTCGATCCCGCCGAGCACGGTGCTCGGAGCCGAGGCGTTGGTGCGCTGGAACCATCCCGAGCGAGGACTTCTCGGACCCGGCGTGTTCGTCCCGTTGCTGGAGGGCAGCCGGCTGCTGGATAAGTTCACCGACACGGTGCTCGAGCAGGCGACCGCGGCCTGTGCGCACTGGCGGGACGAGGGCCTGGAGCTCCCGGTCGCGGTCAATATCTCCGCCCCGGCGCTGGCCGGAGATAACGTCGTCGACCAGGTGACCCGGGCGCTCAACAGTTCCGGGCTCCCGGCGGCCATGCTCACTTTGGAGGTCACCGAGAGCGGGCTCATGAGCGCCGAGGGAGCGAACGCGGCTCGCAGGCTCGCCGAGCTTCGCGAGCTCGGCGTCACCATCTCGATCGATGACTTCGGTACCGGCTACTCCTCATTGGGTCGCCTCAGCCTGCTGCCTCTGGACGAGCTCAAGATCGATCGCTCATTTGTCGCCGGGATGGGATCCGACCAGCGCACAATGCGAGTGGTCCGGTCGATAATCGACCTCGGGCGACAACTCGATCTTCGAATTACCGCGGAGGGTGTGGAGACTCGCGAGGAGTTGGAGCAGTTGGCGCGCATGGGATGCGACGCTGTCCAAGGCTTCCTGTTTGCCCAGCCGATGACGGCGCATCTTCTGCAGCAGTGGCTGGCGGCCGGAAACGGGCGTGCGGAGATCGCCGAAGGGGAGACAATCTAGAGCGGTAGATCGAAGTTCCGGGGCCCGAGGGCAGCGCGGCGGTCGAAGCTCAGCGGTGGTCCTCCGCCACGCTGTTGCCCCCATCGACGACCAACGAATGGCCGGTGATGTAGCCGGCGTCAGGGGATGCCAGGAAGGCGACCGCGGCGGCGACCTCGCGCGGCCGGCCGGGACGGCCGAGCGGGCTGGCGTCGCCGGCGGCGATCTCCTCCTCGCTGCTCGCCGCGGTCGCGATCCAGCCCGGGGCGACGGTGTTGACGGTCACGCCCCCGGCGGCGCTCTCGATCGCCGCGGTGCGCATCAGCCCGTCGAGCCCCCCCTTGGCCGCCGCGTAGGCGGACTGGCCCGCGTAGCTGACCAGCGGCCCGGTGACCGAACCGATGTTGATGACCCGCCCCCAGCCGCGCTCGAGCATCCCCGGCAGGAGCAGGCGGGTGACGTTGAAGGCGCTGGTCAGGGTCATCTGCAGCTGGCGATCCCAGTCCTCGGGATCGAGGTCGACGAGTCGCGCCGCCGGGGCGGGCTCGGCGCGGGTGCCCATGCCGGCGTTGTTGACGAGGACGTCGACAGGGCCGAGCGTGGCGACGATGTCGGCGACGGCTTCCGCCGCCGCTTCGCGGTCGCGCAGGTCGGCCTGGAAGCCGGCCGCCGTCGCTCCCTCGGCGACCAGTTCCCGCACGCGCTCGAGGACGTGCGGGCCCGTGGCGCCGACAGCCACCGCCGCGCCGTCGCCGGCCAGACGCCGGGCGATCGAGAAGCCGATGCCCTCGGCGCTGCCGGCGCCGCTGACGAGGGCGACCCGGCCGGCGAGCGGGGCGGGGTCCGGGTGAGGTCGATCGGAGGGGGCAGCCATCCCGCCAGGCTATGAGGTTCTCGCTCACGCAGCTTGGCCCTGCGCCCAGAACACCGCGAAGACGAGCCAGATCAGGTCAGACCAGCTTCACTCGGGTCCTCGAGCCGCTGATCTTCGACGACGAGACGCACCAACTTCTCGCTGCCCCGACGAGGGTCGAGTCGAAGTCGATCTCGCTGGCCAGGCATCCCACGGGGGCGCAGAGGAATGCGCCCGACTGGATTCGAACCAGTGACCTTCGGTTCGTAGACCGGGATACCTCGGCTCACCAGGCGGTCTCGCCGCCTCGATGCGACCGAAATGCGACCCGATCAGTGCAGTCGAAATGTCAGCCCGAAACGGAGTTGGCCGGTACCCTGTTCCAAGATGACGACCCGTGAGAAAGTCGAGAAGCTCCTCGATCGGCTCTCCGAGGAAGAGCTGGCAGTCGAGTACCAGCGGCTGCAGCAAACTGTTGAGGGCGAGCGGGATCCCGATGATTTGGCCGAGCTGGAGCAGTTCAGCGCACGAGCGTCGCGCGGCGTCCTCCGCCACATGACGGAGGACGAAGCGAAAGCCGGTCTCTCCTGGGAGGAGTTTCGACCGCAGTGAGGCGGGGCGAGGTCTGGTGGCACGAGCCGCCGGACGAAAAGCCACGACCGGTCCTCGTCCTCACCCGCGACGACGTAACCGCCCGCGCGCTCGATGTCGTGGCGATGCCCGCGAGCAGAACGGCGCACGACTGGCTGACCGAGGTCGAAGTCGGACCGGAGGACGGGATGCCGACGATCTGTTTTCTCATCGCCGAGAACACGCTGTCGGCCGAGAAGATCCATCTAACCAAGCGCATCACGGAGTTGGGCGCGGCGAAGATGGATGCGGTCTGTCGAGCGTTGGCGAGCGCCACGAGCTGCGGTTGACCGGCGTCGATTCGTGGCGCTAAGGGCTCCGGCACCGGGCAGTTGCCCCAAGCCCGCCTCCTCCCGTTGCTCTCAGGAAGAGTCGGTCGCTGACCGTATCGCTCAACGATGCAGCTGAGATCTGCGTTGACCTCATTGCTAGAAGTGGTCGCTCTCCCTCTGCGACACGATCGCCAGCGTGAGCGATCCGATTCCGCCGCTTGTTGATCCGGCCCAGCGCCGCTTCGTCTCTCCAACCTTTAGTTTTCTGCGCCTGTCGACGCGTTTCCAAAGCGCTTTGACCACGGCCCCGAAGAGTTGACTGATTTGCCCTGGTGCTGGACTTGCGCGAAAACGAATCTCCGACTCGACGACCTCCAGGGACCCCGACGCTTTCGTTCATAGGTTTCGTTGATCCAAAGCCAATCGCCAACGGTCATCGGCAGTTCGAGCAGCCGGAGCAGATGATCGCCAGCATCCGGAGCCGCCGGAACGCTGATCAGTCCTCGAGCTGAGGGTTTGGCTCTGGACCGGGAAAGCGCGGCGTCGTACGGCACGCGCAGGAATGCGCCCGACTGGATTCGAACCAGTGACCTTCGGTTTCACCGTGATCGTTTCCCCGCAGAAGGTGACTCGATCTCACCCTCCGGGGAGTGTGAGCATCTCCTCGAAGTCCGGGGATGGCGGACCGCCGGCCTTGACCGGGGCGCGAACCAGCCCCCTATCGACTGCGCAGAACGTGGCCGCCAAGCCCTCTCTCGCCGCCGCCCGGCACACCGCCGCCGGCACGTCTCGGCGCACGGCGGTTCAGGCGCCGTGCCGAGCCCGCTCGGCCACGCGATCGTGTCGCCTGAGCGCCGGCCGGCTGTCTCTCCGCGCGGCTGCCGCGCGCGCGGGGAACGACCTCAGCAGACGTTGAACGTGAGGCTGAGCGTCTTGGACACCGTCACGGTGTGGTGGTGTCCTCTCCGCGTGACCGAGTCGAGATAGGAAAGCTTGACCCTGAGCGTGTGCGATCCGCGGTTCAGCCCGGCGAGGCTCAAGGAGACGTCCGTAGGGAGGCGGCCGACCGTGTGGTTCGGGACGCCTCGGTCGAACGAGAACGCAGCCTTGGTGAACCTCAATCTGGCGGCCTTAGATCCAGGGATCGCCGATGAGATCAGAGTCGCGTCCAGCGGTCCTGATCTGGCGACGCAGGTCGACGTCGGCGAGGTCACGAGCGTGATCTGCTGGTTGCCGATCCGCGCGGTGAGCGTCCGTGTCTGGCTCGGACTGCCGCCACCACCGGAATTCGTGCCGCCGCCGCCGGTGCCACCGCCACCACCGCTCTCGGTTGCGGGTGCCGGCTGCACCACTTGGTCCAGCGTCGGGGAGGTCGAGGAGGCGAAGCTCGCGTCGCCCGAATAGCCGGCCGCGATCGAGTGCGATCCGGCCGCTGCGTAGGTCACCCCGCAGATCGCCTGCCCGCTTGCGGAGACCGGCACCGTCCCGCATCCGCTGATCGGGGTGCCACCGTCCGTGAACGCCACCGTGCCGCCGTCGGGGGTCGGGGAGACCGTCGCGGTGAAACTCACCTGACCGCCGGTCGGCGAAGGGTCCTCGGAGGACGCGAGCGATATCGAGGTGGGCGAGGCCTGGTACTCGTAGGCGCCGATGTCGCAGTTCGCCTCACCGGTCCCCGGGCGCGGGAGGCCCCTTTGATCGACCCGCAGGAACGGCGCCGCGTCGCACACGTCCGCCGGCACCGCGCCATAGGCGGGGCTGCTCGGGGTGATCGCCTGCGTCTGCGTAGGGCCGCCGTTGTCTGTCAGCGCCCCGAGCATCGGATCGACCGAAAGAGGCCGCCCTATGCAGGAGCCTCCCGCGAGCAAGTAGCTCGTCGTCGAGGCCCCATTGGCCAGCACCTGACTGCAGTCGTTCGGCTGTCCGTTGCCCCCGTTCGTGAAGCCGATGTTGCCCGAGAGGATCGTCCCGTACGCGACCACGCCTTCGCCGGCGATTCCCCCGCCGATCCCGGTGGCGGTGTTGCCGTCGATCGTGTCGTCGGTCAGCGTCGTGTACGGCACGTACAGCGCGCCGCCTCCGCCGTAGCCACCGGCGGTGCTGTTGCCCGTGAACGTGCTGTTGGAGATCGATCCCGGCAAGTCCAGCAGATAGACCGCGCCGCCTTCGGGGTCGCCGCAGCAACCGCCGGTGTACGTGGCGGTATTGCCCGCAAACGTGCTGCCCTCGATGCTCAGCCTCCCGTCGACGTAGATCGCGCCTCCGTCGGCGTACGTAGCGCCCGTTGCACTGTTGCCCGTGAAGCTGCTGTCCTTGACCGACACGGACGCGAAACCTCTGTCTTCGGTGGAGCTCGCGCCGGTGGCGATCGCGCCGCCGAGACCGTATGAGCCGCCGCCCTGAGCGGTGTCGTCGGCAAACGCAGCGGAGTCGACCGCCACTCCACCGCTGCCCGAGACGTAGATCGCGCCTCCCTCGGTGGCCATGCCGTTCTGAAGCGTGAGGCCGGAGATGCTCAGCTGCGAGGGCCCAGAGGATGGCCCAGAGGGTCCATAGACGTTCAGGATCCGGGTGCTGCCGCCGCCGTCGATGGCCAGCCGCGAGGCTCCCGGGCCGTTGATCGTGACGGTGGTGTGGACCAGCAGCGGGCCGTTGGCCTGGTTCAGCGTGATCGTGCCGGTGACGTCGAAGGTGATCGTGTCGCCCGCCGCGGCCTTGTCCAGCGCCTGGCGCAGCGAGCAGTCAGACGCGACGCCCGAGCACTCGGTCGAGGTCGACGTGGCCGGGTTGTCTGCGAGCGTGTTGACCGTGAGGGTCGCCGCCGAGGCGCCCGTCGCGATGATCGCCAGCCCGACCAGGGCCGCTGCCACACCGATCGCGAACCGGCCGGACGCCTCGCGCAAGGATCGCCACCACTGCCCGCCACGCCCCATCGCGACCACCTCTCATCGGCTTTCCGGAATCCCGAGACCGGGCTGCACTCCCCAGACGAACTTTACCCGAAGCTGGATGGGACCGAGGCACCGGCGTCGACCTCGGGGCGCTCGGCGAAGAGGCTCAGGAGCAGTTCGCGTTCGGTGATGTGAGTCGGGTGGAGATAGAGGACCCCTGCGAGGACCGATGCCTCGTGTCGTCGGTCGCGGGCTTGGTTGGTCCTCTCGCCGGCGATCTCGTCCATGCGACGGTTCCTCCTTCTGACGGGCGCCGCCAGCCCGTCCGCCACGCGGCGCATGGTCGATCCCGACGTACATAGGTGGAACGAGCACGGCTTCTCAAGGCCTGCGGCGGACCTCACCGTGCCCCAGGGCGTGCCCCATGACCCTTTTTCGGGTCCCGGCGGATGATCACCGCGGAACGCATTCCGCTTCCCAAGCGGGCTTGCGCGGATGCGCCCGACTGGATTCGACCAGTGACCTTCGGTTTCGTAGACCGCCCCGGGGACTCGGCTGGGCTACGTGGAGGTGGATTCCTGGCGGATCCCTGGCAGATCGGACTCGGCTGAGATCGGCTGGGATCTGCGTGGCACCGTGCCCCATTTCGTGCCCCATCCAGGAGGACATCCGAGATCCGACCTCTCTTTTCCTGTCAGGCGGATTCTCTGCGGCTGGAGACCCGCGCGAGGGCCTCGGCTGCGAGCCAATCGATGAGCTTGACATCGTTCAGCAGTACGCCACGTTCGTCCACAAAGCTGCGGTTCGGATCACCCTCGTGACCCAGCCAGTTGAGCCTCGTAAGGATCGCCTGCTCTCGGTCGATGACCAGCATCGCCGGTCCAGGGCGATGAAGCCGTCGCAGCGTCAGGTTCGGGTATCCCCGGAAGAGTTCGTCGAGCTGACGCCAAGGCTTGCGTTCGAGGTCCCGTTCGGCAGGACCCCGGGCCTCCGGACCGATGCCGATCGATATCTCCGTGCCTTCTGCCAGTCGATGGCGCACGGAATCGAGGAGATCGGGGGTGAGCGACTTCTCCGTGAGGCGGGGAGAGATTAGGACGATCCGTTTGCGAGGCTCCTCCAACGCCTGCGCCAATCGGCCGGGTAGCTCGAAGCAGTCGAGAGCCTCGAAATCCCGGTATCGCCGGTCCCCGCCGGGTGTTGGCTCCTGATCCGGGTCGCGCCCGAAGGCCGCTCGAAAGAGTTCAGCGGGGTCCTCCATGGCCGATGCCCGGACACCGGACTTCGTGTTCAGGCGGGCCCTGGAGAAGGCAGCGCCGTGGGCTTCAGAGATCTCTCCGTCAAGCACGAGCGCCACCTGAACTTCCTTGCGCTCGTCGCTTCGGTAGACGAGGAGCGTCGCCCCACGGAAGGTACGAGTCCGGCGGTCGATCCGCCGTAGCGCGAGGAGGTCCGCGCTCACCGCGTCCGCCCTCGGGACTTCCATCACCGCGCGCTGGACAGCCTCGGGGTCAAGGGCTCCGAGCTCCGGTGGTCGTGCGCTCGCCGGCGGAATCTCGCGTAGTCCAAGCGAGTCGACCCTGCGGGCGTCGATCAGGCCGGCGACGTAGGGCACAACTTCGCGCAACAGGGCGTCGTAATGGACCTCTAGCGGGCGGTCGGCAGGAGCTATCTCCCGCGCCAACTCGAGGACCTCGCGCCCGGCGGGGGTGAGCTGCAGCGCTCCCGTGTCTCCCGTACCGCGGATGGCGATCTCCTCCTTCCGCAGAAGTTCGGCGAGGATCACGTCGAAGAGGTCGCCATCGAGTCCGAGAAGGCCGCGGATCGTCCCGCGCTCCTCGAGTCCCGAATCGAGGGCCAGCATCACGATCTCCTCCATCGGGGGCACCGGCTTTCTCTCAAGCACCTGGGCCCGGAGGCTCAGCCGGTAGAAGGGGATGCCGACCTCGCCGAACCCGACCAGCGTGAAGCCCGAGCGGCTGCCCGCGAAGCGTCGCGCCACCTCGGCGGTATTCACGGCTGCGGCGCCGGCACGATCGCGCATTCGGAGTCCGAGGCACCGCGTATGTGGGCGAGGACCGGCCGGAACGGATTGGCGCCCGGGGCAAGTTCGATGAATTCCTGGTCACCGATGATCACGAGGCCTTCGCGGGCACGCGAAAGGGCCACGTTCAGACGTGGCCGCTCGCCTAGGAAGCCCAGCTTTCCGGCCGGGTTCGAACGAGTGACCAGGTAGACCACGATGTCGCTCTCCCGACCTTGATAAGCGTCGATCGTGCTGCAGTCCACCACCAGTCGGCGCCACCGCGATGCGCTGAGCGCCCGCTCGACCGCGCCCACCTGCGGCGCGTAGCCGCTGAGGACCGCGACCGACAGGGGAGAGCGGGCAGCAAGATCGAGCACGCCAAGGAACGTGCGGGCGATCTCGGTCTCGAGGTTGTTGACCCAACTCGTCCCGTCGCGGCGCTCGAAGCGGTGCTCGAGCGCGCTCGTCGAATACCAGGTCACCGGTGCCGGCAGGGCGCTCAAGACGTCCTTGCGGCTCTCGACCTCGGCATCTTCGAGAGTCCCGTCATAGAAGCAGTGGCTGATCAGCTTCGAGATAGCCGGGGCCATGCGGTGCTGGAGCCGCAGGGCCGCCCGGGAGTCCGTGCCGAGTCCTGCGCCCCAGCGCGAAAAGAGAGTTTCCTGCGCCTGGCCCTCGGTGAGGTTGTATTCGGCGAGCACCTCGGGGTCGCGCAGCGCCTGGTGAGCGAAGGGCGGGAGCTGACGGCTGTCTCCGACGAGGACCCAGGACCGGGCCCGCGTCATCGGGATCAGGACCTCCGGCGGCGTCGCTTGGGACGCCTCATCAACGATGCACAGGTCGAAGGAGATCGCGGCCGCGCCGTCAATGCCGTCATAGCCGACACAGGTCGAGGCGACAACCTGCGCCCGGCCGAGAGCGGCGCCACTGAAGCCCTGGCCGCGGCCGAAGCGTGCGTGCCACTCGGCCAGGACCGCGATCATGCGCTGGCATTGCTCGACCTCGGGTGTTCGCTCCGGAACCTCGGCGCGGGCCCGCCCGCGCAACTCGGCGGGGTCCGACGCTCCAATTTCTCGCTTGCTTCCCGCACCGAGCTCGCTCAGGCGATCGATCAGCTCGCCACGGTCATGCTGGAGATCTTTACGGCGGGTCCGCAGCTCGGACTCCGTCTCCACCAAGCCCTCGAGCACCTCCACCGAGGTGGTTCCGGTCCCGGCATCCTTGGCGCGCATGCGGGCCAGCTCGCGCTCGAGAGCCCGGAGCGTGCCTTCGAGCTCGGA
Source organism: Solirubrobacterales bacterium (assembly GCA_025964255.1). Taxonomy (GTDB): domain Bacteria; phylum Actinomycetota; class Thermoleophilia; order Solirubrobacterales; family 70-9; genus VAYN01. Next base: position 28,872 of record JAOPZF010000188.1, on the reverse strand, counting down.
GGAGGTCTCGAGGAGGCGTGCAAGCTCCTCAAGGAGCGTCGCGGTCTCGACCGCACGCTGGGAGATTGAGCGCTCCTTGGCCCAGGCGGCGAGGAATTTGCGGCCTCGCCGTTCAACATTCTTGCGCCAGCGCCTCACCTGGCGCTCGATCAGGTAACCGGCCGCGCCCTCCGACACCCGCGGGTCATCGATCCGCCCGGCGCGGATCAGATTCAACTCGGGATTCTTCTGGGCGACCCGCTCGAGCACGTTGTCGAGCGCGGCGTTGGTCTTCGCGGACAGGAGGATCCGCCGATCAGGATCGTCGCGCAGCGCCTGCAGAATTAACTCAGTGATCAGCGTCGTCTTGCCGGTGCCGGGCGGCCCTTCGACATGGAGGATGTCGCCGGTGCCAAGCGCCCGGCAGACGATCTCCTTCTTCGCCTGGTCGACATCCTGGATCCAGTCCGTGACCGTGCGCGGCTCGGGTGCGCGCGCGAGGGCAGGGTCGACCACCAGACTCTTCAGGTCCTTGCGGGCGGCAGTGTCCTCGTCCAGAGAGTCGAGCGCCCGGTGCTGGCGGTTGATCGCGGCGGTCATCCCCCCAGTGTCGGTGCGGAGCTCCCCTTGAGCCGCCACGTCACGTGGGTCGCCGTCGTCGACCCGCATCACCACCCGGCGGCTCTCGATCAGGATCACCTCGCCGCGCACGAACCCGCCCTCGGCCGTGTCGGCGACCGTCTCACCGAGCAGCTCTTCTGGGACTTCCTCGAGGCATCTAAATTCGATCGAGCGGCCGACGATCCTGCGCTCTCTGTAGCGGGCGCTGACCACAGCCTCCATCTCGAGGGCGCGGGTTGCGATCAGCTGGCGGCGCCAACGGCCGATCAGGCTGTCGGCACTGTCGCGACCCCCAAGCCGCCGTGCGGAACGGTGCTCTTCAACCTCGCGTTCCAGGGCGGCTATCGCATCACCGCCCTCCTCGGCGGGAGCGGACCCGAAGCGCCAGTCGAATTCGACATCGCAGGAGCGTTCCCGCTCCCGCTCCAGGTAGGAGGGCCGCATCGCCAGGCAGGCGACCACGTGCAGACGGTCACGGGCTCCGTTAACGAGCACGTGAAGCCGCAGCGTCGCGACGAAGAGAAGGTAATGATCCTCGGTCGAGTTGCCGTCATCGAAGCGACCCTGCGGGAACGCCCCCACGGCGGCTCCGCCTTCAAGCTCCTCAAGCAGATGGCGCTCCTGCTCGGCGGCGGTGCGCAGGTCCCGCTCCTCGGTCAGGTAGCGGGCTACCTTGTCACTGATGGCGAGGTAGAGAGGCAGCCCCGGTCCGCGTTCGCTGCGCCGCCGGCGGCCGAGGATTTGCTCGAGCGATGCGAGGGCTACCGCCCCGTCCTCGGGCCGCTCATGCCAGTCCTCGGCGACGGACCGGGCGAGCAGATCGGCGATCTCCTCGGGGCATTGGAGCTCCCCCAGCGCTCGCTCGATCGCCTCATAGGGGCTCGCGAACTCCTCGCTTCCGGGGTCGATGCCGGTCAAGGCCAAGAGCGAGAGGACGCCGAAGGCGTGGACGTCGCGCTGGTAGTAGTGGATGCCGTCGTCGGCCTCCGGGGGCGTGTAGGGCTCGGAGTGCCAGGCGCGCAAGGTGTGCCCGAGGTTGAAGCCGGTAACAATCTTGGCGATGCCAAAGTCGGAGATCCGCGGGCGCTGCTCGGCGTCGAGGAGGACGTTCGCAGGCTTAAGGTCGCGGTGGGCGATTGCCTCGCCGTGAGCATGGGCGAGCCCGCTCAGGATCGGGATCCCCCAGCGGCGGAAGTACTCCTCCCAGCCGGGGGGCGTGGTCAGCGCCGAGGCGAGCGTCTGCTCCATCCATTCGAAGACGAGATAGCGCTCCTCGCCGTCGCGCCCAGCGTCGAGCAACTCGACGATGTTGGGGTGGCTCAGTTTCTCAAGCGACTTGGCCTCGCGCTCGAAGGCCATCGCGACGGCGGCGTCGTCGGGCTGGCGGTCGAGAATCTTGACCGCGACGATCCTGCTGTCGGCCCGTAGGTCGACAGCTTTGTAGACCCGGGCCATGCCGCCTTCGCGGAAATCAGCAGGCAGCGCGTAGCGGTCAGCCAGTAGTCGGGTCGACCCTGACTTCTCCTTTGTGCTCTTCCTAGAAACCGGTTTTCGGGGGCGACTGGGCGTCGTAGACATTGTCGGCCTCCAGCAATGGTTTCAAGACAACTCTTGCCTCCACGAGGCAGGCGCGATCCCCCTGACAATCACTCTCGCCCGAATAGACGATGGACTGGGCAACTTCGTTCTTCCATCGCTGCATGGTCACAATTATCCCAACTCCGCACCAGCGGTCTCCATACCTGTTTACAAATATATACGTAGGCATTTCCCGACACTACCGGCAGGGCACGCGAGGGACGCGTCTGGAGCGCGCCTTAGGATCCGCACATTGGCCTCTCCTGAACGCACGGGAATCCTCCAGTTACTCGATCACGGGAGCGAACTGGAGACGCCCGCCTTCCAGCGCACGTTCGCCTGGAAGCGCCAGCAGATCGATGAGCTCTGGGCCGACCTGAAGCGGGCCATGGATGCGCGCCCCCCCGACGACTACTTCCTCGGCTTGGTGGTGCTCGACACCAACGACCAGATTCAAGACGGTCAACAGCGGCTTGCCACCACGCTTCTGTTCGCCTCGTCGATCTTCAGCGAGATCGAGGATGCAAAGGCTTCGGGACCTCACGATTCGCAGATTGCCAACGACGCTATGGCCGCAGTCGTTCCAGCCCTTCGGCAGAACCCATCCGTGCCGCTGCGTATCAGCCCCCAAGATCAGGAAGTCTTGCTTAATCGCGCGGGAATACGCGGCGATTCTTTGGAGTCATCGAAACGATTGGTTGCCGCACGCTCTCGCCTGTCCTCCCACCTGAAAGCGGACCTTCAATCGAGACCTTCACCGGACGCCCGACTTGCCCGGCTAAAGCAATGGGGGACCTTTCTTCGTCAGGAGGCTTATGTTGTCGTCCTGCGTGTCCGCGCAAGGGACGCACACAACATTTTCGAGACCTTAAATACGCGCGGAGTTCGACTGTCGAACGGGGACTTAGTTAAGAGCCACCTGATTTCGCGAGCAACCGACACTGGCCTGGCGATCCTAAAGTGGAACGAAGTCATCGGGGCGCTTAAGGATTCGAGCGGCCGATACGAGGACGATCTAGAGAGTTTCCTCCTCCACTATTTCGGGTCTCGCTACGGTCGAACTACGAAAGCGGAATTCTTCACGGACTATCGAACAGCTATCGCTAATACCGATGCGTTAGCGGCCCTCGAAGAACTCATCGAGAACGCCAAGCTCTACCGCGGCCTCGCTGATCCAGGCGACTCTAGTGCGCTTTGGGATCAGATCGGTCCTGGCACGCAACAAGCCATAGAGCTACTCAACGGCTTGGGACTTAAACAGCTTCGGTACTTGCTCCTTGCCGTAATGCGAGACCTTGCGGGCAAGAAACCGACGAAGTCTGGACGCAACCGACAACGTAGCGCGGTGCTCAAAATTACGGCATGGTCAATGCGCGGGCTCGTCGATGATCGGACGGGTGGGGGCGATGCGGAGCGGGCCTATATACGGGGCGCCCTGGGAATACAGAGCCGGACAATAACTACCGTTCCGCAACTCAAGTCCCATTTCGTCGACACGGAAATGCTTACGCTCAGTGACGCACAGTTCTTGGCGCGATTTCAGCGATTCCCATTCGACCGCCCAACTTCGCACAAACGTGCACGTGCAGTCCTTTATGCACTCGAGTACCAGAAGATCGCGAATAAGTCGGGCCTGAAGCCGCGAGATACGCTTACGGTCGAGCACGTCTTGCCGAGATCCCCGGCCGAAGGGCAATGGACCGCATTTACCGCGGAAGATCTTCCCTCGTACACCTATATGCTCGGCAATCTTATTTTGGTCGACGGCCCATCTGGAGCCAATGACGATTTGGCGAATAGGGAGTGGGCGATGAAGAAGCAGCGAATTCGGTCCTTTGGGCAACAAACGCCCCTTACCACCGAAGCATTGAAACGTAAGAGTTGGACGAAGGCCATCATCGAAAGACGTACCAGCGAACTTGCCAGACTCGCGGTAAAAGGCTGGAGCGCTTGAGCGGCTTGGGAGAGCCAGGCGACCTCCAAGTGAGTGACCCGGTTGCTCCGTGCGCTGGCATGACTCAGCCCCGAAGGCAGCAGTCACCTCCGAGAAGGATCATCCACGGGCTACTGGAGCCAATGCTGCAACGTCAGGATCGTGACTCGATTAGTTGTCTCCACTCGTCCTGGCCGTTCTTGCTGACCTCGATCTCCCGCATTCGGACCGCGAATCCGCCGGGAAGGTCCGCCTCCACCTGGGCCGCTGACGTCGCGGAAAGGACCGCCGCCGAGGCAATCAGCTCCAGGACGCTCTCGCACACAAGAAGAAGGGTGCCGTCGTCGCGCAGTGCATCTCTTTGGACTCGATCACGATCAAGAGGCGCGTGTCTGTCGGCGATCACAAATAACAACGCCAGATCGGCGCCGAGTCCGGCTGCCTCTCGTGAAAGCTCGGACGCCACATCCTCACTGACCGGGAGCTGCTTTGCCTCCACCGCGAGAACGATCGCCTGGTCCAAGCGAACCCGAACGTCGCCCGGATGAGGGCTGTTGACGGGCTGGAGCTCAACATCGTCGAACGCACAGTCGAAAACTGCGGCGGCAAGTGCCTGGGCGCGTTTCCCGCCTTCCGGGTCGGCCCGAACAAATCGGTCGGCCATGCCGACGAGATCCTCGAGGGCGACGTTGCTGTCGAGCTTTCTGGCCGCGCGGGCCGCCTCTCGCTCGGCCTCTTGAACGGCCATGCGCACACGAAGGAACGCCGCCAGAACCGCGAGAGCTTCGGCGCCCTCGATTCGATTGAGATCCCGGAGCGCGTCGAGGAAGGCTTCGTAGGCCGGTCGTGCTTTCCCCGAGATCTTCGTGAAGTCGTCGATTCGGGTCGGGCCGCCAAGGAAGGGCCGATTGTTCAGGGGCCAACGTCCCTTCGCGCCCAAGTCGTATCGATCGTTGTTCTGCTGAGCGAGAAACTCGGCAGCTCTCCGAAGGCTGTAACCGCGAGGGCCCGCCGCCTCGTCCTGGGCGAGACTGTCGATCCGGGCATCGGTCGCCTTGGCGAGCATGGCGCCGCCCAGTGCCGCGATGTAGGTCTTGATCCCTAGGCCACCGAGACGTTCAACGCGGGCGACCCAGAGAGAAGGCAACTCCTCGGTTGAACGCGCCAGCGCAAGCGCGTCATCGAGAGCGAGAAGTAGCGCCTGGTCTTCGAACCGGATCCCCATGTCGCAGGAAAGCTAACCCAACCTTCCGGCACTCAGGATGCCAGGCAGGTCGCGCCGCTACCTAAGCGGCCAGCGCAAGTTCCGGTGAGGGCGCAGAATCGAGGCACCTCAGTTCGTCGGCGATCGCGGCCGCAATCGCTCGCCCGAGGTCTGGGGGGACTGCGTTGCCGAGCTGGAGTTGTTGTTCCCGTCGAGATCCCAGGACCGTGAAGTCGTCAGGGAAAGTCATCAGCCTCTTGACCTCAGCGACTCGCAGGCGCCTGCTGTCCCAATGGAATGGCCCAACCCAAGGACCCGGTTGCCCTTGGATCGTGGGGGACGGCTTGTCCGGGTGGAGCTTCAACAGGAAGCTCCAGTAGCGCGACCGCCACTTGAACTGCGGTGCCTTGTGCCCGCGCTCGGCAGTCCAAAAGAGGTAATTCTCGCCGGCAGGAACTGCGTGAAGAGCATCGGCATAGGTGCCGTCGACGACCTCCTCCGGCTCGGGCGGATTGATCTCGTCGGGCAGTGACGCAAGCGCCTGGCCAGCGCTGACGTGGACCGGCAAGTTCTCGTTCCAGCCGGTTCGCGTCTCATGCGGGCCTGAGTGCGTCGGCTCTGGCCACTCGAACTCCCAGCCTCTTGAGGAGCCTGAGATGAGATCACGACGGATACCGACGCAGAAGAGCCTCTGCCGAAGCTGTGGGATGCCGAGATCCGCGGCGAGGACGATCCGAAACTCGACGACATAACCGGCGGCCCGCGCCGCTTGCAGGAATCGCTCGAGCACCGCGCGATTCTGGTTCCGATAGGCCAACCCGTAAACGTTCTCCATGAGAAACGCCTTCGGCTGAACGCCTCGCAGCATGCGGATGTACTCGTCGAGCAGACTTGCCCGCGGGTCTTCTCCCGCGCGCTTGTAGGCGAGCCAATAGCCGGACTTGGAGAAGGGGGTGCATGGAGGCCCACCGTGCAACAGAGACACCTCTCCTGATTCGAGGCCGCTCCGCTCCAGCAGATCCTGCGGCTCCGTCTCGAGGATGTCGCTGAACACCGCCTCTTCCCGCAGCTGCGGGAAGAACTCCGAGCGGTTAGCGAGCATCGTCCTCCGCGCAGTCTCATCCCACTCGACGGCTGCGAGCGTGTCGAAACCCGCCGCCTCGCAACCGAGGTCGAGGCCGCCAGCTCCCGAGAAGAGAGAAATCGCATCCACGCCTGTCAACCTAGAATCTGCCCCCGATGGAATGAGCGCCAGACGACCGATCATCACCGTTCCCAAAGCGCCCGAAGCTTCGTCGCCAGCTGTTAGGGCAGCGATGCAGGGGAACCGCAAGCGGGACACTCGCCCTGAGCTGGCCATCCGCTCTGAGCTTCATCGACGCGGATTCCGATATCGAGTCGATACGAGGCCGATCGCAACGCTCCGCTGCCGAGCGGACATCGTCTTCCCGCGTAAGAAGGTGGCCGTCTTTGTGGACGGCTGCTTCTGGCACGGCTGCCCCGACCACGGAACGAGCCCGAAGACGAACGCTGGTTATTGGCGCGCCAAGATCGGCCGAAACGTCGAGCGAGACCGCCTGAATGAGGCCCAGCTGAGCACCGCCGGGTGGACCGTCATCAGGGTGTGGGAGCACGAGGTGTCGACGGACGCGGTGGAGCGAATTTCGCGGGCTCTGGGCGGAAGCGAACATCCCAGAAAAGTGCAGGGCGCTGGACTGGATCTCAAGGCTAATTGAGCCACTCCTTCGACGTCACCGTGCCCCATGCCGTGCCCCACGGCTCCATTTCGTCCTCAGATTGAGCGCCGGAGAAGCCGCAAAACCAATAGGCAAGCGGAATGCGCGAATGCGCCCGACTGGATTCGAACCAGTGACCTTCGGTTTCGTAGACCGACGCTCTATCCGGCTGAGCTACGGGCGCATGCCGGCGGAGTGGGCGCACGGGGGCGGCCGCTCCGCGGGAGGCGGAGATTCTAGCTACGGACGACCATCGCGGCCCAGCGGCCGGTGTTGTGGGCGACTTGGACCTCGATGTCGAAGGTCTCGGAGACCGCCTCGGAGGTGAGGACGGCGCCGATCTGGCCCGCCGCGACGATGCCGCCGTCGCGGAGGAGAAGGGCGTGGGTGGTGGTCGAGGGGATCTCCTCGAGGTGGTGGGTGACGATCACCGTGGGGAGGTCGAGGTTGGCCTCGGCCATCGTGTCGAGGGAGGCGATCAGGCGCTCGCGGGAGGGCAGGTCGAGGCCAGTGGTGGGCTCGTCGAGGAGGAGCAGCTGGGGTTCGTCCATCAGGGACCGGGCGAGGAGGAGGCGCTGGCGCTCCCCCTGCGAGCAGTCCTCGAAGCGGCGCTCGCGCAGGTGCTCGACGCCGATTTCGCCGATCAGGCGGTCGGCCCGGGCGCGGTCGTCGTCGGTGACCCGGTCGTGGAGGAGCGCGATGCTCCCGGTCGCCCCGGTCAGTACCACCTCGTAGCCGGTGTAGCGGCCCTGGATCCGCCGCGACAGTGCCGGCTCGAGCGTCCCGATCGACTCGCGCAGAGTCCGCATGTCGACCGCGCCGAGCGTCTGCCCGAGCACCTCGACCGTCCCCTCCGAGGGATGGGAGAAGGCCGCCGCCATGCTGAGCAGCGTCGTCTTGCCGGCCCCGTTCGGGCCGAGGACCACCCAGTGCTCGCCCCGCTCGACCGTCCAGTTCACCCCGCGCAGGAGCACCGCGCGGCGCTCCTCGGCGGCGACCCAGCGCCACACGTCCACCTCCGTCATCCGGATCGCGGCCATCGTCCCTCCTTTGCTGCTCAGGACTCTGGGTCTTTGAGCTTGACGTTCCAGTCGACCGTCGCGGTGGCGACGGTGGCGCCCTCGGCGTCGGTCAGCTCAACCTCGACCGAGAAGTCGACGCGGCACTCGGCGTCGAGGGTGGCGAGCGCATCGGCGGCGGGCTTCGTCAGCCGCGCCTTCGCCTCGATCGGGCCGCGCGCGACCTTCGAGTAGGCGATCTCGGCGCTGCGCGCGAGCGGCGTCACGTCGCCCATCCGCGCGGCGAAGGCGCCGACGAAGGCCGCCCCGCTCGCCGTCTCGGCGACCCCGAAGAGCGCCCCGGCGTGCTGGCTGCCGACGTGGTTGTGGAGCTCGGGGCGGTCGGGCAGGACCGCCGTCGCCTCGCCCTCCGACATCGACGTGACCTCGATACCCATGTGGGCGATGTACGGCACGGCGATCGCCATGCCTTTGGCGACCGCGTCGAAGTCGATATCCATCGCGAGACCCTATCGGCCGTTGAACTCCGCGTGCCCCGGGCCGCCGTGCTCGAGGAACGTCCGCACGGCGTTCTGCAGATCCTCGCTCGCGAACAGCTCCGCCGCCTCGGTCCGCACCGCCTCGTCGGCCGCCGGGATGCCGCCTTCGCGGAAGCGCCGCAGGATCCGCTTGGTCATCGCGTGGGCCTTGGTCGGGCCGGCGGCGAGCTCATCGGCGAGCGCCCGCGAGAGCGCCGCGAACTCCTCCTCCGGATAAATCTCGTTGACGACGCCCCAGCGCTCCAGCTCGACCGCGTCGAAGAGGTCCCCGCGCATGACGAACTGGCGGGCACGGCCGGAGCCGGCGCGCTCGGCGAGCCGCTGGGTGCCGCCCATCGACGGGGTCAGGCCGACGACTTTCTCGACCAGCCCGAAGCGAGCGCCGGGGGTGGCGACGATCAGGTCGCAGGCGAGCGCCAGCTCGAAGGCGGCGGTCAGGGTCAGCGCGTGGGCGGCGAAGACGACCGGCGCGGGCAGCTCTTCGATCGCGTCGATCAGCTTCAGCAGTTCGGTCCAGAGCGCCGCGCCCGTCTCCGGGGTGAGGCCGTCGAACATGTGGACGTCGACGCCGGCGGAGACGGCGCGGCCGTCGGCGTTGATCAGGACCGCCCGCGGCGGCTCCTCGGCCAGCGCCCGGATCGCGACGCCGAGGTCGTCGATCATCGCCCGATCGAAGAGGTTCAGCGGCGGGCTGTCGAGCGTGAGGACGGTGAGGCCGTTCGGTTCCGCTTCGACCCGGACAACAGGCTGTCGGTCATCTCCCATGGGGGGAGCCTACCCAGCGCTACGGGACCCGGTGGACCTCGAAGAGGTTCGTGCCCAGTTCCTGGTCGGGCAGGCCGGCGGTGATGCCGATCAGCTCGCCGGAGTGGGCGATGCCGTGTTTGAGGGCGATCGCGGCGCAGTCCTCGAGCAGCGCGCGGATGTCCTCGTTCGGCGGGCTCTGCACCGCGGTCACGCCGAAGAGGAGCGACAGCCGGCGCACCGTCTCCAGCCGTGGCGAGAGCGCCAGCACCGGCACGTTGGGCCGATGGGCGGAGAGGATCCGCGCCGTCCGCCCGCTCGTCGTCGGCACGACCAGCGCTTTCAGCCCGAGCCGGTAGACCGCACCGACGGCGCTCTGGGCGACCGAGTCGGCGACGTCCTGGGTCGCCTGATCGGTGCGGCTGAAGAGCCACTCGCCGTAGCGCAGGTCGGGCTCGGTCGCGCGTGCGATCCGGTCCATCACGCGGACCGCCTCGACCGGGTTCTCGCCGACCGCGGTCTCCTCGGAGAGCATGATCGCGTCGGTGCCGTCGTAGATCGCGTTGGCGACGTCGGTCACCTCGGCGCGGGTCGGGCGGCGCGCGGTCACCATCGAGGCGAGCATCTGCGTCGCCGTCACGACCGGCTTCGACTGGCGCCCGGCGGTCCGGATCAGGCGCTTCTGCAGGACCGGCACCTCGGCCAGCGGCACTTCGATGCCGAGATCGCCGCGGGCGACCATGATCCCGCCGGTCGCCGCCTCGACGATCTCCTCGACGTTGACTGCCGCCTGGGCGCGCTCGATCTTCGCGATCAACGGAATGTCGGAGCCGAGGCTGCGCAGGCGCTCGTTGACAGGGATCAGGTCGGCGGCCGAGGAGACGAAGGAGACGGCGATCAGGTCGATCCCTTCCTTGACCGCGAAGTCGACCCAGCCGAGGTCGCTCTCGGTCGCGGCGGGCAGTTCGGCGCCGCCAGGGATGTTCATCCCCTTATGTGAGCTGAGCGTGCCGCCGACCTCGACCTCGGCGTCGACGGCGCCATCGAGGCGGTCGGCGACGCGCAGCCGGATCGCGCCGTCGGCGAGGTAGACGAGCTGGTTCTCCTGCAGGTCGGTGACGCCGGGCCAGGAGACCGGGATCGTGTCGCGGTCGCCGAGCAGATCCTGCGGGGTCAGGGTGACGTGCATGCCGGTCTCGAGCTCGGCGTAGTCATCGCGGAGGTTGCCGATGCGGAGCTTCGGACCGGGCAGGTCGCCGAGGATCGCCACCTCGCGGCCGAGCGTGGCGGACGCCTTGCGGATCGTCTCGATCGTCTGCGCGTGTTTGTCGGGGCCGGCGTGGGAGAAGTTGAGGCGGAAGACGTCGGCGCCGGCGGCGATCAGCTGCTCGAGCACGCCGAGATCCCACGAGGCCGGGCCGACCGTGGCGATGATCTTGGTGCGCCGCTCGAGGTGGGCGGTGGGCTGGGCGAGGGGATAGCTGGACATTCGCGTCCCAGAGTAGTGAGCGACGGCGACCGCCGGTGAACGGGCAGTGACCGGGGCGTACGGATGGGTGGTGCGCGGAACGCAGGTCGACCGCGCTCGCTCCCGTCGTCCGCACGCCACCGTGTGTGAGATGGCTCCGGTTGACCGTGACATCGATCTATGTCACTTTCCCGACATGGCCTCAACCCCCAGCGCAGTCGAGCCCGGCCGCGAGGCGCCCTCCCAGCCGGAGCGCGCCGCCGAGGTGACCGCGCCGCTCTACCCGGAGCTCGTCGGCGCCGCGCCGCCCTCCCCCGCCGGGCCGATCGACGCGGCTGAGGCGGCGACGCTCGCCACCCCTCCCGATATCCCGCTTCCGCAGCTGTCCCAGACGATGCGCTTCAGCATCCGCCAGATCGAGTTCGTCTTCCGTTACCGGCGTGAGCTCGGCGAGACGTTCCGGATGCGCGGCGTGATCCCCGACGGCCCCGTCATCACCAGCCACCCGGACCACGTCAAATCCCTCTTCACGGCGAAACCCGAGCTGGCGCCGTCGCTGACCGGCGAGTCGCCGCTGCGGCCGATCCTCGGCCCGAACTCGGTGCTGACCGCGGTCGGCCCCCGCCACATGCGCCAGCGCAAACTGCTGCTGCCGCCCTTCCACGGCGAGGCGATCGCGCAGTACGTCGAGATGATCACCGAGGCGGCCGAACGGGAGATCGACCGCTGGCCGGTCGGCGAGGCCTTCGCGCTGGCGCCGCGGATGCAGGCGATCACCCTCGACGTGATCATGGCCGGGATCTTCGGCGTCGAGGGCAAGCCCGCGCCGGGGACGCCGGAGGCGGCACTGCGGCTCGCGATCCGCAAGACGGTCGCGTCATCGACCTGGCCGACCGCGCAGCTGACCGAACTGATGCACGTCGGCCGCGAGGAGCCGATGGGCCTCCTGAAGTTCGCGCTCGGGATGATCGACCGTCCGACCTACGCGGTGATTCGCGAGCGGCGCGCGGCGACCGACCTCGAGGAGCGCCAGGACATCCTCTCGCTGCTGCTGCAGGCGCGGACCGAGGAGGGCGAGGCGCTCGACGACAAAGAACTCCGCGACGAGCTCCTGACCCTGGTGCTCGCGGGCCACGAGACGACGGCCAATTCTCTGGCCTGGGCGTGGGAGCGCCTCGTGCGCAATCCGGGACCGCACGAGGCGCTCCTGGCGGCGGTCCGCGGCGGCGTCGGCCCCGACGGCGAGTCCACCGAGGAGCGGGTCGAGGCGACGATCGTCGAGACCATGCGCTCCCGCCCGGTGATCCCGATCATCGGCCGCCGCGTCCAGGTCCCCTGGCGCCTCGGCGACTACGCGATCGAGCCCGGCACCGCGATCGCGATGTCGATCCTCCTCGTCCACCACCGCGAGGACGTCTACCCCGACCCCTTCGCCTTCCGCCCCGAGCGCTTCCTCGGCCGCAAGCCCGGCACCTACGACTGGATCCCCTTCGGAGGAGGAATACGCCGCTGCCTCGGCGCCGCTCTCGCGATGGCCGAGCAACGAGTAGTCCTCACCACCATGGCCCGCCGCCTCGACCTCGAAGCCGAGACCCCGGCCCCCGAGCGAGCCATGCACCGCAACGTGACGATGATCCCCGCCAAGGGCGCGAGAGTCGTCATCGCCGCAAAGCACTGAACTGGCTCCTCGCGGGCGCGCCGCTCGCTCCCGTCTCTGCAGTTCTCTCTGAACAAACAGGCAAGTTCGTTTGAAGCGTGATAGTCATCGCGCCATGCCCTCTTCAATCGCGCAGACCACTGCCACTCCGGTGACTCACGAGAAGACTTTTGAAGACCACAAGCCCACGCTGCTCCAGCGCCTCGGGAGGGTTCAGGAGTTCGAACTGATCGAGATCGCCCAGCTCTCCAACCTCGTCCTCGAGCGGATGGACAAGGACGACGCTGCGGCGCCCGCCGGCGGGAACAAGGCATGGGTCGCGTCGCAATTCCGCTATCCGCTGCGCAGTTGGCTGATCAAAGCCAACTGGAACTCGTTCACCTTTCTCGGCCTCAGCCTATTGGTGATCGGTGGGGGCTTTGCCACCTCGGGCATCACCGCGGCCGCAGGCGCCAGCAAAGGCAGCGCCGCCGCTTGGATCATCTTCGCCATCGGCCTCATCGTCGCAGTGGTCGGCGGCATCTCACAGCAGTTCCGGTTCGGCGTCAGAGCCAACCAGCGCCGTGCCCTGGCCGTCAGCCTCCGGGCACAGGGCTGGCGATATGTCTTCAAGGCCGGCGACTACGCTGGTGACGGTGCCTCGGCCGCCTTCCGCGCCAAGGTCGAAGAACTTCAGAACAACGCCGCCCAGGTCGGGGTCATCGAAGGCGATACGAGCGCGCCATCGCCGCCGCCGTCGAACGGGAACCCCACAAAGACCACCGACACGTCGGCTGGCGTCGACGGACAGCCGGGCGAGCCGAACGGCAACTGAACGGCCCCGCGGCCGAGGAGTCTTCGCCGGGCACCGCGGAGCGCAAACGGAGAGGGAGGGATTCGAACCCTCGAGAGAGCTTGCGCCCCCTACTCGCTTAGCAGGCGAGTGCCTTCAGCCACTCGGCCACCTCTCCGGACCGCGCGGCGACCTTTCGCGGCCGTCGCGAGATGGGATTGTAGGTACTGACCGGGGATCGCGGGGATAGGCTGGGGCGGGTGTCGAGTCCGCCCCCGCAGTCGCACCAACGCTACGAGCGAATCTTCGAGGCGGTCGAGGCGCCGTTTGCCTTCGTCGACCTCGACGCAATGTGGGCCAACGCGGACGCGCTGCTCGACCGTGCGGGGCGCAAGCCGGTCCGCGTGGCGACCAAGTCGATCCGCTGCCGGGCGCTGATCGAGGAGATCCTCGGCCGCGACGCGCGCTTCACCGGGCTGATGACCTACACGCTGCCCGAGACCCTCTGGCTCGCCGAAAGCGGCCACACCGACCTGCTGCTCGCCTACCCGACCGCCGACTCGTCGGCGCTGCGGGAGCTGGCGCTGCGGTCGGCCGGCGATCCCGAACGGTCGCCGCTGGTGATGGTCGATTGCGTCGAGCACCTGGAGGCGATCGAGTCGGTGCTCGGCGCCGACGCGCCGCCGATCCGCGTCTGCATCGACATCGACGCCAGCTGGTGGGCGCTCGGTGGGCGGATCAAAGTCGGGCCGAAGCGCTCGCCGGTCCACACGGTCGAGCAGGCGGTCGCGCTGGGGCGCGAGATCGAACGCCGGCCGCAGATCGAACTCGACGCGCTGATGTCCTACGAGGGCCAGATCGCCGGCGTCCCCGACCGGCCCCCGGGCCGCCGCCTGCGCGGCGCCGCGATCCGCTTCATGCAGAAGCGCTCGGCGAAGGAGCTGGCCGAGCGGCGGGCGGCGATCGTCGCCGCGATCGGCGAGTTCTGCGAGCTGCCGATCGTCAACGGCGGCGGCACCGGCAGCCTCGAGACGACCGGCGCCGAGGAGGCCGTCACCGAGGTGACCGCCGGCTCCGGCTTCTACGCCCCCACCCTCTTCGACCACTACGACCGCTTCACGCCGACCCCGGCCGCAGGCTTCGCCCTGCCGATCGTCCGCAAGCCGACGCCGGAGATGGCGACCGCGCTTGGCGGCGGCTACGTCGCCTCGGGCCCGGGCGATCCCTCCCGCGTCCCGTCCCCGTGGCTGCCGAAAGGTTTGAAGCTGGACCCCGAGGAGGGCGCCGGTGAGGTCCAGACCCCGCTCCTGGGACCTCCGGCCGCGGACCTGCAGGTTGGCGACCGCGTCTACATGAGGCACGCCAAGGCGGGCGAGCTGTGCGAACGCTTCAACTTCCTGCATCTCGTCGAAGGCGACGAGATCGTCGACGTCGTCCCTACCTATCGCGGCGAGGGCAAAACCTTCCTCTAGGCGGCTGCAAACCGGCGCCTGGCGGTGTCCTCGGTCGGACACCTTCGGGTCACGCACCGGAGTGCGTTCCCCTCGTCGTCCTCCCTGCGTCCTTGCCGGGCTTGGTTTTCGCTCGCCTAAGGACCGAGGACGCGGGCGGCGTACTCGTTGGTGAAGACGCGCTGCGGGTCGAGCTCGTCGCGGGCTTTCTGGAACTCGGCCCACTTCGGGTACCGAGGTGCCAGAGTCGCCGCCGTCTGGAAATGGCGCTTGCCCCAGTGGGGGCGGCCACCGTAGTCGTTCATGATCGACTCGACGGCCTCGAAGTAGGGGCGCCACTCCATGCCGCGGTACTGATGGACGGCGATGTAGGCGGTCGGGCGTTCGTGGGCGGCGCTGAGGTCGGCGTCGTCGCCGGCCGTTACGCGGACCTCGATCGGGAAGAAGACGGGGAAGCGGTTCTGGCGGATCCACTCGATCACTCGCCGGACCGCGGTCGGGCCGTGCTCGAGCGGCACCCCGTACTCCATCTCGGTGAAGCGGACTTTGCGCTGGTTGACGAAGACGCGGTGGCTGTGGTCGACGGTGCGGCCGCCGCTCGCGACCCAACCGGCGAAGCGGGCGAGGGACGGGATCGTCCGCGGGATCGCCTTGCCGGTCGCGGCGAGCGCCTCGAGCGTCCAGTTCTCCAGCACGATGTCGTTGAGGAAGGCGGCGACCCCACGGGGCCTCGGCGGTGAGTCGACCCGGTTGCGCTCCAGCACCAGCGCCCGATCGGAGTAGGGGAAGGTGAAGAACTCGAAGTGGTCGTTGGCCTCGGCGAGCTCCTCGAAGCGGCCCAACACCTCCTCGCGTGGGCGCGGCTCGTCGACCCGCTCGAGGACGAAGGCGGGGAAGCAGCGGAGGGTGACGGCGCTGATCGCGCCGAGCGCGCCGACGCCGATCCGGGCCGCGCGCAGCAGCTCCGGCTCACCCGCTGCGGTCAGCTCGCGCACGCTGCCGTCGGCGAGCACCAGCTCGATCGCCTCGACCCGCGAGGAGATGTTGGCGTAGGTCGCGCCGGTCCCATGGGTGCCGGTCGAGATCGCGCCGGCGACGGTCTGCGCGTCGATGTCGCCGAGGTTCTCCAGCGCCAGGCCGAGCCCGGCGAGCGCCGTGTTCAGCTCGCGCAGCACGGTGCCGCCACCGACCCGGACCAGGCCGCTCTCCGGGTCGGCGTCGAGGACGCCGCGCAGGGCCTCGACCTCGACCATCGTCCCGTCGGTCATCGCCGTCTCGGTGAACGAGTGGCCGGAGCCCGCGATCGAGACCTTCTGCCCGGCCGCCGCAGCGCCGCCGATCGCCTCGGCGAGCTCCTCGACCGTCCGCGGCGCCGCCACCCGCGCCGGCCGGCAGCGCTGATCGCCCGCCCAGTTGGACCATTCGCCGAGCTGGGCCACCTCAGACCTCCGCCGGCACTGGCTCGCGTTCACTCTCCGCGCGGGGGGTCAGCGCGCGGAAGGCGTAGACGATCGTCAGCACCAGGACGCCGGCGATCGCGATGCTCGGGGCCGCGTCCCCGGTCACCCCGGCGATCGCCGCGCCGGTGACGCTGCCCACCACCTGAGCCGCCGCCCAAGCCATGTTCGTCACCCCGACCGCGTAGCCCTGGTGGAGGCCGCTCGCCTCGGCGGCATCGGAGATCAGCGTCATCGCGGGGGCGAAGCAAAGGCCCGAGCCGAGCGAGGTGATCAGCAACGCGAGCACCACGACCACCAGCGAATCGGCGGCCGCGAAGACCAGCATCGCGACCGCGCAGATCGCCATCCCCAGGACGTAGGGCGCGCGCCGGCCGACCTTGTCGGAGAGTCGACCGGCGATCGGCGAGAGCACCGACTCGATCGCCGCGCCGCCGACGAAGGCGCCCGCGATCAGCGCGTGCCCGCCGCCGAGGTTGTTGATCCGCAGCGGCAGCAGCACGTCGATCGCGCCGAACATCAGCGACGGCGAGCTGACGAAGATCGCCGCCTCGATCAGATCGCGGTCGACCATGCAGTGGAGGACCTCGCGCAGTGGCTGGTTCTCGGTGACGACCGTGTCGGGCTCACGCCAGGCGAGGAAGGCGAGGCCGAGGGCGATGACGCAGACGCCGCCGAAGATGATTTCGGTGCCGATCGAGGCGGCGAGCGAGCCGAGCACCGGCCCGAGCAGCGACCCCGCGACCGCCGTCCCCAGCGCGCTGCCGATCACCTGGCCGCGTTTGTCCTCGGGGTAGCTGTTGATCAGCCAGGTGAGAGCGCCGGACCAGATCAGCGCGCTGGCGATGCCCTGGATGAACCGCGCCGCGTCGAGCGGCCAGGCCGACTTGAGGAAGCCGAAGAGCAGCGTGGCGAGGGCGAAGACGAAGAGGCCGCTGATCACCGTGCGGCGCGGGCCGAAACGGCTGGCGATGTAGCCGCCGGGGAGCGAGAAGGCGAGCGTCCCGGCGGCGTAGGCGGCGGTCAGAATGCCGGCCTGCGCGGTGCTCAGACCGAGGTCGTGCTTGTAAGTCGGGAGCAGCGGCGCGATGGCCGTGAAGAAGGTGAGGTCGAGGAAGACCATCGCCGAGGCGAGCAAGAGGACGCGACGCATGGCACCATCCAATCAGCCCTCGGAGGGATGGCAGAGCGGTTGAATGCGGCGGCCTTGAAAGCCGTTGGGCGTCTTAGGCGTCTCCTGGGTTCGAATCCCAGTCCCTCCGCTCCGCCTTCTCGACGAGCCGATCGCGGCCGGTGCCGTAGAAATCCGCCACGACGGGTAGGCGCTCAGGCGATGCTCAAACGGTTGACCATCCTCGCGGTGATCTTCATCGGCATCTTCTTTGCCTTCTCGGCCGGGGCATCCGCCGGGGCGCCCGCCCCGGAAGTGCCGCCAGGTGAAGAAGTGGGGAGCACCGCGGCCGACCCGTACGCGTCACCTTTCGGGTTGGTGGCCCGCTCGTCCCATGGCTACTGGCTGACGGTCAATTCGCGACAGGGTCACCGCGTAGAAGTCGAAGCGTCAGGGGCCGAAGGGTCGGTGGCCTACACCGCTCCGGGAAGCGTCTCGGAAGCCGGGATTCACGCGAATCTCGGGAAGTACGGGCGGATCGACATGCGCTGGGTGCCGAGCGGAAAGGTGAGCGAGAAGCGGGTGAAGTGCCGCTACAAAGGAGTCAGGAGGCATTTCTACGACGCCGGCTCCTACGTGGGCACGCTGCGATTCCGGGGCGGTGGCGGCTTTACCTCCGTCCATCTGCACCGAGTTACCTGGCGTCGATCGTGGTACTCCGATCTGAGCGCCTGCGGATACTCCCTCAGCACCGGGGAACCGGGGGCGGGGGTGGTCATCAACGCGGGAGAGCCCGGCCACATGTCGACCCCGGTCCACCTCTCCGTCTACCGGCCCCATACGGGAGCGAAGGTCGAATACGGCGCCCACTCCGAAGCAGCGGAAGGACGCATCAAGATCTCTCGTCGCGCCTACGCCGAAGGGGCGACGCATTCACTGACGGTGACGGCGACGAACGGAGCGACGACGGCGACGATCAACCCTCCCGCGCCCTTCTACGGCGAGGCGACGTTCGAAGGCGCGGCGACGCTCGAACACACCAACGAATCCAAAGGCACCTTGACCGGGGAACTCGGCGTCGAATTCCCTGACGGCACGAAGTTCGACCTGGCGGGGAGCAACCTCGAAGCGGTCCTCCGCCAGGAGTCGATCAACATCATCCCCGGTTAGCGGGTGGTTTCGAGAGCGGCCGCTCGGCCACGGCGGCAACTTGGGGCCGGAGCGCCCAGCGGCAGGAAAGCGCCCCCGCCGGCCGAACCGACCGAACATGGACCCGACTGCCATCCGCGCCCCGGGCGGGGAACGCTGGCTCAAACGCGCCGAACGGGTCAACGACGCGTTCGGGCTCGTCTTCGGCCTGGTGGTGATCACCTACGTCGTCACCTCACTGGTCGGCGACACCGGTTGGGAGGCGGTGCTGGTGATGCTCTGCGTCTCGACCACCTCGGTCGTCGCGCTGACCAGCTCGCACGTCAAACCGCACTGGGTCCACATCGCGATCTACGTGAGCCTGCTCGGGCTGGTGCTGGCGGTGATCGCGGCGATCAGCGGCGACAAGGACTGGCTCGGGATCGGCGGCCTCGTCCAGGTCGGGCTACTTACGGCGGCGATGGTCGCGGTCCTGATCCGCGTCGTCGGCACCGCCGAAGTCAACGCCCGCACGATCCTCGGCGCGATCAGCGTCTACACCGTGCTGGGGCTGCTCTTCGCCTTCTGCTTCGAGGCGATCGGACGGCTCGGTAACGCGCCCTTCTTCGAAGGCCACCCGGTCCTGCACCACAGCGACTACCTCTTCTTCAGCTACACGACGCTGACCACGACCGGGTACGGGGACCTCGTGCCGGGCGGGCAGCCCGGGCGGATGTTGGCCGGGCTGGAGATGATGATCGGCCAGATCTTCCTGGTCACGCTGGTGGCCGGCCTGGTCGCGCTGTGGCGACCGGGCTCCGGCCTGAAACGGCGACGCGAAGAACGCGCCGCCGCGGAAATGGGCTCGAGGCCGGCCGGCCCGGCCGAGCCCGATGCGCTCGCCGATTAGTCGGCGAGTTCCACCTTGTCGATCTTCTTCTCCTCGAGCGGCTTGTCGCGGCCGTCGGTCTCCGAGGCCTCGATCGCGTCGACCACGTCCATCCCGTCGGTGATCTCGCCGAAGACGGTGTGCTTCCCGTCGAGCCACGGTGCCGCGCCGGTGGTGACGATGAAGAACTGCGAGCCGTTCGTGTTCGGCCCGGCGTTGGCCATCGCCAGCGCGCCGCGGACCACCTTGTGGTCGTTGAACTCGTCCTCGAACGTGTAGCCGGGGCCGCCGGTCCCGGTGCCCTGCGGGCAACCGCCCTGGACCATGAAGTCAGGGATGACCCGATGGAAGATCAGTCCGTCGTAGAACCCATCGGCCGCCAGTTTGCGGAAGTTCTCGACGGTTTTCGGCGCGTCCTCGTCGAAGAACTCGACGGTGATCGGCCCGGCATTGGTCTGAAGAGTGGCTTTCGACATATTTCGAAGCCTAACGACCGTGGACTTCGACCGTGACCGGTGCGGAGGAGCCCCGGGCGAAGGGCCAGCCGCCTTCGGCGGGAGCCGTCGCGCGCAGGCGAATCTCGGCGAGGCCGGTGACGTAGCGGAAGCGGTATTTCGTGTCGAAGCGACCCTTGGAGTCGGTGCGGACGACGAGCGCCGGTCGCCAGCGGCCGGTCGCCCGCTCAAGGTATTGGATCGCGACGAGCTTGCCACGGCGCGAGACCCGGGCGGGGCCGAGGAGGACGTGGCCGTGGAGGCGTACCGATTCCCCGGTGTCGAGCTCGGTCGGTTCGGCCGCGAGGCTGACCGCGGCGCGGACCCGCAGTGCAAGCGAGCGCCGGGGGGCGGCCGCGAGCCCGCCACCGCCGTGGAATGAGACGGCGACGCGGCGCGAGGTCCCGGCCGGTAGCCGCAGGCTGAAGCGACCACCGTGGTCGGCGAGGACCCGGCGGCGTTCAGGGGCGCCGCCGATGCCCGCCGCAGCACGCACAACGACCGTCACCGGCCGCCCTCCGACCCCGCCGCCCCGCGCGTCCGTCAGACGGCCTCGGACCTCGACCGCGGTCCCGTAGTCGACGGTCAAGCCCGACGCGTGGCCCGCACCCTTGGGCGTCCCGCGCTCTCTCCCACCGCTCGCCACCAGACGGACGCGGAGGTGGGTCGCCTGGTCCGAAGCCGACGAGCGCGCGTCGGTGCCGGATGACGGAGCCTTTCCCGTTCCCCCTGGACTCTTTCCGCCGGGACGGGCGGCCTTGCCGCCCGGAGCGGCGGCACCCCCGTGCGCTTCCGTGGAGCCGCCCGCAATCCGCGTCTGGGCCGAGGACGCGTTCCCGGCGACGTCGGTCGCGAGGACGCGGAGAAAGTAGGTCCCGGCGCCGAGGTCAGGTAGGCGCGCGCTCGGCGTCGCCGTCCCGGGGCCTTCGCGATCGAGGTCGGTTGGCAGGTCGGTCCACCCTTCCGCGTCGGCACGGCGGACCGAGATCGTCCCCGTCGCGACCCCGGAATAGCGGTCGCTCACCGTCGCCTCTACCTCGCCTTCCGTGGCCGCGCCGAAGGCGATCGCGGGCGGCGAGTTATCGACCTCTATCCGCGCTTCGGGGGCGCAGCCTCCGTCGCCGGCGAAGTCGGTCGCGCAGCCGCCGACGGTGTGGGCGCCGTCGGCGAGCCCGGTCGTGTCGACTTCGACCGACCGCGAGGCGGTCGACGGGCAGGGCTGCATCTTCGTCCCACGCGTTTCGTTTTCGATCAGCTGCGTGGCGCAGGCGGGCGCGTCACCGAGGACCGCCGCCCCGTCGATCGACGCCGTCTCCCCCGCGACGCCGGCGCCGATGTCGGACGCGGCGATTTCGAGCGGCACCGGCCCCCGATGCCAGCCCGGCGCCACCAGCGCGCCGCCGAGCTGCGCCCGGGGCGGCTGGGTGTCTTCGAGCGTGAAGGTGATGCCGCCTACGCTCATCGTCGACGGGGTCGAACGGGTGCAATCGACCGCCGGCCCGCTCGTCAGGCACTGGAGGAACGCTTCGAAGGCCCAGGCCTGGCCTTCGATCGGCCGGTCGAACACTTCCGGCGCGACGCTCGTGAAGGAGTAGGCGAGGAGGTGGTATTCGGCGCCGACGTCGATCCCGAGGCCCAGCCAGTTGCCCGGGAGGGCCGTGCCCCGCCAGACCAGGTGGACCCCGGCGAAGCGCGTGCCCGACGGCGCGATCCACCGCGCCCGCGCCCGGCCGACCGCGCCGTCGGGCGCCACGGCCCCTTCGAACGCCATTCCCGTCGGCCCGGATCCCACCGGCAACGGGCAGGACCGGGCGTCGAGGGTGAACGCCGTCCCCGTCGTCACCGGAAGGGTCGGATCGAGTTCGACGCCCAGTCCCCAGCCGCACTGGGCCACCCGGTAGGTCCCCGCCCGCGCCTCCCCAGCCAGCAGCAGGAAGGCGAGCACGGCCAGGGCGAGCACCATCGCCACCAACCGCCCGGCGCCGTGCGTTCCCGCCGCCCGCATGCCACGCATCCCCGGCCCTCGTCGCCCGCCGACTCGCGTCCCCGCCGTCCATCTACTCCGCGTCACACCCATCCCAACCACCTCCGCCAGTCGTCGCCTTTATGGGTGCTCAAGGCCCTGGCGGGGCCGTTCTCTCCCCCCTTCCGCTGCCCAGATCGAGGCCGAAACCCGGCCGGACCCCGCGCTTTGCGAAAATGCCGCCATGGCACTCCCCACGAATGACCAGGTGAACGAGGCGCTCCGCGGTGTGATCGATCCCGAGCTGCGCCGCTCGATCGTCGAGCTCGGAATGGTCCGCTCGATCGAGATCCAGCCCAGTGGACGCGTCGAGGTGATCGTCTCGCTGACGACGGCAGGCTGCCCGATCCGCTCGCACTTCGAACAGGCGGTCGCCCAACGGGTCGGCGAGCTGGACGGGGTGACCGGGGTCGGCGTCGGCTTCGACGTGCTCACCGACGACGAGAAAGGCACCCTCCAGCAGACGCTGGGGCGCGGCAAGCTGCCGCAGGGCGCGCTCGCCAAGGTCAAGAACGTGATCTGCGTGTCGTCGGGCAAGGGCGGCGTCGGCAAGTCGACGATGACCGCGAACCTGGCCGCGGCGCTGAACGCCGAAGGTCACTCGGCGGGCGCCCTCGACTGCGACGTCTACGGCTACTCGATCCCCCGCATGCTCGGCATCAACGCCAAACCGGAGGTCAACGGGGAGCGCAAAATCCTGCCGCTGGATTCGCCGAGCGGGGTCAAGGTCATGTCGATCGGCTTCTTCGTCGAGGAGAACGCGGCGGTCGTCTGGCGCGGCCCGATGCTCCACAAAGCGCTGCAGCAGTTCCTTGAGGACGTCGCCTGGGATGAGCTCGAGTACCTGCTCCTCGACCTGCCCCCGGGGACCGGCGACATCGCGATGTCGCTCGCCCAGCTACTGCCGCAGGCGAAGTTCATCGTCGTCACCACGCCGCAGCCGGCCGCCCAGTCGGTGGCCCGCCGCGGGGCCGAGATGGCGCACAAATACGACCTCGAGATCATCGGCGTGATCGAGAACATGTCGGGCTTCACCACGCCCGACGGCGAGCGCTTCACGATCTTCGGTGAGGGCGGCGGCCAGGAACTGGCGAACGACCTCGACGTGCCGCTGCTCGGCAAGGTGCCGATCTCCGAGCCGCTCCGGGAACACTCCGACGACGGCACGCCTCTGGTCCTCTCGGACCCGAACGCGCCCGCGTCGCAGGCGATCCGCCAGGCCGCGCGCGGGATCATCGCGATGACCCCGCAGGAGCTGCCCGTCCTGCAGGCGACGCCCGCGATGGCCGAGATGCCGACGATCAGCGGCACCCCGCTGCCGGTCGTGCAGGTCGGCCAGAGCGCCTGACGAACATTTAGGAAGGCGCGCGGCCGCAAGCGCAACTATGCTTGCGGCCGCGCGTTAGCGCTTACACACATACGCCGAGTCCCGTCCTTCGAGAGGGCGGGAGCGGGGGAACCAAGTTTTTGGGGCTAATCCACCAACCGGTGGAGGCGCAGGTCCTTCAGCGCCAGCCCGACAGCTAACCCCGCAGGCTCACGGAGGAGGTAGTGAATGCCGTTTGTCCCCGGGGTGGCCCCAAGTGTCGCCCGTCGCAGTCTCATAGCAGCGCTCTCCCTGGCAGCATTGTTCGCCGCGATCGGCGCGACCCTCATCGCCGCTCCCGCGGCCTCAGCGAAGGTTCTCCCCGGCGGCATCAGCGCCCGCTCCGGGCTCGAAGCCGAAATCCCCGAATCGACCGAAGAAGTGCCGGTGGAAACGGAAACCGGCGAAATCGAAGGCGAAGTCACCCAGGCCGGCAAGGCGGCCCTCGTCGGCGGCCGCGCGATCGCGCCGCTGAACGCGCCCGCGATGGTCAAACGGGTCATCGCCGCCGCCAACCACATCCGCGCGACCCCTTATGTCTGGGGCGGCGGGCACGGCAGCTTCACCAGCACGGGCTACGACTGCTCCGGCGCGGTCTCCTACGCGCTGCACGGCGGCAAATTGCTGAGCACGCCGCTGACCTCGGGCTCGCTCGAGACCTTCGGCGAAGCCGGCCCGGGCCGGTGGATCACGATCTACGCCAACGCCGAGCACACCTACATGGTCGTCGCCGGGCTGCGGTTCGACACCGCCGGTGACGAAAGCGGGACCGGGCCCCGCTGGCACCCGACCACCGCCGCGGCGGCCGCGGGCAGCTACGTCGTCCGCCACCCGGTCGGCTACTGAGGCCAGCTCATCATCCGAGCCACGAAAAAGGGCCGCCTCAGGGCGGCCCTTTTCACATCTGCTGCGAGAGCGCGATCCCTAGGCAGGGGTCGGCTTGAAGTAGTTCGCGTTGATCTCGGCGTATTTGGCCCACTCGGACGGCAGCTGATCCTCGGCGAAGCAGGCGTCGACCGGGCATGCCTCGACGCAGGCGTCGCAGTCGATGCACTCGTCCGGATCGATGAACAGCTGGGTGACGGACTCGTAATCAGCCTCGTCAGGAGTCGGATGGATGCAGTCGACGGGGCAAACCTCGACGCACGAGTTGTCCTTTTGGCCGATGCACGGCTCGGCGATCACATAGCTCATACGGGAAGTCTCCTAGATCGTTGTCGGTTTTGCCCGACAGGTGCCGGGCGGCCCCTGCAAAGAGCGGATGCCCATTTTAGAGATATGCGTCGGCCTGGGTGCCGGCGCGCCGCCGCCCTAGGCTTCCAGGCGTCGATGGGGGTCGAACGAAAGGTGGGGACCACGTGCTGCTGCTGACCGGGGCGACCGGAAACGTCGGCTCGCGGCTGCTGCCGCTGCTGCTGGAGCGCGGCGAGGACGTCCGCTGCCTGGTCCGCGACCCCCGCCGATTGGGGGCGCGGCGGGTCGATGTCCAGATCGCGCTCGGCGACCTCGGTGACCTCTCCGACCGCCACACGATGCGCCAGAGCCTGCGCGGCGTGGACACCGTCGTCCACCTCGCGGCGTCGATCCGCGACCAGCCGCCGCGGCGGCTCGAGGAGCTGAACGGCCTGGCGACGGTGCGGCTGCTGCAGGCGGCCGAGCGGGCCGGGGTGCGGCGCTTCGTCTTCTTCAGCGCGCTCGACACCGGCGCCGCCCAGCGGACCCGCTTCTTCCGCGCCAAGTGGGTGGCGGAGCGGGCGGTCGAGTCCTCGCCGCTGGAGACGACCGTCTTCGCCCCGTCGATCGTCTATGACCGTGGCGACCCTTGGATCACCCTGCTGCGCCGCTTCTCCTTCCTGCCCGTGCTGCCGGTGTCCGGGGAGGGGCGCGCCGCCTTCCAGCCGATCTGGTCGGAGGACGTGGCGCGCTGCGTGGCCGCGGCGCTCGACGGCGAGAAGCTGGCGCCCCGCTACGAGCTCGCCGGGCCGGAGACGCTGACCTACGACGAGATGTCAGACCTGGTCAGCCGCCTCGCCGGTCGCCCTCGCCCGCTCGTCCACGTGCCGTTGCCGGCGGTGAAGGCGAGCCTCGGCGCGCTGCGGGCGGTCTTCGGCGAGGCCGTCTTCGCGACCTACGAGGAGGCCGAGCTGATGGAGGTGGCGATGGTCAGCGAGCGTGGGACCGCCGACGCGCAGGCCCTCGGGGTCGAGCCGCGAAGGATGCGTGATGTCCTCGCCAGCGCCTAGACGGATGCGCCCCGGCCTTGCCCGCCGCATCGCCGCCCGGCGTCCGCTGTGGCTCGCGCTCCTCGCGACATCCCTGGCGCTCGTCTGCGCCGCCCCCGCGAGCGCCGCGATGTCCCTGGTCCCGCCGAAGCCCGACGTCCTGCTCGGCGTCTCCGACCGCGGCTCGACCGAAGGGTTCAACGCCTTCGCCGAACTGACGGGCAAGCACCCGGCTTTGATGCAGACCTTCTTCGGCTGGGGCAACACGCCCAACAAGGCCTACGAACGCTGGCGCGAAACGCAGACGCGGCCCGTCGTCGCGATCTCGACCCAGAACGCGCAGACGCTGGAAGAGATCATCACGCCGCAGCAGATCGCGCTGGGCTACGGCGACGACTACCTGCTGCAGCTGAACCAGTTCTTCGCCACCCACAACCTGCCCGCCTACATCCGGCCGCTGGGCGAGCCGAACCGCTGCCTGAACGCCTGGGCGGGGGTCGAATGCGACGGCACGTTGAAAGACGGCGAACACAGCTCCTACTGGTACAAGGAGGCATTCCGGCGCATCGCGGCGATCACGCGCGGCGGTCTCACCACCGAAGCGCTGAACGCCGAGCTCGCCGAAATCGGCCTGCCGGGCCTGCAACGCAGCAAGGGCGCGAATCCCGTCTCGCTGCCGGTCGCCCCCGTCAGCATCATCTGGAGCCCGCTCCCCGCCGGCTCGCCGCGGGTGAAGGGGAACTTCCCGGGCAACTACTGGCCGGGGAGCAAATGGGTCGACTGGGTGGGGACCGACTTCTACGCCAAATATCCCGTCTGGGAAGACCTCAACCGCTTCTACAACGCTGCCCAGTGGCGCAACAAGCCGATCGCGATCACCGAGTGGGCGATGTCCGAAAAAGACGAACCCAAATTCGTCAACCAGCTGATCAACTGGGTCGTCACCCACAAGCGCGTCCAGATGCTCACCTATTACCAGGGCTTCGGCTACGGCAACACCTACGAACTGAGCCACTACCCCCAAACGGCATCAACCCTGGCAACGAAGATCCGCCGCGCGACGTTCCTCCCCTACGCCGAATACAACGCCGGCCTCTTGCCACCCCTCCAGCCCAAGGAAAAGACCCCGTAGCCCAACCTCGGTGTTGATGGGCCGAAAAGCCCTGATATAGAAGGCTTTTCGGCCCATCAACCTTGGCCCTGAGCGAGGAGGCCTTGGACGGTGAGGGCGAGGCGGCGGGGTTCTCGTTCGACCTCCTCCCAGGTACAGCGGGAGACGCGCCAGCCGGCGAGTTCCAGTTGCTGCTGGCGCTTGCGATCGGAGACGAAGGAACTGTCGGTGTCGTGGAAGCGGCGGCTGTCGGCTTCGACGATCAGTTTGCGGCCGCGCCACAGGAAGTCGGCTTGGTAGCGCTTGCCATTCGGCGCGGGCAGCCAGACGTTCACCTCGGGCTCCGGGACGGCGCGCTTCACGCACATCTCCAGGAACAGCCGCTCCAACTCGCTCCGAGTCCTCTTGGTCTGCGGATGGATGGTGTCGAGGATGAGTCGGAGCCGGGCGACACCCCGCCGCCGACGGCTCCGTTTAAGCAGGGCCCGCAACCTCGACTTGTCGAGGATCCCAAGAACTTCGGCCTCCGCCACGGCCTTCCGCACTTCCCACTCCGGAGCGACTGCGGCGAAGTCGAGAAGCGTCCGGGCGATGCTGGTGCACGGGATGCGATGGATCGTCGTCTTGTCGATGGGCTGAAGCGACCCATCGCGATGGGCGGCGACTCCCTCGGGACTACGCCCGCGACGGTTCGGCGCGGTCACGTCGATCGGCCCCTCCCACGAGTCGACAAGACCCCAGAGATATGCCGCGGATCGATGCGAGAGGACCGCATCCGGGCCGCAGGCCAGCACCGCCGCCATGAAGCGCCCGCGCTCGGTCATCACCCGCGGCATGAGTGAGTAGACCCGCTGATGGATCCGGTGAAGCCGACTCACTTCCTCACGTTGGAGGATCGCGCTCCTCGAAAGTCCAAGGTCTTCGAGTTGCTCCAGCGTCACCACCCCGTTCTGCGACACGGCAACCCGACCGATCTCCCACTCGACCCCGCGTTGATGGGCCGAATATCCCTCTATGTCAGGGCTTTTCGGCCCATCAACATCGTCCTGTCGCACCGGTTGGGACATGGGACGGAGGGTGGCGGGGAAATGCGCGCGGGTGGGGACGGCTTCGTGCCAAGTCTCGTACGCCTCGCGCACAAAAAAGGGCCCGGCGTTAGCCGGGCCCTGGTGCCCCTTGCGGGGCGAAACCCCTTGGGGGGATTTCTTACATCATGCCGCCCATGTCGGGCATGCCGCCGGGCATGCCGCCACCGGCTCCATCTTCGGGGGCCTCGGCGATGATCGCCTCGGTCACGAGGATGTTCTTGGCGATCGACGCGGCGTTCTCCAGCGCCGAGCGGGTCACCTTGGTCGGGTCGATGACGCCGGCCTTGATCAGGTCGCCGTACTCACCGGTCGCCGCGTTCAGGCCTTCGCCCGTCTTCAGCCCCCGCACCTTGTTGACCACGACCGAGCCCTCCTCGCCGGAGTTCTCGGCGATCTGGCGGACCGGCTCCTCAAGCGAGCGGTAGATGATCCGCGCGCCCGTTTTCTCGTCCGGATCCTCGAGGGCATCCACGTCGAGACCGGCCTGGGCGTTCAGCAGCGCAACGCCACCACCCGGCACGACACCCTCCTCGAGGGCGGCGCGGGTCGCCTGCAGCGCGTCCTCGACGCGGTGCTTTTTCTCCTTCATCTCGGTAGCGGTCGCAGCGCCGACCTTGACCACAGCAACGCCACCGGCGAGTTTCGCCAGGCGCTCCTGCAGTTTCTCGCGATCGAAGTCGGAGTCGGTGTTCTCGACCTCCTGTTTGATCTGCTTGATCCGGCCTTTGATGTCGTCGGCCTCGCCGGCGCCATCGATGATCGTCGTGTTGTCTTTGGCGATGACGACGCGACGGGCGCGACCGAGCTGGGCCAGCTGGGTGTTCTCCAGTTTGAGACCCATCTCCTCGGTGATGACCTCGCCACCGGTGAGGATCGCGATGTCCTCGAGCATCCGCTTACGACGGTCGCCGAAGCCAGGGGCTTTGACGGCCACACCGGTGAAGGTGCCGCGGAGCTTGTTGACGACCAGCGTCGCGAGGCACTCGCCCTCGACGTCCTCAGCCACGATCAGGAGCGGTTTGCCCCCCTGCATGACCTGCTCGAGCACCGGCAGGATGTCCCGCACGGAGCCGATTTTCTGGTTCGCGATGAGGATGAAGGGATCCTCCAGCACCGCCTCCATGCGGTCCTGGTCGGTGACCATGTAAGGCGAGATATAGCCTTTGTCGAACTGCATCCCCTCGGTGAACTCGAGCTCCATCCCGAAGGTCTGGCCCTCCTCGACGTTCACCACACCGTCTTTGCCGACTTTCTCGATCGCGTCGGCGATGACGTTGCCGAT
>JAOPZF010000178.1 GCA_025964255.1 Solirubrobacterales bacterium | reverse complement strand
GGCTGCGGCCGATCTTCGAGATCATGTTCGCCGACTTCCTGCTGCTGGCGATGGACTCGCTGGTCAATCAGGCGGCGAAGTACTGGTATGTGTCCAACGAGCAGGCCTCCTGCCCCTTGGTCGTGCGTGCGGCGATGGGCGGCGGCGGCAACTTCGGCGCGATGCACTCGCAGTCGCCGATCCCGTGGCTGCAGGGCGTGCCCGGGCTGAAGGTCGTGGCGCCGGCGACCGCGACCGACGCGAGGGCGCTGCTGCGGCAGTCGATCCGCGACGACAACCCGGTCTGCTTCCTCGAGCACAAGCGCCTCTACTCGGTCAAAGACCCCGTGAGCGACGACGATCCCGAGGTCCTGCCGCTGGGCAAGGCCGCCGTGGTCCGCGAGGGCACCGACGTCACCCTGGTCTCGATCTCCAAGGGCGTGCGCGACTGCCTGCGGGCGGCCGAGGTGCTGAGCGAGCGCGGGGTCGACGCCGAGGTCGTCGACCTACGCAGCCTGCGACCGCTCGACACCGGGACGGTCCTCGATTCGGTGGCGAAGACCAACCGCGTGGTGATCGTCGAGGAGGGCCCGCTGATCGGCGGCTGGGGCGCCAACCTGATGGGCATCGTCGCCGCCGAGGGCCTGCACGACCTCGACGACGCCTGGACGATCGCCTGCCCGGAGACGCCGATCCCCTACAGCCCGACGCTCGAGGATCCGTTCATGCCCGACGAGGCCAGGATCGTCCGCGAGGTCGCGAGCCGCATGGGCGTCGACGCCGAGATCGCGACGGGGGCCTGACCATGCCCTCGACCGCGGTGCAGGACGTCGCGATGCCAAGGCTCTCCGACTCGATGGAGGAGGGGACCGTTCTCAACTGGCTGAAGCAGGTGGGGGACGAGGTCGCCCTCGGCGAGGAACTCGTCGAGATCGAGACCGACAAGGCGAACATGGGCTACGAGGCCGACGTCGCGGGGACGCTGCTCGAGATCCTGGTGCAGGAGAACGAGACCGCTCCGGTGGGTGCCGTGATTGCTCGGATCGGGGATAAGGACGCCGTACTTCTTAGCGCTGAAGCTGCGGGTCCTGTCGCTGCAGGGGACCCACCGCCCCCTCCGTTAGCTAAAGCTTCCTCAGGGGCGGTCCCCCCTACAGCGCCACCCGCAGCCCCGGCCGCGTCGGGGAACGGCAACGCGTCGGGACGGGTCAAGGCTTCGCCGCTGGCTCGTCGGATCGCCTCGGAGCTGGGGGTGGACATCGCTTCGCTCGGCGGTACTGGCCCGGGCGGTCGGATCGTCAAGAAGGACGTGGAGCGCGCGTCTTCCGCGGGTGGCGCGTCGGCGGGGGTCCCCCATCGCGCGCAGGCGGAGCCGAGCACGATGGGGGAGGCCGGAGCGACAGGACCCGCGGCCGCCACGGCCGGTCCCTCACCCGAGACCGCAAAGGGTTCGGTCGAGGTCATCGAGCTGACGAAACTGCAGCAGGTGGTCTCGCGGCGGATGTCGGAGTCGAAGGCGACCGCACCGCACTTCTACCTCACCACCGAGGTGGATATGGGTGCTGCTGTGGCCGCTCGCACCAGGATCAAAGAGATCTCCGCTGAGGGCGAAGTCGTCCCGTCCTTCAACGACATGGTCGTCAAGGCTTGTGCGATCGCGTTGCGGAAGTTCCCTCGGGCCAACGGCGCCTATAAGGACGGACGGTTCGAGTTGTACTCGCGGATCAACGTCGGCATCGCTGTAGCTGCCAACGACGCGCTCGTGGTGCCGACGATCTTCGACGCCGACAAGAAGGGTCTGCGGGAGATCGCGGCGGATGCTCGGTCGTTGGCGGGCAAGGTCCGCGACGGGTCGATCACTCCTCCGGAGCTGTCGGGCGGCACCTTCTCGGTATCGAACCTCGGCATGTACGGGATCAAGTCCTTCGGCGCGATCGTCAACTCGCCGCAGGCGGGCATCCTCGCCGTCGGCGAGATCGCCGATCGCGCGGTGGTCGAGGACGGCCGGGTCGTCCCCGGCAAGCTGATGGAGATGACCCTCAGCTGCGACCACCGGATCCTCTACGGAGCCGACGGCGCCGGGTTCCTCGCCGAGATCAAGCGCATCCTCCAAGAGCCCCTCGGGCTCGCTCTCTGATGGCTTCGGTGAGAGCCACTGGCTGAAGGACCACGCCCGCAGGGCTTCGTGCCGCCCCCTTCGAACCCCCAAGAAGGGGCCTCTCCTCCTAGTCGGCACGCGCCCGGCGGGCGTGGTCGTTCAGCCTCGCTTCGTTGAATCAGAGGCGCACGTGGTGACGCAAAACAGCGCTACTTCGCTCTTATTGAGCGCCAGTGGTGAACAAACTTGAGGAAGGTGTTCGCCAGCGCTTGACATTTTGTCGGCTTGGCGGTACGAATTCCAGGTGCGCGCGAGGGCGCACTTGGGAAGGATTCGTTCGAAGGGAAGGGTTGTGTCTTGAGAGGTCTGTTGTCCAGGAGGCGGGGTATCCGGTCTCCCTTCGCGGCGATCTGGGTGGCGACCGCCGTACTGTTCGCGATCAGCCCGCTCGTGGCCTCGGGCAGTCTCAGCAACAGCGCCCTGCAGGGGATGCTGCCGTTCGCCGGGATCCTGGCGGTCGCCGCGATCGGCCAGACCCTGGTGATCCAGCAGGGCGGTCTCGACCTGTCGGTACCGGGGATCTTCTCCCTTGGCGCGGTGCTGAGCGTCACCATCCCGGGCGGTCAGGACGGCTCGCTGCTGCCGGCGCTGTTGGCGGTGGCGGGCATCGGGCTTGCCGGCGGTCTCCTCAACGGGCTCGCCGTCACCCGGTTCGGGATCACGCCGTTGGTCGCGACGCTCGGCTCGAACGCGATCTTCATCGGCGTCGTGATCCAGGTGACGGGCGGCAGCATCGCCTTCAAGGCCACCCAGAACTGGCAGACGTTCTGCGCCGACAAGGTGCTCGGTGTCCCCATCCTCGCGGTGATCGCGTTGGTCGCGGCGATCGTGGTTGCGCTCTTGATCTCCCGCACCGTGTGGGGGCGCCGCTTCGTCCTCGTCGGCTCCAGTCCGATCGCCGCCCGCGCCGCGGGGCTCTCGGTCGAGGGCTACCAGCTTGGGGCCTACGCCGCGGCCGGCCTGGCCTACGCGCTCGCCGGCGCGCTCCTCTCCGGCTACCTGCAGTCGCCGTCACTGCTCTCGGGCAACGAATACCTGCTGCCGACGATCGCCGCGGTGGTGCTCGGCGGAACGGCCCTCGGCGGAGGCCGCGGCAGCGTGATCGCGACGACCGTCGGCGTGCTCTTCCTCTCCCAGCTTGAACAGGTGATCTCGGCGCTCGGGGCGAAGACCTCGGTCGACTACCTGATCCAGGGTGCGATCGTCGCGCTAGGCATGGGCCTTCGCAACGTCCCGTGGAGGCAGATCCTGCCCGGCGCCGGCGGAAGCTCCGACGACGTCGTGTTGGCCGGAACCGGCTCGATCTCCACCGACGCGGCAGCTGCGCCACCGAGCCCGGTCTTGAGCGACGGCAGCAGGAGGAATGGATGATGTCAGTGAGTTCTGACCAGACCCCGACGAAGGGATCGCAGGGCGATCACACCATCGCCCTGCGGCTCACCGAGGTGCGCAAATCCTTCGGCGCGGTACGCGCGCTGAAGGGCGTCACGCTCGAGGTCCGCGCCGGCGAGGTGCACGCCCTGCTGGGCGAGAACGGGGCCGGGAAGTCGACCCTGATGGCGGTCGCCGCCGGATCCCTGCAGCCCGACGAGGGCACCGTGGAGATCGCCGGCGGGACCCTGAAGACCGCCAGCCCCGGCGCCGCCCAGGCGCTGGGGCTCGGCGTCGTCTATCAGCACCCGGCCTTGGCCGAGGACCTCACCGTGGTCGAGAACATGCTGCTCGGGGTGCCGCGCAGGCGGCGCCCGTCCTACTCGAAGGCGCCCGCCTGGGCGCGCGAGGCGCTGGCGAGGATCGGGGCGGAGAAGATCGACGTCGGCTCGCGCATCTCCGAGCTCACCGCCGCCGAGACGCA
>JAOPZF010000170.1 GCA_025964255.1 Solirubrobacterales bacterium | reverse complement strand
ACGACTTGGCGGCGGTCGGGAATTCCCCTTCTTTCAGCTGGGCAGGTTCCTGCTGCTTCGGGTCGGGGTCACACCAGTCGATGCCGTTGGCGGTGGTCGCCGGCCGCGGCTGGATGCCGCCGCTTTTCGGGTACGGGTTGGCGAAGCCGGAGGCTTCGATCTTCGTGCCCAGCGCATCGAGCGTCGTCGGGTGTTCGGTGTCGGGACGGAGGACGTCCAGGCGTTCGTCCGCGGGCGCCGTGTAGGAGTCGGCGACGCGGTCGATGCAGGGAATCCGTTTCCCGGCGTCACTGGTCGGGCAGGCGGACATCGGGATCGAAGGTTTGCCTTCGGCCGCGAGTTCACCCGTCAGATACGGTTCGAACGCACCCTCGCCGCCGACGTAGCGGCGGAAGAAGGCGGCCACCGTGGCCAGGCCCAACTTCTCCTGGTCGCCCATCAGAGCCGGGTCACCGGACATCCGGGTGTTGACCAGCGGGTTGAGCTTTTCCGTGTTGCCCCAACGGTACGGCTTGGTTTCTCCTTCGACGGCCTCGAAATGCGGGCCGGCTTCACCGGAGAGGCGGATGTTGTTCGGGTCTTCGGTGTTCAGTTTGCCGAGGACGTTTTCAACGAACCCATTTTTTTCGGTCGGGACCTGGCCTTTGGATTCTTTGGCGTCAGGACCACAAGCCGCGTCTTTCTGGCTCGAGTCGTCGCCGTCAGCCTGCCAGACGGTGTTGTAGGCGTCGTGGTTACCGCCCACCTGGACCACCTGGAAACTGGGGTAGGGGTTTTCGTTGGTGTACTGGCTGCGTTCGTAGAGACGGGCGCCCTGGAGGTTCGAGACGTCACCGTCGCAGCTGCCGAACACGGTCATGTACGGGACGCCGTAAGGAGCGTGGCGTTCGTAGTCGACCGGAGCGATCGAGACGACCGCGCGGAGCGGGAAGCGTTCCCCGACCGGCAGCGTCTGGTTGTAGAGGACGAAGCTGGCGACGGCGTCACCACCGCGCGAGTGGCCCATCAGGCCGATCCGCGTCATGTCGAGTTTGCCGTTGAGCAGAGTCGCCATTTCCGGGTTTGCGCCGGTCGCGACTGTGCCTTCACTGGCTTCTTTCAGCTTGTCCAGCATCGCGATGATCAGCAGGCGACGGGCGTGCATGCCCTTGCCGAGGCTGTCCTGACGGGACATCAGTTCGTCCTGGTCGAGCGAGACGACCGTGTAGCCCCAGCTGGCGAGGTTTTGCGCCATGTAGGCGTAGCCCTCGTCGTTGCGCTTGTAGATCGTGCAGGCAGGGGCCGTGCCCGAGTCGCATTCGCCGTGGTTTCCGTGCACGAACATGAGCAGCGGCGATTTGTTCGGGTCACCTTCGGGCAGCCACATGCTGCCGCGAACCGGCACCGTGATCGACGAGTTCGCACCCGTGGCGGGTCCGCCTTTGCTGTTCGGTTCCTGCAGCGTCGTTTCGCCGAAGACGGCCGGATTGACTTCTTTCGGGACGTAATGCCCTTCAGCGAGTGGATCGGGTAGTTCGCTGTATTTGGGCGGCCCGGAGGGCGCGCCGCTCGCCGTGGAGGCGAGTACCACCACTCCGAGGAGGCTCAAGGCCGCCACGAGTGGTAGCAACTTCCTTAAAAAGGATGTGGGGATCAAGGATGTTTCTCCCGATGCCGAGTTGGATAGGTGAGGAGGCCCGCCAGGGAAGGCGGACCGCAAGGCACCGGAATCTAGGTCCGCCCTGACGCTGCGGATAAGGCCCACTGGACAGTGTGTGGAAGGGGGCTTTATCCCCTCGGATAGCCCGCTCTAAAAGGCACAGAACGCGTGGTCAGTTTCCCTGTACGCGCGGTACAAGCAAGGGGCGATGCGGCAGCACGAAGCTGGCCCGCCGGTACAGCGAAACCTTCCGACCGCTGATTTGGGCCCGGGCGCGCTCAGCCCTGGAGGGCTTCGAGGCGCGCGAGGATCTCGGGCACGTGCGTCAGGTACGCGCCGTAGTCGAAGACCGCGTCGAGGTCCAACTGCGGTGCCGCCGCGCCGATCAGGTCGCGGAATTCGGTGCCGGTGTCCCAGGCCTTCTGGGCGTTCTCCTGGACCACGCGGTAGGCGTCGTCGCGGGCCATCCCGGACTCGACCAGGGCGGTCAGCGCCCGCTGGCTGAAGAGGGCGCCGTGGGTGATGTTCAGGTTGGCGAGCATCCGCTCGCGGTGCAGGGTCATGCCCTGGGCGACGCCCTCGCCGAGGCCGTGCATGTAGTCGAGCAGGATCGTCGAATCGGGCAGGATCACCCGCTCGGCGCCGGAGTGGGAGATGTCGCGCTCGTGCCAGAGGGCGATGTCCTCGAAGCCGGTCTGGGCGTAGCCGCGCAGCACCCGGGCGAGGCCGGTGATCCGCTCGGTGCGGATCGGGTTGCGCTTGTGGGGCATCGCCGAGGAGCCCTTCTGGCCCGCCCGGAACGGCTCCTCGACCTCGCGCACCTCGGTTTTCTGCAGGTTGCGCACCTCGGTCGCGAAGCGCTCGAGGCCGGCGCCGGCGATCGCCAGCGTCGCGGTCAGCTCGGCGTGGCGGTCACGCGGGATCACCTGGGTGGCGACCGGCTCGATCCGCAGCCCGAGCTTCTCCATCACCCGCGCCTCGACTGCCGGCGGAACCGAGGCGTAGGTGCCGACCGCGCCGGAGAGCTTGCCGTAGCGCAGCTTGTCGAAGGCGTTTTCGAGACGCTCGAGGTTGCGGTGCGCCTCGAAGGCGAAGCCCGCCAGCCGCAGGCCGAAGGTGGTCGGCTCGGCGTGGACGCCGTGGGTACGGCCGACGCAAAGCGTGTCGCGCTCCTCGAGCGCCCGGGCGATCAGCGCGTCGCGGTAGGCCTTGGCGCCGGTGGTAAGGATCTCTCCGGCCGCCTGCAGCTGCAGCGCCAGCGCCGTGTCGAGGACGTCGGAGGAGGTCAGCCCATAGTGGATCCACTGCGCGCCCTCGGGGCCGATCGAGGAAGCGACGACGTCGACGAAGGCCGCCACGTCGTGGTCGGTGACCTTCTCCCGCTCGTCGACCGCCTCGACCGTGAAGGCGGCGCGGTTACGCGCCGCGGCGGCGACCTCGGCCGGGACAACGCCCTCCTCCGCCCACGCGTCGGTGGCGGCGAGCTCGACCCTGAGCCAGGTCTCGAGCTTCGACTGCTGCGTCCAGACGGCGCCGATCTCGGGGCGGGTGTAGCGCGGAATCATGCGTTGATTATCCGCGCGGCGAGCACGCCGGCGTTTTCGGCGCCGTCGATCGCCACGCAGGCGACCGGGGTCGCGGCCGGAACCTGCGCGGTCGCCAGTAGCGCGTCGGACCCGTCGAGGCCCTCGCCGGCGAGCGGCACGCCGATCACCGGCAGGTCGGTGTGGCCGGCGGCGATGCCGGGCAGCGCCGTGCTCATGCTCGCGCCGACGATGATCACCTTCAGGCCGTTGGCGCGCGCGCCTTTGCAGTACTCCCCGACCGCCGCCGGAGCGTCCACCACCCGCACCTCGGAGTCGATCCCCCCTTCGGAGAGGTACTCCTCCGCCGGGAGCATCCTCGCCAGGTCATCGTTCGACCCCACCAGGATCCCGACCAGCGGGCCGGAGGCGTCGAAGTTCTCCTCGATCTGCTCGAGCTCGGCGTCGACCTCGGTCTCGGGATCCGGCAGCTCGGCGGTACCGATCTCGGGCGGATTCGGGTCGGCGACGTCACTCATCGGTGTTCCTCTCGGGGCGGTTGACTCAGGGACTGGAAACTCGGGCGACGGCGCGGGCGGCGATGTCGCTGCGGACCTGCATCCCCTCGAAGGAGATCCGGCTCGCCGCATGGTACGCGCGATCGCGGGCCGCGGCCGGGTCGGGGCCGAGCCCGGTCACGCCCAGGACGCGCCCTCCGGCGGTGACGATCTCGCCATCGACCGCGGCGGTTCCCGCGTGGGTGACTTCGGCGATCTCGCCGGCCTCGGCGAGGCCGCGGATCACGTCGCCCTTCGAGGAGCTCTCCGGGTAGCCCGCCGAGGCGAGCACCACGGTCACCGCCCAGTTGTCGTCGAACTCCGCAGTCATCCCGGCGAGGCCGCCCGGCTCGCGCGCGGCGCGGAAGAGGTCGATCAGGTCGGAGCGCAGCCGCGGCAGCACCGCCTGCGTCTCGGGGTCGCCGAAGCGGACGTTGAACTCGATCACCTTGGGGCCGTCGGCGCCGATCATCAAACCGGCGTAGAGGATCCCGTGAAAGGGGGTGCCGCGCGCGGCCATCGCCGCGACGACCGGCCGGTGGACCAGGTCGAGGATCTCCTCGACCTCGGCCGCGCCGAAGCCCGGCACCGGCGAGTAGCTGCCCATGCCGCCGGTGTTCGGCCCCTTGTCGCCGTCGAAGATCCGCTTGTAGTCCTGCGCGGGGGAGAGGGGGACGACGTTCTCGCCGTCGCAGAGGGCAAGCAGCGACAGCTCTTCACCTTCGAGGAACTCCTCCATCACCACCGGCGTATCGCCGAATCGCTGCTCTTTGTAGAAGAGATCGAGGGCGCCATGCACCTTGACGGGGGTGTCGCAGATGATCACGCCCTTGCCCGCTGCGAGGCCATCCGCCTTCAGCACGATCGGGAGATCCTTTGAAAGCGCTTCTTCGAGGGCGAGGTCGTAGTTGGTGGTGAGCAGGACGTGGGACGCGGTCGGCACCCCGGCCTCCCGCATCAGCTCCTTGGCGAACGCCTTCGATCCCTCGAGCTCGGCCGCCGCCTGGGTCGGGCCAAAGGCGGGGACGCCGGCCGCCTCGAGCGCGTCGACGACGCCGACGACCAGGGACGCCTCGGGGCCGATCACCGCGAGGTCGACATCCCGCTCGGTCGCCAGGGCGACGATCGCCTCGACGTCCTCGACGCCGACCTTGGGGAAGACCTCGGCGGAGGCGGCGATCCCGGCGTTGCCCGGCGCGCAGAGCAGCTCCGGCGCCGTCGCCGAGCGCGCCAGCGCCCGGACGATCGCGTGCTCGCGACCGCCACTGCCGACTACGAGTGCCCTCAAGCCGAGAGGTCCGCGGCGGGCATCGCGGTCAGCGTGCGGCTGGTCATCGTGCCGCGCGACCCGAGCTCGACCGAGATCTTCGCCATCGTCTGCTCGTCGGGGGCATCGATCACGGTGACGAAGTCGTACTCGCCGAGCGTCGTGTACTGGGCGACCACCTTGCCGCCCATCTGCTCGACCTCTTTGTTGACCTCGGTCACGCGACCAGGGTTGTTCTTGAGGGTCCGCAGCCCCTCGGCCGTCAAGTTCGTGAGCATCAGATAGGTAGTCATGACTCCTCCTCCATCAGGATAGTGGCCGATTGCTCAGCGCACTAGTACCCGGCCGGGTGTCGTACGACAAACCCTTGCGGATACGGCGGTTCGGCGTGCCAGCGGGGGCCGGTGCCGTTGGCGTCGCCGACCGTGTCCCAGCGCAGGCCGCCGATCACCATGTAGGTGTGTTCGGCGTTGGCGTAGATCGTGATCCACTTGCCGGGGCCGGGTTCGCCGTAGCTCTCCAGCGAGCCTGAGGTGAGCGGCGAGTCGAGCAGGCCGGCGCCGTAGAGGGCGAAGCTGACCGCGCCGGAGCAGTCGTAGCCGTAGGAGTAGAAGCTGGCGTGGCCGCCGCCCCAGACGTACGGGGTGGTGGCGATCGAGTTGGCGGCGGCGATCGCGGCCTTGACCGCGGGCGGCGCGCTCGCCGGCGCGGCGGCGAGGCCGTTCGGCTGAATCACCGCTTCGGCGCCGGCGACGGTCGTTTCGGCGGCGAGGGGGGAGACTCGCCAGTCGACGTAGGAGGTCTTGCAGCCGCCTTCGATTTCTTCGGCCTCAGACATGACCTCTTCGACGTACCAGGCGGCCTGGTTGTGGGCGAAGACGCCGGCTTCGAGCGAGCCCTTCGACCAGATCTCGCGGGCGAGGGTGAGGGCGGAATCGAAGATGTCGGCGTGGCGGATGTGGCCGTCGCCGTTGCCATCGACGCGGAACTGCTTCCACTCGCTCGCTTCGAGCCCGAGCGGGCCGGTCACTTCGAGCTGCTTCTTCGACATGCCGCTGCCGAAGTTGGACTCGAGGCGGGCGATCGCGGCGAGGGCCCAGACGCCGCGTTTGCCGAGTTCGTAGCGGGCGGCGGCGGCCTCGAAGGCTTCCAGGTATTCGGCCGGGATCTCCTTCTTCCAACCCGGCGCCGCCTGGCACTTCAGCACTTCGATCTGCGGCGTCAGGCCGGCGGCGGTGAAGGAGGTGTCGCCGACTTCGGCGGCGTAGCAGCCGGCGTCGGCGAGGACCTCGGAGACGTACCAGTCGGCGTGGTTGTAGGCGTAGATCGCGCCGTAGGTGTCGGCGGGCATGCCGGCCGCGGCGAGGTACCGGGCGGCCGAGAAAATCGCGTCTTCGGGGTTGTCCGGGTCGGCGACCCCGTCGCCGTTGGCGTCGACGCCCCATTCGGCCCAGGTCGAGGGCATGAACTGCATCCAGCCCTCGGCGCCGGCGGAGGAGGGGCCGAGGTTGGTGCCGAAGGCAGTCTCCACCGCGTTGATCCCTGCAAGGACCGCGGCGCCCTGCGACCCGAGCCCGTACTGCGCCGAGGCGCGCTGGTAGATCGGCACGAGCTGCTGGGGGACGGCCGCCGCCGCGCAGGCGGAGGCGCTGAGCGCCGGGATCTGGAGCGCAGGCGCAGCTTTGTCGCCCCCTTCGGCGGCGATCTTTTCCGCCGCTTCGTCGGCTTCCAGTTCCGATTCGGCGCCTTCGAGTTCTTCTTCGGCCTTGGTGGGCTGTTCGCCGATGTCGGCTTCCGCGGTCGTCCCGCCGCTGGCCGGCGGCAGCTTGGGATGCCGGACCGCTTCGCCTTCGGGGACGAGTGGCGAGTTTTCGGTGACGCCGGCTTCGGGGGTTGCTTCTTTCATTTCGGGCGCCGGTACTTCGAGGGATTCGCCACGGACCGGATTCGCGCTTTCAGCGGCGGCGGCGGCGATCGGCAGGGCGAGCGCGGCCGCGACGGTGGCGGCCGCGGCGAGGGAGCGGAGCTTGCGAGGCCGGGCGCGCATCAGCCGAGGACGTTGGTGACTTGCCACTTATTGCCGACGCCCTGTTCGAGCTCGAGCCGCAGCTCGCTGGTCGCGCCGACCCGCAGCAGCGAGACGCTGACGGGGTAGACACCGTCCTTCGACGGCCCGGCGACGACGTTGACGACCTTCGCCCGCGGCACCTTGACCGCGGCGGGCTGGCGCGGCGGGCGATGGAGGAGGGCGCGGGAAAGCTGTTTGGTCGAGGTGTGGCCGAACTCGCTGCGCACCTTGCCGTCGACGCCACCGACCTCGTAGACGACGAAAGCCTGGGCGAACCGACGCGCCGTCAGCTTCGCCGCTTTCGGCGCCACCGGCCCGACGACCCCCGGGCCACCACCGCCCTTTTCGGCGAGCCCGACGCCGCTCTTGGTCGCGTCGAAGGTCTGCACTTGTTCGTTGGCCGACGCACTCTCCTTTGGCGTAGCGCCGATCTTCGCCGTCGAAGCCGCCGCGTCACCCGCGCCGCGCGCCGCGGGCGCGTCGCCGGTCGTCTCGGGCGAGGACTTCTTCACGTTCTTTTCGACGGCCTTGCCGCCGGCGACGCCGGACTTCACGTCCTTGGCCGGCGAGAAGTCGGGCGCGGCGCCGTGGAGGGTCGGTCCGGCCGGTTTCGTCGGAGCCTTCACCTTCACCTTCGGCTTCGGCGGGGGCACTGCCTTGACCACGGGCGCCGGGGTCTGCTTGACCACCAGCGCCTCGGTCGTCGCGCCGCCGGAGCTCGAGCCACCGCTGGTCGCCACGATCACCGCCGCGACGACGGCGCCGAGCGCAACCGCGCCACCGCCGAAGATCCCGATCCGCGCTCGCGGGTCGAGCTCCCCGACTCTGTCCTCGGCGGGCCAGAGCACGCGTTCGCGCGCGAGCCAGGCGGCATCCTCGACACCGTCTCGGGTTCGCTCAAGTCCGTCTTTGGCCGCGTCCACGCCTGCCCGCAGGCGTCCGGTGCCCTCGGTCTCCGCGTCGATCGCCTGCCGTCGCTGATCGCGCTCGTCCATCTGCTTCTTCAAAGAGTGTAAGCGCACGTTCCGAGAACAAGTTTCGGCATCCCAGAGCGCTTTCCTAAGTCTGAAGGCACCTACCCAGGCGCGACTCAGCACTTTTACGTATTTGTTACGACAGAACTAGGGAGCGCGTCGCACTTTCCCGTACATACGACGGACAAGTGCGAACGCGGGGGCCGTCAGGCAGCGGCGTGCGTGTCGACGGTGATGCGGTCGAAGACGAGGTCGCCGTCGAGGGTGTCGACGCGGACGGTGTCGCCCTCGCCGAACTCGCCCTCGAGGATCTTCAGCGCCAGTTTGTCGACCAGCTGCTTCTGGATCACCCGCTTCAGCGGCCGCGCTCCGTAGACCGGGTCGTAGCCGAGGTTGCCGAGCAGGGTGCGGGCGTCCTCGGTCAGCTCGATCGCGATGCCGCGCTCGGCCACGCGGCCGACCAGCTGGTGGACCTGGAGCTCGACGATCCGGCCGATGTCCTCCTTCGAGAGGCGGTGGAAGATCACCGTGTCGTCGATCCGGTTGAGGAACTCGGGCTTGAACGTCGACGCCAGCACCTCTTCGATCGCCGAGCGGATGCCCTCGTCGACCTGGTCGCCGACGATCCGCTCGGAGCCGACGTTCGAGGTCATGATCAGCACCGTGTTGGTGAAGCTGACCGTGCGGCCCTGGCCGTCGGTGAGCCGGCCGTCGTCCATGATCTGCAGCAGCGTGTTGAAGACGTCGGGATGCGCCTTCTCGATCTCATCGAGCAGCACCACCGCGTAGGGGCGGCGGCGCACCGCCTCGGTCAGCTGGCCGCCCTCCTCGTAGCCGACGTACCCCGGAGGTGCGCCGACCAGCCGCGACACCGTGTGCTTCTCCATGTACTCGGACATGTCGAGCCGGACGATCGCCGCCTCGGAGTCGAACATGAACTCGGCCAGCGCCTTCGCCAGCTCGGTCTTGTCGACCCCGGTCGGGCCGAGGAAGAGGAACGAGCCGATCGGCCGTCCCGGATCCGACAGCCCCGCCCGCGAGCGCCGCAGCGCGTTGGACACGGCTTCGATCGCTTCCTGCTGGCCGATCACCCGGTCGTGCAGCCGCTCCTCCATGTGGATCAGCTTCTCGACCTCACCCTCGAGCAGGCGCGTGACCGGGATTCCCGTCCATTTGGCGACCACCTCGGCGACGTCTTCGTCGGTCACCTCGTCGGCGAGCATCGTGCCGCCGGAGCCCGCGTGCAGCTCACTTAGCCGCGCTTCCGCTTCTTTCACCTTGGCTTCCAGTTCCGGGATCAGCCCGTACTGAAGTTCAGCCGCGCGCTGCAGGTCGGTCTCACGGTTGGCCTGCTCGACCTGCACCTGCGCTTCGGCGAGTTCGGCCTTCGCGGCCTTCATCGCCTCGATCGGCTCTTTCTCGTTCTGCCAGCGGGCGCGCAGCTCGGTCTCCGTCTCGCGCAGGTTGGAAAGCTCCTCGCGCAGCGCCTCGAGGCGCGCCTTCGAGGCGTCGTCGGTCTCTTTGCCGAGCGCCGTTTCCTCGATCTGCAGCTGCTGGATCCGCCGCGCGACCTCATCGATCTCGGTCGGCACCGAGTCGATCTCGATCTTCAGCCGCGAGGCGGCCTCATCGATCAGGTCGATCGCCTTGTCGGGGAGGAAGCGGTCGGCGATGTAGCGCTCCGAGAGCGTCGCCGCAGCGACGATCGCCGAGTCGGTGATCCGCACGCCGTGGTGCTCTTCGTAGCGCCCCTTCAGCCCGCGCAGGATCGCGATCGTGTCCTGCATGTCGGGCTCGCCGACCAGCACCGGCTGGAAGCGCCGCTCCAGCGCCGCGTCTTTCTCGATGTGCTTGCGGTACTCGTCGAGCGTCGTCGCGCCGACCGCGCGCAGCTCGCCGCGCGCCAGCATCGGCTTCAGCAGGTTGGCAGCGTCGACCGCGCCTTCGGCGGCGCCGGCACCGACGATCGTGTGTAGCTCGTCGAGGAAGAGGACGATCCGGCCCTCCGCCTCCTGCACCTCGTTGAGGACCGCTTTCAGCCGCTCCTCGAACTCGCCGCGGTATTTCGAGCCCGCCAGCAGCGAGCCGATGT
The DNA here is from genome assembly GCA_025964255.1 of Solirubrobacterales bacterium. Classification (GTDB taxonomy): domain Bacteria; phylum Actinomycetota; class Thermoleophilia; order Solirubrobacterales; family 70-9; genus VAYN01. Next base: position 272 of record JAOPZF010000170.1, on the reverse strand, counting down.
CGAGCGCGATCACGCGGCGGTCGCGGAGGCTCTCCGGCACGTCGCCGTCGACGATCCGCTGCGCCAGCCCCTCGACGATCGCCGTCTTGCCGACGCCGGGGTCACCGATCAGCACCGGGTTGTTCTTCGTCCGGCGGGAGAGGACCTGGATCACGCGGCGGATCTCCTCGTCGCGCCCGATCACCGGGTCGAGCTTGCCCTTGCGGGCCTCCTCGGTGAGGTCGCGCCCATACTTCTCGAGGGCCTGGTACTGCTCCTCGGGGTTGGCGCTG
>JAOPZF010000159.1 GCA_025964255.1 Solirubrobacterales bacterium | reverse complement strand
GTACATCCCTGCGTCCGGTTGCAGACATGGTTCTTCCCTCCCTGTACGGGTCGGTTTTTTCCGCACCGCCTACATAGCGGTGCCGTCAGATACCGAAAGAAACCCGAGTGTGGAAAGAAAGGTGCTGCGTGGGTGCCGCGAACCTACGGAGAAGGTGAATCGAACCTAGGAAGAAGACACCGCGAAGCGTGAGTGCGGCGTGTGGCCGCGGCCCGACCTAGACGTCGAGGGGAGCCTCGGGATTCGCCTCGAGTTGGCGCCTGCGCGCCTCTTCGATCGTCCGTTCGGCGTCGTGAAGCGGGTGCCATCCGTCGGTCTCGACGGGCTTGTCTTCAAGGTTCTTGTAGACGTTGAAGAAGTGCTCGATTTCCTGCTGGAGCTGCTCCGGAACGTCGGGAAGGTCATCGATGTGGGACCAGCGCGGGTCGCGGACCGGCACGCAGATCACCTTGTCGTCGGAGCCCGCCTCGTCGCGCATCTTGAACAGCGCGACCGGTTTCACCGGGGTGACGCAGCCGGGGAAGGTCGGCTCGGAGCCGACGACCAGGCAGTCGAGCGGGTCGCCGTCCTCGCCGAGGTGACCCGGCAGGAAGCCGTAGTCGGTCGGGTAGACCGTCGAGCCCGACAGGAACCGGTCGAAGACGACGCGGTCGAGGCCCTCGTCGTACTCGTACTTGTTGCGGCTCCCCTTCGGGATCTCGATGAAGGCGAGAAGCTGGTTCTCGTGGACTGGCTCGTTCAAGTCGGTCGGCTGGGGAGGGGAGCTGCTGAGGGGAAGATCCTGCGAAGAGTCTGAAGAGGTCGGAAGACTAGTTGGCGACTGGCCAAGGCGCCTTGCGCCCTCCCCTTCGCGCCCATATCCGGCTCCGGGAGTAGCTTTGCGGCATGTCCGGCCCGACGCTCGATCACGTCCAGATCGCCGCGCCCCCCGGCTGTGAGCCCGCCGCCCGCCACTTTTTTGGCGACCTCCTCGGCCTCGTGGAGCTCCCTAAGCCCGCCCCGCTGAGCGCCGCTTCTATCCGCGGGAAGTCACGGATCCCCATGCGTCCCGCCACCGTTCGCGGGGGATCGAAGCCTGGCGTTCGTCGCTTGTAGCCGTATGGGGGTATAAGCGACGAACGGCAGATCGCTGGGTCGGGGCTTAAGGACCCCGTCGTAGGCTGCTGGGCGTGCGCGCCGTAATGATCCTCGCCGCCGTCGTGGCCCTCGCGATCCTGGTGAGCGGCTGTGGCGGGGACGAGAACACGCTCGAATCGCTCGCCGGGACGCCCGCCTCCACTCACATCGTCAAGGACGTGGAAGCGATGGCGCACGCCTGCGCGGAGAAGAACCAGAAGACGCGGCAGGCCGGGATCAAGGCGTATACGAACTTGGCGAAGATCACCGCGATCCACCCCAACGCCACCTTCGGCCCCGAAGAAAACGCCGAACTGACGATGCGCCAGCTCCTCCGCCGCACGGTCGAAAAGACCGGCCACTGCATCGGCGTCAGCGTCGACTCCAAGGGCCAGTTCCACGCCGACTGACGCACCCGGGGCGTCAGACTTTCCGGATGCTCACCCTCTCCGGCGCCTGGCCTTCGGCGTCGTCGAGCTGACCTGGTCCGCCGTCGCCGTCAACCGCTGGCGCGGCCTCGCGCCGGCCTGAGCTCTACTCGACATCGCTACAGGGGAACTTGAGCTTGATCCGGCGCAGGCCCTTGTTCGGCGCTTCGGAGTCGAACATCAGGAGCCGGGTGAAGTACTGACGGCCCTTCTTCGGGCAGAAAGTGGGACGGAAGAGGCGGACGGTGGCGCGGTCGTGGGCGACTTTCCTACAGGCGACGAGCGGCACATTGGCCGCGCAGTCGGGGTAGGTGAGGACGCCTGAGGCGAGGGCGCTCACGGAGTCCCAGGTCGCGTATTCCTGAGCCTTGAAGGTGATGCGCGCATCGGCGCAGGCGATTGCGTACAGCGTCGGCTTGAAGCTGCGATTGGCGCACTGCTTCGAGAAGAGGACGGGCTTCGCCGCGGAGGCCGAGGCGACGGTCGGCGCGAGGGCGGCCATCACGAGCACGACCGCGAAAGCGATCAGACGGCGCCCCCGAGGCTTCCTCAAGCTCCCCATCGCCCGACCCTAGAACCACGGACGAAGATCATCAAGCCTTAGATGTCGGTGCGGGCCTCGCCGACGGTGAGGCTCGGCGGGCCGGCGAGCAGCGCGGCGAGGTCGGGCATCGCACCGTCGCCCGCGCGCCAGGCGCGATAGGCGGCGTCCTTCTCCAGCGACTCCCATTCCTCGATCGCCACAACGTGCGTCGGGTCGGTGGAGTCTTGGATCACGGTGACTCCGAGGCAGCCGTCGAAGGCTCGCGTTTCACCGAGGATCCGGTGGAGGACCTCGCTGCTCTCGTCGACGGACTCGGGCTTGATGCGGAGCTCGAGGATTGCGGTGCTGGCCAAGGCGGTTCTCCGTTCCTGGTGGTTGGGCGAGACCCGATCCTATCTTCGAGCCTCCCCCGATCTCGATCTATGCTCGCTCAATGATGAGGAAGCCGCTCACTCTCGCCGCTCTTCTGCTCGTCTCGGCCGGCCTACTGGTTCCGACCACCGCCGGCGCCGAAGACAAATGCCCACAGAGCCCGGACTTTTCCGGACCCTGCCCGGTCCTCCACTTCGCGCCGAACTACAAGGTGTTCGAGCGGACGGTGCAGGTGAAGGTGAAGACCAGCATCGAAGCGCGCATCGCGGTCAGCGGCCTGCTCCCCGGGCTGGGTGAATCCCTGGGGACGCGGAAGACGATCCCGGCCGGCAATTTCGTCACCTTCAACCTGACGATTCCGCTGACGCTGGACAACCATCTCCACCGCCTCAGCCCGCACGAATCACTGCCGGTCAAGTTCGTCGCCCGCGTCAACCACGTGACCGGCAACGTCAGCACGGACCGCATGATCGTGCGCATCCCCGGTCGCGAGGGGACCTAGCTCGAGGACCCCTACACCGGTACCACGCAGTTTCCATCGCACCTGAATATCCCCTTCCTATTTGACACGGTGTGGGAGCATGGGACATGCGCCGTTCGCGCTTCGCGCTCGTGGCAGGTCGGCGAGCAAAGTGGGTCGTCTTCGTCCTCTGGTTCCTGGCGATTTTCATCGCCGCCGGGCCCGCCAACCTGCCGGGGAAGTTCGAAGACGCGGAAAGCAACGAGGCGACCTCCTACCTCCCCGAGTCGGCCGAATCGACGAAGGCGCTGGCCGCCACCGAAGAACTGCAGGGCGGTGAAATTGCCCCTGCGGTGATCGTCTACCGCCGCCAGGCGGGCCTCACCCCTGCCGACTTCAAGACGATCGAAGCGGACGTCGGCAAGATGACCGCGAAGCGCTTCCAGGGGGTGGTCCCCGACGGCGAAACCGCGGCGTCCGGCGGCAAACCCGGTGGCGAGGAGAAAGCCGTCGCCGCGACCGGCCCGGCGGGCTGCGGCACCGCCACCACCGCGGTCCCCGGCCAGCCCAGCGGCTACGCCCCGTTCGTCGGCCCGGTCTGCTCGCAGGACGGCAAGGCCGCGATCGTCACCTCCTACATCAACGCCGAAGGCGAGGGCGAACGGATCGTCGACCCGGTCAAGTACTGGCGCGACGCGATCGCCGGCCAGAGCGCCGGCCTCGAAGCGAAGGTCACCGGCGGCGCCGGGTTCTCCGCCGACGCGATCGAAGTCTTCGAAGGGATCAACGGGACGCTGCTCCTCGCCGCCCTGGGGTTGGTGATCTTCCTGCTGATCGTGATCTACCGGTCGCCGATGTTCCTCTTCATCCCGCTGATCGCGGTCGTCTTCGCCGAGATCCTGTCGCGCTCGATCGGCTACGGCGTCTCCCAGCTGGGCGTGACGATCAACGGCCAGTCGAGCTCGATCATGTCGGTGCTCGTGCTCGGCGCCGGCACCGACTACGCGTTGCTGCTCGTCGCCCGCTACCGCGAGGAGCTCCACCACACCGCCGACAAGTACAAGGCGATGAGCACGGCGCTCGAATCGGCCGGCCCGGCGATCTTCGCCTCGGCGGCGACGGTGATCGCGGCCCTCCTCTGCCTGATGATCGCCAAGGTCAACGGCACCTCCGGCCTCGGGCCGATCGCCGCGATCGGCATCGCCTGCGCGGCCCTCTCGATGCTGACGCTGCTGCCGGCGCTGCTGACGATCTTCGGCCGCCGCGCCTTCTGGCCCTTCGTCCCCCACACCGAGGAGACCGCGCCGACCGGGGCCGCGATCTCCGATCGGGCGCGCCGCCACATCGTCGAAGGCTCGGGTGCGGGCGCCCTCGCCCGCGTGGCGCTCGCCTGCCTGGCGGTGGTGGTCCTGCTGCCGCTGGTACTCCTCAACTGGGTGCTTCGGATCCTCAGCGGCAGGCGGATCCCGTCGCTGATCGTCGGCCCGCTCGACCGCGCGGTCTTCACCCCATACGAGATGCGACGACACCGGCTCGAGCACGCCAGCGACGCCACCCACGGCTTCTGGAAACGGATCGGCGACCGGATCGCCGTCTCACCGCGCCGGATCATGTTCAGCACCGTCGGCGTGCTGCTGATCTGCTGCGCCGGCTTCGCCTTCTTCTCCACCGACCTGACCAGCGAAGACACCTATCGCGACGAAGTCGAATCGGTCGAAGGCCAGCACCTGCTCGACCGCAGCTTCCCGTCGGGGACGACGGCGCCCACCAACATCGTCGTCGCCGACCCCGCCGACATCGGCGCCGTGACCGAACGGGTGGAAAGCGTCGACGGCGTCGAGGCGGTCTCGCCGCCGGTCGCTGCCGGCCCGCCCGGCACGCTGATTCAGGCGACCCTCGAACCCAACCCCTTCTCGACCGCGGCCTTCGACCTGGTCGAACCGATGCGCGACGAGGCCCACGGGGCGGCGGCGGAAGTGCTGATCGGCGGCCCGACCGCGGTCGAATTCGACGTCCGCGACGCGGCGGGCTGGGACTCGACCGTGATCCCGCCGCTGATCCTGCTCGTCGTCTTCCTGATCCTGATCGGACTGCTGCGCGCGGTGATCGCCCCGCTGGTCCTGATCGGGACCGTGATCCTCAGCTTCCTCGCCGCGCTCGGCGTCGGTTACTTCGTCTTCGACGTGATCTTCGACTTCCCCGGATCGGACCCGTCGTTACCGCTCTTCGCCTTCGTCTTCCTCGTCGCGCTGGGCGTCGACTACAACATCTTCCTGATCGCCCGCGCCCGCGAGGAAACCGAGAGGCACGGGTCCGAACAGGGGATCCTGCGCGCCTTGGCGGTGACCGGAGGCGTGATCTCGAGCGCCGGGATCGTCCTCGCCGGCACCTTCTCGGTGCTCGCCATCCTGCCCCTCACCTTCCTCACCGAGCTCGGCTTCGTCGTCGCCTTCGGCGTCCTGCTCGACACCTTCCTCGTCCGCAGCGTGCTCGTGCCGGCGACCGCCCTCACGCTCGGCGACCGGTTCTGGTGGCCGTCCGCCCTCTCCCGCTCCCGCCCGGACGGTCGGGTCAGGAATTGGGACGCCGGAGCGCGGGAGCCCGCAGAGTCACCCTGAGGACGGCTCCCGGGTCCCGCGCCGGCCAGACTTCGTAGACCACTCCCGCGTCGGTCAGCGTCTCCGGCACGACAATCAGAGCCACAGCCTCTTCGTGGGTGGCCGCCTGGACGTACCGCAGTTCCCCCCGCCGTTCCTCCTCGTATGCGACGACGACGAACTTGCGCATTGGGGGCACAAACCAAGCTTGGCGCGTCGGCGCCGCGAGCGGAATAGGAGCCTTCCCGAGAGCGCTGCCCGCCCTTCCCGACCACGGGGTAGGGCCGGCCCTACCTGTCGCTCTGGGGGGTTTTCCCTACCGCTACGGGCGCCCGCTGCTGAGAAGATCGAGCAATGGATCGTTCGATTCTGATCGTCGACGACGACCCCGCCTTCCGCGAGCTGGCAGGGCGGATCCTGGTCGACCTCGGCCTCCGCGTCACCGCACAGGCCGCCACCGCCGCCGCCGCGATCGCGATGGCGACGGACATCAGGCCGGACGTCGCGCTCGTCGACGTCGACCTGCCCGACGGCGACGGGATCGAACTCGCCGGCAGGCTCGCCGCGCTGCCCTGGAGGCCCCGCGTCGTCCTCACCTCGGTCGACCCCGACGCCGCCGCGCCCGACGACGTCCGCCGCAGCGGCGCCCACGCCTTCCTCAGCAAGGAGGAGCTCGCCAACGGCACCCTGCAGGGCCTGCTGATAAGCGACTGAGGCTCAGCCGAAGGCCGGATACGGTAGGTCCGTGGCCGATGCCATCCGTGTCGTGGTCGGAGAGGACGATGTTCTCCTGCGCGAGGGCATCAGCCGGCTGCTCGAAGAGGCCGGCTTCCAGGTGGTCGCGCAGACCGGCGATGCCGAGGAGTTCCTGCGGCGCTCCCTGGGACTCCGGCCCGACGTCGTCGTCGTCGACATCCAGATGCCGCCCGACCATGAAGAGGACGGGCTGCGCGCCGCCCACGAGCTGCGCCGGCAGCGTCCCGAGATCGGCGTCATGGTGCTCTCCCAGTTCTTCGAGGAGCACTACATGGTCGACCTGATCGGCGACCGCCCGGAGGGAGTCGGCTACCTGCTGAAGGAGCGGGTCGGCAACGTCGAGGTGTTCACCGACGCGGTCGCGCGCGTCGCCTCCGGGGGATCCGCACTCGACCCCGAGGTCGTCGCCCGGATGCTGGGACGGCGGCGTGACGACGGCCCGCTCAGCCGCCTCAGCCCGCGTGAGCTCGATGTCCTCGCGGCGATGGCGGAAGGCAAGTCCAACCGCGGGATCGCCGAGTCGCTGGTCGTCACCCAGGCCGCGGTCGAGAAGCATGTGACCGGCATCTTCCAGAAACTCGAACTCACCCCGGGG
>JAOPZF010000154.1 GCA_025964255.1 Solirubrobacterales bacterium | reverse complement strand
GGCATCGGCGCGGGCGGCGGCGGCGCAGGCGCCGGCCATCCCGGTTTGCGGGGCCAAGCTCGCCGCGCGCTGCGCGTGCCGGCGGGCCGCCTCGAGATCGCCGGCGGCAAGGTCGCTTTCGACCAGGAAGGGGGCCCAGCGGCAGATCCAGCCTTTGTCGATGTCGTAGGCGGCCAGCAGCTCCCGGGCCAGCTCGTGCTCACCGCGCGCGCCGAGCACCGCGCCGAGCACCGCCCGCGCCACCACGGCCGAGGCGGAGTCGTCCATCTCCTCGGCCAGCTCGACGCTCTCCCGGGCGGCGTCGAGCGCCGGGTCGAGCTCTCCCCGCTCCAACAGCACCCAGCCGCGCAGCCACAGCGCCCATTGCAGAAGCGGCACGACGCCGGAGACCCTGGCGGCCTGCTCGGCCTCGTCGGCGAGCGGTTCGGCGTCCCCCATCCGGCCGAGCAGGCCGAGGGCCAGCACAGCGGCGAATCGATGGGGGATGGAGGCCAGCGAGTTGCCGCCACGCCCGGCCGCAGCGGCGAGGCGCTGGGCCGCGGCGAATCCCTCGGTCAACTGGTCGAGGGCGAGGAGGCCCCAGGAGATCGCCATCGCCGGCTCGGCGAGCTCCGCCAACTCCTCGTCGTCGGCACCCGCGAACGCGTCGAGCGCGGCCCTCATCTCGCTTGCACCGGCCTCGCTGTCGCCGGCGGCGACGACGCCGACTGCGCGCAGGATGGCGGCGATGGCGCCGACGGCGCCAACCGTTCTCTGCGGCCCGACCCGCTGCGCCCACTCGTGGATCTGCCCGTACTCGCCCCGTTGATAGGCGGCGACGGCGAGGTCGACGGCGATCCGGGCGGCAGCGGGCGTGTCCGCATCGACCGCCGCATAGGCGCGAAGGAGACGGCGCTCGGCCGCTTCGTGGCGACCGAGCAGCCGCTCGACGCTGGCTCCAGCCAGGGCCGGCTCCGCGCCGCCACCTGCATCGTCGATCGCGTCGAGGGCCTCGGCCAACCGGCCGGCCTCGACCAGCGTGGCGATCAGAACCGCCGGTTCCACCTCCACCGGCGCCGCCCGCTGAGCGGCCAGCAGCCAGTCGGCGGAGACGTTCGGGGCCTGTGGGCGCACCGCGGCGGCAGCGGCGGCGAGCGTGACCGCTGCGCCGCGATCGCCCGGCGACGCCGTCTGGGCAACGTGCCGGGCACGTGCCGGCAGTGGCGCCCCGGTCCGCTCCAGCTCGGCGGCGGCCCCGGCATGGAGCGCCAGCCGTGCACCGGCGCCGAGGCTGTCGTGGATCGCCGTGCGGAAGACCGGGTGCCGGAAACGGAACTGCCGCGGTCGCTCGCCTGCCCGGACGAGCTGCCGGCCGGCAAGTAGGTCGAGCGCCGCCAGCGCCTCGGGGCCGCCAAGGCCGGCGACCGCGGTCGCCAGATCGAGGTCGAACGGATCGCCGCAAACGGCCGCCGCCTCCAGCAGGGCCCGCGCCTCGGCGCTCAGACCGTCGACCTCGGCCCTGACCGCGGCGACGATGCCGCCGGGGACCTCGCCGCGGCCACCGCCCCGAACCAGCTCGCCGAGCAGGAGTGGGTTGCCTCCCGAGGCGGCGAATAGCCGCTCGCGCTCGCACTCCTCGGCGACCCCGGCCAGGAAAGGGTCGGCGGCGGCCCGGGGCAGGGCGCGCAGCTCGAGGTCGGTCAGGCCGATGGCGCTGCTCGAGCGCTCCGCCACCCGCAGCCGTTCCGCCGCCGGGCTGGGGCGGGCACCGACGGCGATCAGCAGCGAGCCGCAGGGCGGGCGCCGGATCACTTGGGCCAGGAGCTCTTCCGTCGCCGGGTCCGCCCAGTGGATGTCGTCGATCAACAGCAGCAGTGGCCGCTCCCGGGCGATCAGCGCCAGAAGCTCGGCCAGTGCCCGGTGCAGGCGCCAGCGCTCGCCGCCGGAGTCCTCGCCGGCGGGCCCCTCGGCGAGGCCGGGGATCACGCCATCGAGCAGGGCCAACCGGTCCGGGGCGAGACGGGCTCGTGGATCGGCGGCAGCGAGGTGGGGCTCGATCGCGTCCAGCAGTGGTAATAGCGGGGCCTCCCGCTCAAGCTCGCTGGCGCGGCCCTCGAGCAGCACGAAGCCTTCGGTCTGCGCTCGGGAGGCGACCTCGGCCAGCAGCCGGGTCTTGCCGATGCCGGCCTCGCCCTGCGCCAGCAGCAGGCGGCGCCCACCTCGGGCGACGGCATCGAGGTCGCGTGCCGCCGCTTCCAGCTCGGCGACCCGTCCATACAGGGGACCCCCCGACATGCGCCCAGGCTAGTCGAGGGGTTCCCCCGATGTTCGCGCAGGCCGGCGGCGGGATCGTCGGTCGACCGATCACCGACCCAAGGAGCAGCAATGACCGACCTGGCAATCGCCCCGCCAACCAACGAGGCCGTGTGGCACGCCTCTGCCGCCGCGCTCTACAGCGGGGACCTCGACACCTTCCTCTCCCACTGGCAGACGGACGGCAGCTACGAGGTCGCCTACCCGATCGCCGGCATGCCGGCGATCGTCAGCGGCCGCGACGCCCTCGCCGAGCTGTTCGCCGGATTCTCGGCCCTGGCCGCCTGGATCCGGGTCGAGGACGTCCGCTTCCACGCGACCGCGGACCCCGACCTCGCCTTCGTCGAGGAGCGGATGCTCGCCGAGCTTCACGACGGCAGCGCCTATGAGAACGACCTCTGCCTGCGGGTCGGCTTCCGCGACGGGCGGATCGCCTCGATCTACGAGTACTACGGCGAGCGCGCCCACGAACGCCTGCTCGAGCGGCTGGCCGCCGCGACTGCCGGGACGGAGCGTTCCTCGTGACCCGGGCAAGATTCCAGAATGCCTCCCGGGCAGCGGCCGCGGTCATCGCCCTACTGGCGATCGGGCTCCTGACCGTCCCGACCGGCGCCCGGGCCGGTGGCCCGGCCTCGATCGACTCGGCCGGCACGGCGTCAGACCGCGGCGTGCCGCAGCGGCTGGCCGGACGGCTCGCCGACAGCCCCGTCGAAGGAATAGCCGGCCTGGCGGCATCGGCGCGCGGAGCGGGGGATCGCCGCGGGCTCGGCCTCCCGTCCTACGTCACCCTGCTCGGGCGCAGCTGGCAGCGCCAGGCTGCCAGGGCGGACCGCCGGTTCGCGGCGGCGCTGAGCGCGGCGCCCAGCGGCCCGGCCCGGCCGGGGACGGCCGTCGCCCAGCGCTCGCCCGTCGTCGACCTCGACAAGCTCGTGGCCAGGGACACGCTGCGGGGACCGGCGGGCCGGCAGACGCGTGAGCTCAAGCTGGCGACCAGCCTCAGCGGCGGCTGCCCGCAGCTCAACGGGCTCGGGGCCGGTTACGGCTGGTCCGGCATCGGCAGGGCCACCTACGTCGTGACGACGACAGAGCGAGTCGGCCGCTTCGACCTGATTACCTCGGTCGTCTTCGACGGCAGCTTCCGCACCAGCCCAGAGATGCTTCCCAGCGCCACCGCGAGCAGCTTCAGCAGCGCCGACTCCGGAGAGATCTCGGTCACCCGCAACCAGGTCGCTGTCGACCGTCGCTCGGGCAAGCGCCGGCAGGTCGGTGAGACCGAGCGCTTCAACAGCTCGCTCGACCCCTTCTACGGGCCCGACTCCAGCTTCAACAACTTCATCGCCAGTCAGGAGGACGGGGCACCGGCACCGGCACGGCGGCTGACCTCCGGCGCCTGGAGCGAGGCGACGCTGGCGTTCATGGCGGTTCCATACGACGCCTTGCGCAGCAAGGTGCTGGAGGCGGAGCGACTGGCACGGACGCCGAACGCCTGCGTCACCGTGGAGGTCGAGGCTCCCACCCACCTGGCGCCCGGCCAGAGCATCGACCTGGCCGGGGTGGCGCGCCCGGTGCAGGCCGGCACCGCGAGCGCGGCGGTCAGGCTCGCCGGTGCGGTCCACGGCACCTGGATCAACCCGCAGGGCCAGAGCGCCGTCCCGGCCTCCTCGATCGAGCGGGTCCGGGCGGGAGGCCCGTGGTACTCGTTCACGGCGCCGGCGCAGCGCTGGCAGGAACCTGTGGGCATCGAACTGGAGCTGCTCAGCGGCGCCGGGATCGCGCGCACGCCGGTCACCTTCAAGCCCGAGGAATCGCACCTCCATTTCGAGGTCCTCGACGCCTCGATCGAGACCCACACCACCGCCTCGCGTCCCTCCTACTATTGCGGCGAGGTCGGCGGCCGCCAGACGTTCAGCGGCAGGTTCGCGCCACAACCGTTCTCGCCGGACGACCAGCTGATTCTGGACGGAGGCACCGTCAGCGGCGGAGTGGAAGCGATCGTCGATGCCGAATGGCACGACCATCTCGTCTTCGGCTGCCGCTCGGGCGACCCGGGATCCGAGCCTTGTGAGGCCACGATGCCGAACCGGACCCCGAGCGGCGACGGTAGCTGGCCGGTCGTCCTCAGTTTCGCGCCGGCCGCTGATCCGAGCGAGCTGACCGTGCTCTGGCGCATGGAGGATCCGGAGGTCGGCTTCGTCGACGCCGGCGACGCGGAGTGCAACGCCTACGTCTGGGGTTACTTCCCGGAGGAGGAACGGCGGCGGACGATCCCGCGGGCGGCCTTGCAGGCCGGCGGGCCGGTGACTCTCATCCTCGCCGGCAGCGGCCACCTGGATCTGCACGCCGGATACGAGCCGGCGAGCATCGACCACCAGTGGGAATGCAAGGTCACGCTGAGGCGGGTGGACGCTGTAGGCCAGCCCCTCGGATAGCAGTAGTCAGGTTCTGATCGACCAGCGGACGTCTGGTCCAGCGTCGCGCGGTGCTGAGCAGGGTGCTCACGCGAAGGCGATCCAAGACCACCTAGGACACAAGGACATTCAGACGACTTCAGACGACGTTCAACGTCTTCAAGACGCTCGAACGCGGGCGTCTCTGAAAGGGTCCCGTGGTCTCGTCGTTCCCGTCACCCCTCCGGAAGGAATCTCGTCATGAAGCGCCTGCGAGGCAACCTCACCTACTCGAACGTCATCTCCACCCTCTGCCTGATCCTCCTGGTCGGGGGCGGTACCGCCTATGCGGCGACCAAGATGGTGCCGAAGAACAGCGTCGGCACCAAGCAGATCAGGAAGGAAGCGGTCACTCCCGCGAAACTGAGCAAGGCGGTCGAGAGGACTCTCACAGGTCCGCAGGGGCCGACCGGGCCGCAGGGGCCGCAGGGGCCGCAGGGGCAGACCGGTCCGCAGGGGCCGCAGGGTCCGAGGGGCAACAAGGGAGACGGGGGTGAAAAGGGCGTTCAGGGGACGAGGGGACCGAGCAACGCGATCACGAAATTCGATCCCGGCTCCGTCCCGTGGTCGACCACCTACACGACCATCGAGAGCCTGAGTCTCGACGCCGGCTCCTGGGTGGTGACCGCCAACGGGCTGGCGGTCAACTTTCAAAACGCAGCCGGGGGCGCCCAGTGCCAGCTTCTCGTTGGCGGGACGATCGTCGACGCCTCCGGAGAATTCTTTCTCGCCGCGTTTCCTGGACCTGGTGCAAAACAGGGCTTCTCCCTCACCGGAGGGGCGGCTGTGACCGCGGGGGCGACGGCCGAACTGCAGTGCGAAGCGACCTTCGCCAACGGTCAGGTGGTGAACCCGGGCATCACCGCGATCCAGGTCGGCGAACTGAAGACCGAATAGAGCGCTTCCGGGCCGCCCGCCGGCGCGTTGTTTACCGGCGCGAAAGTGCAGAGCTGGATCGCCCATCTCAAGGGTTTCGGTGGGCCATTTCCAAGCTCACCGTGCCCCAAGGCCGTTTTTGCAGACCGTTGTCTGCGCCGCCAGAAACACGAAAGCCGCGCGTTTGCGGGGCTTTCGTGAAATAGCGGGGGCAGGATTCGAACCTGCGACCTTCGGGTTATGAGCCCCCGCACGCATGGGGCCCAGAAGTCTATTTGGCTTTCCAGAGCGGTTTCAGGTGCCCTCAGTTCGCCCAGTTTTTCTCAGAATAGAACCTTGAATAGAACCTTGGGGCTCATTCGAAGGCGGCGGTCACCTCATCTTGGGCCAGCCAGCCGATGGCCTGGCCGGCGATGTAGAGGCTGAAGGCGAGCAGGATCACGCCGAGGCCGAAGGGTCCGTGCATCTCCGGATCGCGCTGCTCGAGCTGGACCCTCTTGCTCCCGTCGGGAAGGTCGACGACGACAAAGTTGAGTCCCATCAGGCTCGGGTGGGCGATCGCGCTGTGGCGGCGGTAGGCCATCGCATACAGACCGCGATAGGAAGCCGTTTGGACGAGGGCTCAAGAGCCGGGATCCGACCTGCCCAATGCGCGTCGGCGGCTTCGGCGCGCTGCCTGAGATCGGGCATCTCCTTCGGAAGGGTCGACACCTGCCGTTCGAACTCCTGCCGCTGCACGGGGTCGAGGATCTCGACGCCGACCCGGCGCGCGTCATCGTCCATGGCGATCCTCGCCGCGGCGTCGGACTTCAGGAAGCGCCGATGGCGCTCATCCCCGGGCTCAGCTGCAAGCCAGGCGAAGGTGACCGCGTGCTCATAGAGGGTTCGCAACAGCACGAAGGCATCGGCTTCCTGATCGAGCGAGCGCAGCTGGAAGAGCGCGCGCAGACTGCCCACCTGGCGTGCAAGAAGCGCCGGGCCGTCCAGCTGCCAAGCGTCGGCGGGCCCGCTCACGGAGACGTCGATCGGCAGATGCGGTTCGACGAGGGCGATCAACCGTTGGGCACGCTGCTCGGCGATCTCATCTCGCTCGCGGTAATCGCTCACCCCGAAGACGGTAGAGCGAATGTGGCGGCAGGGAAGCGGAACGCAATGGGCGAGGCGTTTCGCGAAAATTGACGGGAATGTACAGATATGTCCACAAATGTCCATATTCGTCCGGTGTGGCCTATACTTTCAGCGCAGACCCGATCGTGCTGGAGAGGAAGCGATGACCACCACCGCAGCTAGGCCCCAACTGCTCAAAGTCAGTGAGGCCGCGGCCCTGCTGAAAATCAGCGAACGGACCGTGCGCCGTTGGATCGAAGCCGAGTCGATCCCCTACCTGAAGCTGCCGAGCGGCTCCTACCGGATTCCCCAGGGCGCGCTGCTGGCATCGCTTCGTGGCAACTACGACCTGGGCGCCGAGCTGCGTGATCTGGATGAGCGAAACGCGGAGCTGACCGACGAGCAGGTTCTCGCGGCGCTCGGCGAGGACTAGCGCCGCCAACCACCGGGCAAGTCGACATAGGCTGGCGAGCGTCCATGCCTAACGTCGTCATCGACACCAGCGTCTCGCTGCCCGCGACCCTGAGCCCGACGGGAGTGAGGCGTCGGTTCTGGGTCGTGCTGGCGCTCGGCGCGTTGAGCTACGAGGTGGAGCACGGGCGTCTGGAGCTCGACGCACTGACCACGCAGGCCGAGCAGGAAGGTGGCGGCGTCGGTGGCATCGAGGAGGCGCTCGCTCGGCTGGAGCGGGCCAACGATCGCCGGGCCGCTCTGGCCGAGCGCCTGCCCTACGGCACTCCCGATGACTGGGTGGCGATCGGCTCGCGAGCGCTCTTTGACGAGTACGAGCGGAAACTTCGAGAAATCGGGACCAAGCTCGATCCTGCCCTCCGCGAGGCAGACATCCCCCGCCGGCGACGGCAGCTTGAGGCGGTCTGCGTCATCGCCGCGCCGCCCTTCGAGGACGCCGATGTGCCGGCCCTGACGGCGGACCCGAAGGACGATCCCATCCTCTACACGGCGCTGGTCGGCGACGCCGACCTGTTGGTCTCCCAGGACAAACACCTGGTGCCCAACAAGCAGCAAGAGCTGTGGGAACACGACGGTCAGACGGTCCTGGCGCTCACCTTCGAGATGCTCCTGGCCGAACGCCTGGACGCGGTCGATTGGGATCAGATCGACGGCTCGTGGTTGGCGCTCGCCTACGACGAACCCGACTGAACCGACGTACTCACGCGCCGGCGTCGCCACTTTCGGAACCCGTCTCCTCGCGCCGGCCCTCGGGCTCCCCCTCCCCCTCGTCGAGTGCGGGAGGAGAGAAGGCACTCTCGACCATCGCCTTCTCCTGGGCGCTCGGGGCGTAGTCGGCGTAGATCAGGGTGGTCTTGATGTCGCGGTGGCCCATCCACTCCTGCAGGGTCCGCATCGGCACGCCGGCGGCGGCGCAGTGGGTGCCGAAGGTGTGACGCAGGTCGTGGAAGCGGACCGGGCGCAGGGCGGCGGCCGCCAGCACCGCCTTGTAGCGGCGGCGGAGCCTGGAGGCGTCGAGCGGACCGCCCGTCCGGGGATGAGGGAAGACCAGGTCCTCGTCGGCGTCGAAGGCGGTGCGCTTGAAGTGGCGCTCGAGCTCGCCGGCGACGCGGTCGGTCATCGGCACCGAGCGCGAGGAGCGCTTGGATTTCGGCGTGCCGAAGGCCTGGCGCGTGAAGTTGCGCCGTACCCAGATCCGGGCCGCAGGCCAGTCGACGTCCGACCAGCGCAGCGCGATCAGCTCGCCCTGGCGCAGCCCGGTCCCTGGTCTCGCATCGATCTGCCTCGGCGGTCCCCCGCATCGCCGGGTCTCGGCCGGTGCCTCCTGGGGAACAGTCGGAGAATGAGAAACTACTGCACTCTGTCGGGGGACGCTATCCCTTTTCAAGGAATGTGCTGAGCGCCAACACACCACACCAGCAGCCATCCCGAAAGGCCCGACCCGGGGGTTCGCTCCGAGGGGTTGGGCTATCCTCGGCCTGTGGCGGGGCAGGAACTAGATGCTGTCGTAGTACCGACCGGGCGGCACGGCCTGCCGGCCGACATCGTCGCCGAACACCAACGCGAGCGGATCTTGGCCGCGACGATCGCCGTGGTGGGCAAGCGGGGCTACCGCTCCACCACGGTCGATCACATCGTCAAGTCGGCCAAGGTCGGCTACGTCGCCTTCTACGAGCTCTTCGAGGGCAAGGAGGACTGCTTCTTGGCGGCGCTCGGGCGGATCGCCGCCGACACCCGCGCCGACCTGGCGGAGCGAGTATCGACAGAGCTGCCTTGGGCCCAGCAGATCTCCGCCGGGCTGGCGGTCCTGGTCGAGCTGGTCGTCGCCGAACCCGAGCGGGCACGCTTCGTCTTGGTGGAGGCCCCGGGCGCTGGGCGCGGTGCCTATCGCCGCTACGAGGAGGCGATGGACGAAGCGGTGCCGAAGCTGGCGGAGGGACGAGGACTTCGGCCCAAGGGCGCGCCGGCGCTCTCGGCCGCGACCGAGGAAGCAACCCTGACCGGGGTCGCCTGGATCCTGCAGCAGATGCTGGCCGACGGAGAATCCGCCAAGGCCGAGGAGACGCTCGTCGCTGTGACGCGCGTGGCGCTCGCCCCCTACCTGGGCGAGAGCGAAGCGGCGAAGATCGCCGCCGCGAACACCTAAGACGCCCGCCCGCGCAGAAGACAGGGTCGCGGCGGTGAGCGCGGCGACCCGCGAGCGGCTCAAAGAGGCGATGCTCGAGCTGGTCACAGAGCAGGGCTACGAGGCGACGAGCGTCGAGGAAGTGG
Source organism: Solirubrobacterales bacterium (assembly GCA_025964255.1). GTDB lineage: Bacteria > Actinomycetota > Thermoleophilia > Solirubrobacterales > 70-9 > VAYN01. The sequence continues at coordinate 3,328 of JAOPZF010000154.1, read as the reverse complement.
CCGCGTTGGCAGGAGTCGGGCAAGCCGAATTCGATCGGTACTTCGCATCGAAGGAAGAGTGCGCGATCGCCGTCTTCGACCACTTCCAGGCGGACTTCGAGGCGAAGGTGATGGCCGCCTACGGCGCCGAGATGGTCTGGCCGGACAACCTGCGCGCGGCGGCCTACGCAATCGCCGACTGGGCCATCGAGAACCCCCGTGGGATGCGCTTCGGCACGGTGGAGATGATGTGGATCAGCGAGGCCGCCCAGGCGCGGCGGGTGCACGGCTTCGAAACGTTCCTCGGGATGATCGAAGCCGGACGGGACGTCGCAACGGACCCCGATTCGATCCCTCCGCACACCGCCGGGCGACTGATGGGATCGGTGGCGGAGATCCTGACCAGGCGGATGCAGGGCAAGGGGTTCGACGCCAGGGCCTTCGTCCCGGAGCTGATGGCACTGATCGTCGCGCCCTACCTCGGCGAGGAGGCGGCGGCGCGGGAGCTTCGGATCGCGCCCCCGTAGGGGAACGAAGCCGGCCCAAGGCGGGATATCGTCCCTGCGTGGCAAAAGGGGACGCGAAAGAGGAGGGGCGCGCCGCAGCGCCCGCGCGGCTGCCGCGCGGGCGGCACGGGCTGCCGCGCGAGATGGTGGCCGAGAACCAACGCGAGCGGCTCATCGCCGGGATCATCGCCGCGGTCGCCGAGCACGGCTACGCCGAGACCACGATCGCCGCGATCGTGAAACCGGGGGCGCTTTCACGCAAGACTTTCTATGAGCACTTCAAGAACAAGGAGGAGTGCTTCGACGCGGCCTATGAGGCTTGCTTTGAGTATCTGCGAGGGGAGGTCGCCGCGGTCGAGGGCGACAAAAAAGAGTGGGGTCTGTGGGTGCGGGCGCGGATCGACCGGCTGCTGGAAGTTCTAGCCGCCGAGCCTGATCTGGCCAGCTTCTTCCTGATCGCTCCGGCGAGCGTCGGCGAGAAGGTGGCCCTGCGCCATCACGAGGCGATGCGCGAACTTGTCGGCGAGCTGGCGGCCGGGGCACCGAAACGACGCGGCAAGAGTGAGCCGGCGGGCACACGCGAGCAAGCCCTGGCGGGCGGCATCTCGCGGCTGGTGGTGCGCAAGCTCGACGACGTGGAAGCGGAGAAGCTCGGCGAACTCCTCCCCGCGCTGACCGAGCTGGTGCTTCGTCCTTATATAGGGAGCGAGGAAGCAGCTCACATCGCCGGGGCGTGAGAGGCGTCGCTTGCCGTCGTCCTCGGTCGGCCGGCTAGCTCACGTACCTGAGTACGCTCGCGTCGCCCGCCTCCCTGCGTCCTAGGCCTGCTTGGTCTCTCGCGCCCCGGATGGAAGTGAGGGAGCGGCGCATCTCTCGGCGTCCTCAGCGCTCAACCGTCCGCTTAAGCTGCTGGTGAGATGTACTTCAAACTGTCCAGGACGATCAACGAGATCTCTCTACATCCCGATGGGGTCACCTCGTTCGATCTGGTGGTGCAGAAGGACCATCCGGTAAAGGTCCGGCTCGCCGCCGAGAAGGTTGAGGGGTCCGGCGAGCTCTTGAGGTGTGAGACGAGCACCGAGGTGGATCCCAACCAGACGGTTCTGGCCGGTTTCGCGGCTCTGCTCGAAAACCGCCTTCCCGATGGTCACGAGCCGATCGCCGATTCGCCGCTGGCCGAGCACATCGACCCCGAGGGCAACATCGAACCCGGATACGTCATGGCGCTCTGGCCGCTGCCGCTCGCGATGCGGGACTTCGTCGGACAGATCGAGCGGGAGCTGGTCGGGGCGGCGAGCGCGGTCGTCGGCATCCTGCGCTGGCGGGCCCGCTCCCTGGGACCGCCGCGCCCCCTCGCGTGGGGTCGGACCGAATGGTCAACGGATGGGAGCGAATGGCATTGGATGCCGGTCGACACCGGCCTCGAGCTCGGAGCCGACGATCGGCTGGAGCTGAGCGCCGCGGCGGTGGCGGACATTCAAGAGTTGATCGCCGAGGGCCGAGGCGAGCCGCTCGGCCATGCCCTGTTCCGCGAGGCCTGGAGCCAGCGCCGTGGAAACCGTCGAAGCTCCCTGCTCCTGGCGGTCGCCGCCCTCGAGGTTGGCGTGAAGGAATACATCGCCGCCTGCGTGCCGGGTGCCGAGTGGCTGGCGCTGAACCTGCCCTCTCCCCCGATCGTCAAGATGCTCGCCGAATACCTGCCGACCCTGACGCCACCCGAGGGCGATGGGTTCGCCAAGCCGGACACAGAGACGCTTGCCGTGCTGAGGAAATCGAACGACGTCCGCAATCGCCTGGCCCATCGCGGCAGCGACGTCCCCGCCGAGACCCTGAAGCAGACGCTTCGCGCGGTCCGGAACGTACTCTGGGCCCTCGACGTGGCACTCGGGCACGAGTGGGCGGAGGGCCACATGTTCCCCTCCTTGGAGGAGGACCTTTCCGTCGGGTATCGACATGTCTAGCGGAGCAGAGGTTGGCGCGGGAGACGGGCGGCTACCGGAGACGACGATCGCTCGCGCTCCCCTCAGGCGGGAACCGAAGGAAGCCAGAACTGGACCAGGCCGATCATCAGCCTGGGCGGCGGGAGTAGCAGCCAGGTCCGCAGCCGGCCGTCGGTATCCCAAAGGCTGAAGTAGGGGCCGAGTCGACCTGCTCGCCGCGCAGGACGAGACACCAAATGCCGGCGACCGCGACCGCTTCGACCTTCTCTTGCTCGAGGTCGTCGAACGTGATGGTCGCGGCGTCGAGGGAATCGTCGCGCTCGGGCCGGGGCCGGCGCTCGGAGGCATCGGGATGGACCGCGTGCAGGTCACCGCCGAGGTAGATCGTCCTCGCGATTCCTTTCTCGGAGTCGGGCGCCATATCGAAGGCCTGCAGGGGCCCGTCGAAGCGCGGCGGGTCGAGGCCGAACTCCTCCGCGAGCTTGGCGAGAGAGTCATCGCGGTCCGCACTCACGGTCTCGGGGTTCCGATGCGGTTCCTGGGATCCGGATCGGCCCGGTGTGAGGCCGAGCAGGTTCGGGGGCGACCCGCAGAGAATGGCCACGGGTCGCCCCCTTCCCACCGCGAACCGCCTGCCAGGGAGAGATAAGCCTGAAGGCGGCCCCCTCCTTCGGCGCCCATGCGCTGGCGCCGAAGCCTCGAGGGGCGCGTCGACGCCGCCGTGACGGGAGAAAGAGCCACGGCGGCGGGTGAGTACGACGCGCCCCAGGTTCTCGGTGGCGCCGGGTCTAGCTGACCCGCCCACACACGTTGTGAACGCCTGAACGACATCCGGGCCCTCCTAGACGCTTGTGGTTCTGACGCCCAAGCAAGGAGGACCCGGATGAAGGTTCACGCTAACGC
>JAOPZF010000150.1 GCA_025964255.1 Solirubrobacterales bacterium | reverse complement strand
TCGGCCCAAGGGTCGCTGAAGACGCTCCGGTCGATAGTTCAATTCCCGATTAAGCCTATCGACATGATCATTAATGCTCGGTTGCCTTCAACCCGAGCAAGGAGTCGATATGTCTGACGCATTTCCTGGCGCTCTCATGGCGCCGCCTACCGCTTCGGTCCAGGAGAACCTCGATGCGCTCCAGGCCGAGCGCGATCACGACTGGGACGCCGAGCAGCTCCAGTCTCACGAGGCGTTCCGTCTCTCGCTCGAGGAGGAGGCGGGCTCGCGCCGCATGGTGCGGGTGGGTGACGTCGTGTCGCCGTTCACCCTGCCGGAGGTCGACGGTGGGGAGGTGGTGCTCACGGAGTTGCTGGCCACCGGCCCGGTCGTCCTGATCTTCTTCCGCTTCGAGGGTTGCCCGGCGTGCAACGCCGCCTGGAGCGCCTACCAACTGTCGCTCGCGCCGGTCCTGCAGGAGCTCGGCGTCCATCTGGTCGGCGTCAGCCCGCAGGCGCCCGAGAAGCTGGTGGCGATCAAACGGCGCCACGATTTCCAGTTCCAGATCGCCTCCGACCCCGACGCGACGCTCATCGATGAGCGGTATCGGGTTCGCGCCCGCCGAGGAGGGTCGCGAGGAGCAGCGGCTCGCGGGCAAAGACATCGGCGCCATCCTCGGCACCGGAAACTGGGGGAAGATGATGTCCGAGAGTGATCGGTCCCTCGCCGAGGCGAGGCCGCAGTCGAGATGCGCCACAAGGACAAATTCGAGATCGTCGACGGCGTCGCCGGTAACGCGCGCATCACCGGCATGGTCTCAGTCGTCCTCCTCGTCCTGCTGATCGCCGAGGCGGCGACGATTCCGCTGATCGGCCAGCTCCGAGGGCCGCACATCTTCATCGGCATGTTGTTGCTCGGTCCGCTCGCCCTGAAGTTCTTCAGCACCGGATACCGTTTCGCTCGCTATTACGCGCATACCCCCGCCTACGTGAGCCACGGGCCGCCGGCGTTGGGGCTGAGGTTGTTGGCGCCGGTCCTCGTCGTCACCACGGTCGCGCTCTTCGCCACCGGCGTGGCGCTGCTCATCGTGGGCCCGGACAACGGTCAACTGCAGTTCCTGCACAAGCTCAGCTTCATCGTCTGGGTCGCCTTCATCTCGGTACACCTGCTCGGGCACCTGGTCGAGCTGCCGGGGCTGGCGATGCCCGACTGGCGGCGCTCCGCGCCAGAGGCGGTGCGGCTGGCGGGAGCCGGACCACGGATCCTTCTTCTCACCAGTGCGGTCACGGGCGGCCTCGTCCTCGGCTTCCTCGGGCTTGCGGTCGCCGGCTCGTGGTTGAGCTGAGCGCGAAGTAAAGACACGCCGATCGGCGCAGGTCCCCTTTCCGATTGCTTGACCGATCAGGTCGGCAGGGAGATGATGGAGGGACCGGGTGAACACCCATGCTGACAAGCAGAAGGTTCGCGTAGGTCTGCTCGGGGTCGGCTTGATGGGATCGGCCATGGCCCATCGTCTCCTCGATCAGGGCATCGAGGTCGTCGCCTGGGACCGCAACCCCGAGAAGGTCGCCGCTCTCGTCGAGCGTGGCGCCGGGCGGGGGGACGAGCCGGCCGCGGTGGTGAGCGGCGCCGACGTCGTGATCACGATGCTGCCGACGGCGCCGATCGTCCTCGACGTCGTCGAGCCGCTGCTCGACGATTGGCCGCGGGAGACGATCTGGTTGCAGATGAGCAGCGTCGGGGCGAGCGAGGCCGACCAACTCGCCGAGGTGGCCCGGGCACACGACGTGACGCTCGTCGACGCTCCCGTCTCGGGCAGCACCCACCCGGCGGAGGAGGGTGAACTGACCATCCTCGCCTCCGGGCCTGGCTCCTCGCGGGCGTCGGTCGAGCCGGTCTTCGAGGTACTGGGCTCGCGGGTCCTCTGGGTCGGCGAGGCCGGGATGGGCTCGCGACTGAAGATGGCGGCCAACCACTGGATGATCGCCATGACCGCTGCCTTGGCCGAGTCGATGGACCTCTGCGAGGCGATGGGGTTGGATCAGCGGCAGTTCGTCGACCTGCTCGACGGCGGGCCGCTGGGATCGGCCTATGGCCTGATGAAGCTGAACGAGATGCTCGCCCATGACTATCCGGCGGGTTTCCCCGTGCGCCTCGCCTTGAAGGACCTTGAGCTGGTGCGGGAGGTCGAGCAGGGCTCGAAAGCCGCGATGCCGTTGCTGGATGTGGTTTACCAGCGCTTCGTGACGGCCGACGAAGAACATGCCGACGAGGATCTGGCCGCGGTGTACGAGGTTGGGCGACCCGGCTAGAAGGTCACGCGGCGGTCGGGCGAGGAGAGCGAGCCAGGGGGGCGGCGACGATCGCCGCGGCGGCCAGGACCAGGGTGAAGATCAGCAGGCAGTCGCGGGTCGCCAGCTCCAGCGTGAGGAAGCCGAGGCCGAGGACGGGGACCGAAAGCCCGATGTAGCCGGCCAGGAACATGCCGGCCAGCGCCTCGGCGCGCTGCTCGGGGAAGGCGATCGTGGCGACCGTCGTCACCGCCCCTTTGAAGAGGATGCCGGCGCCCGCTCCGGCGACGACGCCACCGATCAGAAAGAGGGCGAGGCTCGGGGTCGGAAGCCAGACCGCGACCACGATCAGAGCCAGGCCGGCGAGCATCGCGGCGCTGCCGCCGAGAACCGACTCGTCGCTCGAGCGCCCGGCGACGAGCATCTGCGCGATCGCGCCGGCGGCGAAGACCGAGAAGGCGGTGGCGCCGGCGAGCGCTGCCGAGGTGTCGCCGAGGGTGCCCGCCAGGAAGGAGGGTGCCAGCGAGGTGAAGAGGCCGAAGGTGGCGAAGGAGATCGCCGCCCCGAGCGCGGCGCCGAGATAGCGCCTTCTCGCCTGCCGCGGCACCGAGACCGTTTGCGGCCTGTAGGTGGGGCGCGGTTGCACCGGGGTCCGGGTCTCGGGGCTGACGAAGGTGGCCACCAAGGCGAGCGTCAGCGCCCCCAGGAAGACCAGGAAGGGGACCGTCAGCGGTGCCCCGACCCACTGGGCGAGGATGCCCGCGACCAGCGGTCCGACGCCGATCCCGCCCAGGTTCGCCCCCGTCGCGACGACCTGCGCCCGACGCGCGGAGGCGTCCGGTCGATGGATTGCGTGCAGCTCGGCGATCCAGGCGGTGGCGGTCGCGGTGACGGCGCCGACCCCGAAGCCGCCGATGATGCGAGCGAGGATCAGCCCGGGCAGGTCGCGCCAGACCAGGAAGATCACCGCGCTCAGCATGCTGAGCAAGATGGCGGGGACGACGAGGCGCCGGCGGCCGTACCAGTCGGAGATGTGCCCGACGGTGAAGAGGCTGGCGACGACGCCGAGCGCGTACACGGCGAAGACGACCGTGATCGTCAGCGAAGAGAGCCCGTCGCGCGCCTGGTAGAGGGGGTAGAGGGGCGTCGGGACAGCCGAGTAGCCGATCACCACGAGGAAGGTGAAGGCGATCGCCCAGAAGCCGATCGCGTGACGGCGGTGGACCCCGGATTTAGTCGGACGGAGGGGAAGAGCGAGAGTGGACATGAAGCCAGAGTGCCACTCCGTCCCATCGCTCGCAACGCATAATCGTGCTTTCAGATATCGCGATTCGCGATAGCCTTTGCGAGGTGGAGCTGCGTCAGCTGAGAACCTTCGTCGCCGTCGCCGAGGAGGGCAGCTTCACCCTCGCCGCCGACAGCCTCCACGTTGTCCAGTCGGCGGTCTCGGCGACCATCCGGGGGCTCGAGGCCGAGCTCGGCGTCCGCCTCTTCGACCGCTCTACGCGGCGGATCGAGCTCAGCGACGCGGGCCGGGCACTGCTTCCGGACGCCCGCCGCACCCTCTCCGCCGCCGCGCTTGCCGAAGACGCCGTCGCCCAGGTCGGCAGCGGTCTCAGCGGCACCGTCGCGCTGGGCACGATGCAGGCTCAGGCGATGCGGGCGGTGAGCGTGCCGCGTCTTATCGCCGAGTTCCGGGTCGATCATCCGGGCGTCGAGATCAACGTCCGCCACGTCGGCGGCTCGATGCAGATGATCGCCGAGGTGCGCGAGGGGCGCCTCGACCTCGCCTTCGTCGCGGTGCCCCATTCGATCCGCGCGGAAGTCGAGCTGACGCCGCTCAGCTCGGAAGCGATGGTCTTCGTCTGCGCCGCCGATCACCCGCTCGCCGGGCGCCGGCGGGTTCGGCTTGTCGACCTCGCCGAGGAGCCCTTCGTCGATCTTCCGACCGACTGGGGAACCAACATGGCGAGCGCGCGGGCATTCGCCGCCGCCGACCTCCAGCGTCGGGTCGCATTCGAAGTCAACGACACCGCCAGCGTCGTCGCATACGTCCGCGAGGGCCTCGGCATCGCCCTCCTCCCGCCGTCGCTCGTCGCGGGTGTCCCCGGTGTCGTCGCCATCCCGATCGTCGGTGACCCGGTCGTCTTCGAGGCCTCTCTCGCCACCCGCGAGGAGGACGAGCAGACCGCCGCCACGCGGGCTCTGATCGCGACCGTCCTGCGCCTCGCCGGTTGACGATTCCTCCCAGCCGACTCCCCGATTCCTCACAGGAAGTTCCAAGCGTGTTGCCGCATCGTTGGATCAACACCGGACCCACGATTCGACAGACGAAAGAAGCAATCTATGTTTTCCCCGAAACAGAAACTCGCCAGATCCATCGCCATCGGCGCCACGGTCGTCGTGCTCGGCGGCGGCGCCATCGGCGTCATCAGCGCCGGCTCCGGCAGTGGCTCGAGCACCGCGACGGCAGCGACGGCAGCCTCATCCTCCTCACTTCCCTTCGCGTCGCATGGCGGCAAAGCCCCCGAAGGCGGCGAATTCCCCGGAGGCGGTAAAGCCCCGGAAGGCGGCAAATTCCCCGAACGCGGCGGATCCTCCGAAGGCGGCGAATCCAACGCTCGCTCGGGACCGGCCGCGGGCGGAGCGATCGGCACGGTCGAAACCGTGTCCAGCTCAGGTTTCACGATGACGACGCCGGCAGGCCAGGCGGTGACCGTCGCTGATACCTCGGCCGGCACCGTCAAGGAAGGCGAAAGCGTCTTGGTGCTCGGGACGACCGACGGAACGGAAATCACGGCCACCCAGGTCACCGTCCAACCGGCCGGCGCCGAACCCTCTTCCACGGCGGCCGAAGTCGTCCCCTTCCAGCAAGGCTCACCCTCCGCGTCGAAGGAAGTTGGTCAGATCCCGGCTGAATACACCGAGGGGGAAGGGACGATCGTCAGCGGAACCGAAGCGAACAAGGCGACGGAAGCCGCGTTGGCCGCCTACCCGGGAGGCGTCGTCGACCGGGTCGTGAAGCTGGGCGACGGCGAATACGAGGTGCACAACATCGGCGTCAACTGGCCGCACCACATCTTCGTCAACCAGGAATTCAAGGTCGTCGGCGCCGAGTAGTCCGATCGACCCTTGCCTGCCCCCGGGCGGGAGGAGTTCAGCCGGCCCCACGATCGGAGTGGGGCCGGCTCTGTTCGAGGGACGGGCGACGATGGCGATCGAGGTGAGGAGCCGGTCTGTGACCGGCTCCTAGGCCTGGGGCGCGACCGATTCCAAGGTCTCGCCCGGAGCGCAGAAGATGAGTTGGCTTTCCGGCTTGGCCAGCCGCCGGCGCAGCGAGGCGAGAGTCGGAAGCCCTAGCGCCGCCGGCACGACGAGGTAGATGGCCCGGTAGGCGAGCACGGCCACGGTCGCGTCGGCGGCGCTCGAGCCGTAGAGGATGAGCGCCCCGATCAGCCCGAGGTCGAGGCCGCCCGCGCCGCCGGGCAGCGGCACGAGACCTCCGAGCTGGCCGATTATGTAGGCGAGCATCAGGGCGACGAGAGGGGGGAGGGGAAGGCCGAAGGCGGGGAAGCAGAGCGCCAGCACCGCGATGTCGAAGAGCAGGTAGCCCGCCGATCCGATCAGCGACAGCGGCGACCGCAGCTCTTCCGCCGCTCCCGCGACTCCCCCCTCGATCGCGGTCAGCGTGGTCTTGACGCGGGTGTGTCCGGTCCGCCCGCCGATCCTGCCCGCGAAGGCGCCGATCGCGAGGGTGAGCAGGATCGCCGCAATCCCCACGAACGCCGGCAGCCCCCCGAGCAGCAGCGAGTCGTCGGGTCCGGACGCCAACCCGCAGGCCAGGGCAATCCCGCAGAGCACCAGGAAACCGACGTTGGCGACGCTGGTGATCAGGAAGAAGGCGACGGTGAGGCGACCGATCTGCCCGCCCGGCATCCCTTGACGTCGCAATACCCAGGCGCCCAGCGCCAGCCCTCCAGCGCCGCCGACCGAGAGAAGCGAGTTCGCGGCCTCCTCACCCAACCCCAGTTCGGCTCCCGTTCGCCAGCTCATGCGACGACAGAAGACCGTGCGGAACACCACCACATAGGACAGGCACGAACAGATCTCCGCCAGTGCGGCGAGCGCGATCCAGCCCGGCCGCGCGCCGGCGAAGCTGGTGCGCAGCGCCGTCAGGCCTGGCAGCAGGGCGATCAGCGCCGTCACCGCCGCGGCGACGAACACGGCGATGATCGCGCTCCGCCGAAAGCGGCGGATCGAGAGCTCCTTCGGCAGCGGCTCGGCGACGGGTTCGGCGCCCACGTCGGGCAGAGTCGCGCGGCCGCCGGGGGCACGCAAGACCCAGATCAGGTGATCTGCCCAGGGGACCCGGCGATCACCCAGATCAAGTGATGATGTCTCACCCGGCAAGCGGCCAGGGTGACCTGCTCGACGGACGCGAGGCGCTGACGCCGGTCTTCGACGATCTGAATCGCTACGAGGCGACGATGCACTTCAACGGACAGAGCACGATCACGTTTGATCACGAGTGGGGGAGCGGGGAGAGTTACTGCATCGCCCACCACCTCTACTTCGAGGACGGAAAGCGGAAGCTGATGGTCGCCTACCTTAGATATATGAGGTGCACAACATCGGCGTCAACTGGCCGCACCACATCTTCGTCAACCAGGAATTCAAGGTCGTCGGCGCCGAGTAGCCCGCAAAGCGGAGGCGGCTAGGCGACGCTTTCGGCCCAGGCGCTGAGCCGGCCGGCGAACTGCGGCGTCGCCGCGTCGACCTCGACGATCTCGTCGGCCGGGACGTCCGCCCGGCGGGCGGCGGCGAGGATCGCTTCGGGCGAGGGCGCCTCGTAGAGGCAGTAGGTGCGGCGCCGGTCGGCGCTCAGGAACGAGAAGAGCCAGCGCACGCCCTCGTCGCCGTTGATGTCCTCGATCAGCCGCACGTCCTCGTCGCTCAGTTCGAGCTGCTCGGCGAAGCCACGCTCGATCATGTAGAGGGGCATCTGCCCACCATAACGCTGAACCGCGGGCGGGAAAAGAAAATTTGTCAGGCCGAGGCGAGGCCGTGCCGGTGGGCGAAGGAGGTGGCCTCGGTGCGGTTGGCGGACTCGGTCTTGCGCAGGATCGCGCGGACGTGGTTGGCCACGGTGTGTTCGCTGATCGAAAGCTGAGCGCCGATCTCGCGGTTGCTCAGCCCCCGCGCGACCAGGGCCAGGATCTGGACCTCGCGAGGGGAGAGGCCGGCGGGCAGCTCGGGCGGCGCGACCCCGGCGTCGAGCAATTGGATCCGCGCCATCAGCCCGGTCAGCCCGAGGGCGGCGGCCAGGGAGGCCGCCTGGTCGAGGTAGGGGGCGGCGCGCTCGCGCCGATCACGCTCGCCGAGCAGGAAGCGACCGTACTGATAGGCGGTGTGGGCGAGCCAGGTCGAGGCGCCCATCTCCTGGTTCATCGTCATCGCCCGCTCGAAGTGCACCTCCGCCTGGGCCCGCTCGCCGAGGGTGGCGGCCAGCATGCCGAGATACCGATCGGCAGATCCGTAACAGGTGACCAGGTGGCCGATCATCACGTTCGTGCCTGAGAACCGCTCGAGCTCCGGGTAGACGACCCCGGCGATCTCCGCCTCGTCGAGTGCGCTGCTCGCGTCGGTGAGATAGGTCAGCGTCGCCAGCCACAGCGAGGTGCGGTATCCCTCGATGCCCTCACTTGCCACACGCTGAAGCTCGCGCCTGGCCTCGCTCTCCATCCCGAGCTCGGCGAGCAGCGCCGCCAGGCCGGGACGCCAGGGTCCGACGCGACCGGGAACCCCGGCAAGCACCCGCACCGCGGGCGCCAGCTCGGCCAGTCGCCCCTGCTCGCGGCGGATCCCGAACATCTGCACGCCGTAGGTGCCGGAAGCCCCGCGCCCTCTCAGGAGATTTCCCCACTCGCGCGAGCGCTCGGCGGTGAGCTCGGCCTCGGCCAGATTCCCGTCGCAGAGGGCCAGCGCCGAGCGGTAGTGCTGGGCGATGTGGTTCATGACCGGCTGCGCGGTCTGCTCGGCCATCGAGTCGAGCCGCCCGATCTCGGCCCGCGCCGAGGCAAGGTCGCAGAGGGCGACGAAGGTCGGCACCCGCCAGCTGATCGCCTCGGTGCAGATCTCGACGTCGCCGAGCTCGGAGGCGATGTCGCGTGCCTCGGTCAGCATCGCCAGGATCGCGGGCAGCGGCGTCGATCCCCGGGACCAGTAGGAGCGGACCAGGATTGTGGCGAGCCCGCGTTCGTCGCCCTGCTCGCGGGCCAATGCGACGGCGCTGTCGCGGACGACCTCGGCTCGTTCGGGCTCGCTGAGGAAGCCGAGTGCCCGGGCCAGGCCGGCGAGCAGGGCGATTCGCAACTCCTGGTCGGAGACGTCCAGCTTGGTGAGCGCCTCCTCGAGCAGCGCGACGGATTTGCCGTCGGCGAGCGCCGGCGGCCAGCAGGTCTCCTCGTAGCCGATCGCCGCCTCCGCCAGGAGGCGCGGGTCCCTCCGCTCGCGGGCGATCTCGGCCGCCGTCGAGAACGCGTCCAATGCATCCGCCACCTCGCCCGCCCGATTGGCCGCGGCACCCAGATCGATCAGGACGGACCCGCGCTCGGCCGGCGAGTCGATGCCGATCTCGATCGCGGCGCCGAGGTGGGCGGCGGCGTCGGCGTAGGCGAGGGCTGCCGAGGCGCCGGCGGCCGCGCGGCGGTGATACTCGATCGCCCGGGTCGCGCCGCCGAGATCGGCCGCCGCCTCGAAGTGCCTTGCCAGGTCGACCAGTCGACGCCCCGACGGCGATCCCGTCGCCTCGAGCCCCTCGCCGAACCGGAGGTGCAGTTCGGCGCGACGCAGCAGCGAGAGCCGGTCGTAAAGGGCCCTCCGCACCAGCTCGTGGGTGAAGCGGAAGCCGAGGCCGCGTCCGGCGACCTCCTCGAGCATGCCGCTGGCGATCGCCTCGCGCAGAGCCACCAGGAGGTCGGACTCCGGCAACCCGGCCGCCTCGCGGATCGGGGCGAGCTCGAACTCGGGGCCGCCGACGGCCGCCAGCTCGAGCAGCTCGGTAGTCGCCGGATCGAGCCGCGAGAGCCGTTGGCTGACCACCTCGCGGACGCTCTCGGGGGTGCCCAGCTCGGCGAGCGGCGCGGCGACCCGGACCGTGCCGCCGACCACCTCGACGGCGCCGGTCTCGGCCAGCGCCCGCCAGAGCTCGCAGACCAGGAAGGCGTTGCCGCCGGTGAGGTCGTGGATCGCCGCAGCCAACTCGGCCAGCTCCGGGTCGGGTCGGCGCCCCGGGGCGAGGTCGGCGCCCACCGCGCCCGCCACCAGCTCGGCGACCTCCTCGCCGGTGAGCCCGGCGAGCCGGATCCGGACCACCTCCTCGGAGCGGCGCAGGTCGGCGAGGAGCTCACCCAGCTCAGGCGGTTCGGATTCGTCGCGATAGGTGAAGAGGAGGAGCAGCCGGGCACTCCAGGCGGCGCGGGCGAGGTGGCGGATCAGGGCCAGCGTCGGGCGATCGGCCCAGTGGGCGTCCTCGATCACCAACAGGATCGGCCGGCGGTGGCTCAGGTTGGCGAGCGTCTCGGCGACCGCGAGATGGAGGCGGTGGCGCTCGGTGTCAGGGTCGGCGGCGATCGGCTGGGGCGGTTGGCCGGGCGACGTCGGCAGCTCGGGCAGCAGGCGCGAGAGCTCGCCGCCGGGCCCAATCGCGGCCAGTAGCTCGTCTGGTTCGGTCACCCGCGTAAGTCCGTCGAGCGCCTCGACGAAGGGACCGTAGGGAGCCCGCGCCGCGGCGTCGCAGGCGCCGTAGAGGACGAGGGCGCCGGAGTCGGCGGCGGCGCGGGCGAACTCCCGCACCAGCCGGCTCTTGCCGACCCCGGGCTCGCCGGCGATCAGCGCCACCCGTCGCCCCTCGCCCTCGGCGCGCGGCAGAAGGGCCCCGAGCTTCTCGAGCTCGGCGACCCGTCCGGCGAGCGGATAGGCGGAGGTGTAGCGAAGCGGGCCCGGCAGGCCGAGGGCTTCGGCGGCCATCGGACAAAGATAGTCAGGTTTGACCATATCCATGCCGATTCGCCCGGCCGTGCGCCGAGAAAGTGGGTCAGGTCAGGTCATGACAGGGGATTCCAGCGCTCCTAGTGTCGGTCGAGATAGATCGAAACGAGACCGGAGGGACCCATGAGCACCGACACCCTGTTGCGCAGCGCCCGCACCGAGATCCAAGGATTCAAGGGCCAGTTCACCTCGCCCGAGGATGCCTCCTACGAGGAGGCCCGCGCCGTCTACAACGCGATGATCGACCGCCGCCCGGCGCTGATCGCGCGCGCCGCCGATCCGCTGGACGTCGCCGCGGTCGTCTCCTTCGCCGGCGCGCATGACCTGCTCCTCGCGGTCCGCGGCGGCGCCCACAATGGCGCCGGCCTCGGGACCGTCGACGACGGCATCGTCCTCGACCTCGGCGGGCTGAAGTCGATCGAGGTCGACCCCGGGAACCGCACCGTGCGGGTCGGCGGCGGTTGCACCTGGGGCGAAGTCGATGCCGCGACCGGCGAGCACGGGCTGGCGTGCCCGAGCGGGATCATCTCGACCACCGGCGTCGGTGGACTAACCCTCGGCGGCGGGCTCGGTCACCTGACCCGCAAGTACGGGCTGACGATCGACAACCTGCTGGAGGCCGACGTGGTGCTGGCGAGCGGCGAGAGCGTCCGCGCGAGCGCGAGCGAGAACCCGGACCTCTTCTGGGCGATCCGTGGCGGCGGCGGCAACTTCGGTGTCGTCACCTCCTTCCTCTTCCGCCTCCACGAGGTCGGCACGATCGTCGGTGGCCCGACCTTCTGGCCGATCGAGGACTCGGCCGAGGTGCTGCGCGCCTACCGCGAGTTCCTGCCCGCCGCGCCGCGTGAGCTGAACGGCTTCTTCGCCTTCACCTCGGTGCCGCCGGCGCCGCCGTTCCCGGAGGAGTTGCACCTGCGCAAGGTCTGCGGGGTGGTCTGGTGCTACAACGGCCCGACCGAGGACGCCGCCGAGGCGATGGCGCCGCTGCTCGAGGCGACGCCCGAGCCCGTGCTGCACGGCGTGGGGGAGATGCCGCTGCCGGCTCTGCAGGGTGCCTTCGACCCGGTCTACCCGGCCGGCGACCAGTGGTACTGGCGGGCCGACTTCGTCCGCGAGATCCCCGATGCCGCCGTCGACCTCCACGCCAAGTTCGGAGCCGAGATGCCGACCTGGCAGTCGACCATGCACCTCTACCCGCTCGACGGCGCCGTCCACGACGTCGGCGCGTCCGACACCGCCTGGGCCTACCGCGACGTGAATTGGGGGTCGGTCTTCGCCGGGGTCGACAAGGACCCGGCCAACGCCGAGAAGATCAAGCGCTGGACCGTGGATTACTTCGAGGCCCTCCACCCCTACTCGGCCGGCGGCGCCTACGTGAACATGATGATGGACGAGGGCCAGGAGCGGGTGCGGGCGAGCTACGGCCCGAACTACGACCGCCTGTCCCAGGTCAAGGCGACCTACGACCCGCGGAACCTCTTCCGGATCAACCAGAACATCCTCCCCGCGGGGACCTGAGCGGAGTCCCGACCGGGAGGCCGCCTTTCCGCCCGAAGGACCCGAGGAACTACAGCTAGGCGGCCGCGGAGACATCGCGGCCGCCCGTTCCGCGATCAGCCCTGATGTGGTGGACGTGACGACCCTCGCGCTCGAGATTGCTGGCATCGCCCACGGCCCAACCGACGCGCTCGACGAGTTGGCCGGAGAAATGGTGCGATCTGAGGTCGGCGATCGAGATCCGCTCCCGATAGACGACGGTGCCCGCGCTCGCGTCCGCGGAATCGGTCACTACGAGTATCTGCGGCATGTGCCCTTCCCCTTGCTCGGTGGGATGCGAACGACCACCTTAACATATCCAGATAAAGTCGATCAGCTTCATCAACAATAGGTCATTTGCCTGCGTTCTCAGCGGCGGCGCTTACTACCGGTGTCGGCGTGCGGGCGGGGCGCGTCGCCTCGCCGACGCCGTGCGGCCCTGTCGCCGCGCCAGCGATCTGGGGTCAGAGAGGGCGCAGCGACCCTTCGAAGCCGGCGATCATGAAGCTGAGGAGTTGGCGATCGTCTTCGCCGTTTTCCGCGAGCCTGGCCGCCGATTCTTCGGAGATCTGCATCAAGTCCTCCATCGTTTGACCGAGGATCGCAAGCGCCTGTTGGGCGCCGCGCTCATCGGTCCAAAAGGTGTCTTGCGCGAGCACCGAATCGTCCCGAGCACCGAACGCCCCTGAGTCGATCGCCGCGCCAGTTGCCTCTACGCCCGTGACCAGGACCGTGGATGCGAGTGCCTGTTTCACCGACTCCGGCATTCGTACCCATTCTTCCTGCCAGGCTCCGAGTTCTTGCACCGGCTTATAGAAGTGCTCGACCGAGCCTCGAGTCGGTTCCGTCTTGACCTCCTCGATGAAGCCGAGGTCGCGTAGCTCGCGGAAGTGGTAGGCGATCCGTTTGATGTCGATCGGCTCGTCCGAGTCCTCGTTGATGGCGCGCTCGAACTCCGACGGCGAGTAGACACGGTCGGGCGATTTCATGCCCCAGAGAATGCGTCTCCGCAGGGGATGACTGAGGGCGGCGGACAGCGCTTCGAACCCAGTCGGTTTGTTCTCTCTCCGCTCGGCTCGGTTCGACCGAATTTCAGGGGCCTCCGTCCGCGACCTCTTTTTGTCGTCTTTGGATCGAACTCCTGCCATTGATCCGCCCCCTCTGTTTGTTACCCCCACTTTTATTTGCTCGTAACACTTTATTAGGTCGAAGCGAATCTAGTTTCTCTCGCAGGTTGCCTAAATGTGTGACACCGGTCAAGGCGTCCGCGATAAACCTTTTGTCTGTCCACAGAAACCGGGAGGGGGAAGGGGGTGATTCCTGGTGAATGCAACGGCCGTGAATGAGACGACGCCCGCAATGAGCGTCGTCAAGGGGAGCTAGATCCCGAACGCCTCGATAACTCCCGGCCGGGGTCGAGGCGCATCGGTCTGCCGCTTTGAATCTCATCGAGGAGCGCCGCGCCTCACGGCGTCCTCATCTCGTCGCGGCTCATCGTCGCCCGACGACCTAGAACGCCGTCATGGCGACAGCCGCATACCAAGTCCATACCCGCATTATTGTGGCGGGAGTGTCTGAGGCCGCAACGAAGAAGCCTGTTCGCCCCGTCTGGGTGACGGGGTTCTCTATCTGCGCATTTCGGGGAATCCCCGATGAGTTGACGATCTCCATCGGTGACGCAGAACGACCGACCTCAGTTTTGATCCTCGGCGACAACGGGTCCGGGAAGTCTTCAATCACCGACGCGTTGCAGTTCGGCCTGCAGGGCGAACTGCGAGGCATGAGGGGCGTCGCTATCGCCGAGGCGGCCCTCAGCAGGGCATCGACGGCCCAGCCCAGAGTCCGGGTCGATCTTTCCGACGGGTCAATGGTCGATCGCGGTTTCCGCCGTAATGCTTCGGATCGCCTGACCCCCGACCCTGGAGCGCCCGCACCTGGCTTCGGACGGATCCCGCTGGTTGTCCGTCGCCGTGACATCTTGCGTTTTTGGGACACGCCGGCAGCGCAACGTCAGCTGATCCTTTCCCAATACTTCGAGGTCGGACCGGGGCGCGAGCGGGAGACGCCGGATGAGCGAATCACCCGTCTAAAGGCCGAGCGGATAACTGCGAAGACGCGGCGAAACGGTCGACTTCGTGAACTTGCCACGCACCCTAGGGTCGAAGCCGGAAGCATTCCTAGTGACGCCCGCAGGTTCAACCTATGGGTCGACAACTTCTTCTATGGCGGCTTCGACCCTAAGACCCGCCGTTTCCGACAGCGGCGCAAACTGTCCGCGGCCATCTTGTCAGCGATCGAGGAGAGCCGCGCCGCAATCAAATTGCTTAGCCGTATCGAAAGTGAATTGAAGGCGGCTCAAAAACTGGCGGCTAGTCGGACGGGCGACCCTGAGCTGACTCGTGTCCTTGAGGCGGCAAGCGCGGACTTGACGACGGCCTTCAACGAAATCTCGCCCCGCTCGGCGGTCGAGAGTCTTGGTATCGAGATCGGCGACGAGACGGCGGTCGCCCTTGATGTACGGGTGCGACTTCGCAACGGACGTGAGGTCGATCCACAGGTGGTCCTCTCCGAGGCCAATCAGGATCTAATCGCCTTTTTGGTGTTCGTGGTCGTGGCCAAAGCCGCAGCCGCGCGGGGTGAAGCGAAGGTCCTCGTATTCGACGACGTCTTTCAGTCGGTCGATAGTCCGATACGCCTTGCGGCGCTTAGCTACGTACTCGGGATCCTGCCTGGATGGCAACTCATTATCACCGCTCACGATCGACTCTGGCGCGAACAGGTGGCGGGCCTCTTCCAGCGCCTAGGGCGTCCCCTAAGTTCGCTTGAGATCGTGGACTGGACCCTCGAGCACGGCCCGCGACTGCGGCGCGAGTCGGGCGAGTACGGAGCTTCGCTGCGTGCGGCCCTGACCGAGGATGAACCCGCCGCCATAGCTGCACAGGCCGGGCGCCTCCTCGAGCAGATCAGTGATCAGCTCAGCTCGATCCTGGTGATCTCCGTTAAGCGAAAACCTGACGATCGCTACACCCTCGCCGACCTCTGGCCGGGAGTGAAGAAAGCGCTTTCGAAGACGAACGCATCCGCCGCTTGCCAGGAGATCGACCTTTATCTGCACCTTCGAAATTTCCTGGGAGCCCATGCGAATCCCTGGGCCGAGGGCGCATCGCGCCAGGAGACTCAACGATTCGCCGAGGCGGTGCTTGAGTTGCTAGTACTCGCTCGCTGTTCATGCTGCGGCCGTTGGGTCGAGCGCACGCCGAACGCCGGTGCCTGGGTCTGTCGGTGCGGCGTGACCCGGCTTGCCCCGCCGGAGCCTGACCGGGAAGCCGACCCCGCTGAGGATGTTCGATCCCGCCCCGGTTGACGGGAGCGCCTAGCGCACTCAGAGCTACCCGTCTGAATGTCTCGCGTCGAGGGCGAGGACACGGCCGTCACGCAACACCTCATTGAGCATCGTGCCCTCGAAGTGGCCCCATTCGTCGACGTGGGAAACAGGAACGACAACGAGGTCGATGGGAACGCCCATATTGCCGAGCGCCTCGCGGAGCCTGACGAACTCGGCGCGGCGGCTTTTGACCTCGGGCTCGATGACAAGGAGGTCCAGGTCGCTGTCGGAGCGGCCTTCACCTCGGGCCCGCGAGCCGAACAGGATCACCCTGGCATCGGGCGCTGCCGTGGCCAGACGGCGACCCGCCTCGGCGATCAGTTCCTCGCCGGTCATCGACTCCACAACCGAAAGGGTAACTGCAGTCTGTGACATCCACGGCAGGGAGGAGGAGACGGGGCAGCTAGGATTCCAACCTGGAATCGCCGGTTTGGAGACCGGGGCTGGGGCAGCAGGTACACTGGGCCCGATGCACTGCCCGTTGCTTCGACTTCTCCTCCTCCCCCCTCGGGGGGAATAACGCGTGGCGGCCGCTGAGCCGCGAGCACAGCACGGAGAGGAAGCGAAGTTGCGAGGAGGCAGTTGTGTCATCGATGCCGTTCCATAAGTACGCGCCCTACCCACGCGTCGAGCTACCGGACCGGACCTGGCCGGATACGCGTATCACCGCCGCACCGATCTGGGCGAGTGTCGACCTCCGGGACGGCAACCAGGCGCTTGACCCGCCGATGGACGTCGACCGCAAGCGACGCCTGTTCGATGTGCTGGTGAACCGCGTCGGCCTCAAAGAGGTGGAGGTCGGCTTTCCTGCCGCGGCAGGGACGGAGTTCGAGTTCATGCGGATCCTCGCCACCGAGGAACTGATCCCCGACGACGTGACGGTGATGGTGCTGACGCAGGCGCGTGAGGAGCTGATCGCCAAGACCTTCGAGAGCCTCGACGGGCTGCCGGGGGCGATCGTCCACCTCTACAACTCGACGTCGACGACCCAGCGACGGGTGGTCTTCAAGCTGGACCGCGACGGCGTCCGCGGCATCGCCGCCGAGGGAGCGAAGCTCTGCCGGGAGTTGGCGGTACAGCGGCCCGATCAGGACATCCGCTTCGAGTACACGCCCGAGAGTTTCACCGCGACCGAGCCGGAGTACGCGCTTGAAGTGTGCGAGGCGGTGATGGATGTCTTCGAACCGACGCCGGAGCGCAAGCTGATACTCAACCTTCCCGCTACGGTCGAGCTGTCGACGCCGAACCTCCATGCCGACGTGATCGAGTGGTTCTGCCGCAACGTCTCGCGCCGGGACTCGGTGATCATCAGCCTGCATCCGCACAACGACCGCGGCACCGCGGTCGCCGCGACGGAGCTGGCCCTGATGGCCGGAGCCGAACGGGTCGAGGGCACCCTGTTCGGCAACGGTGAGCGCACCGGGAACGTCGACCTCGTCACCCTGGCGCTGAACCTGATGACCCAGGGGGTCGATCCCGAGCTCGATTTCTCGCGGATCAACGAGGTCCGCCGCGACGTCGAATTCTGCAATCGGATGCCGATCGGCGAGCGCCATCCCTACGTCGGCGATCTCGTTTACACGGCCTTCTCGGGGTCCCATCAGGACGCGATCAAGAAGGGCATGGAGGCGATGGGGGAGTTGGCGGATCCCGAGAACGCGATCTGGGACGTGCCGTATCTGCCCTTCGACCCGAAAGACGTCGGCCGCAACTACGACGAGGCCGTGCGGGTGAACTCACAGTCGGGCAAGGGCGGCGTCGCCTACATAATGCGGGCCGAGCACGACCTCGAACTTCCCCGCCTGCTGCAGATCGAGTTCTCGCGCGTCGTCCAGCGGGAAGTCGATGCCTCCAACGCCGAAATCACTGCGGAGCAGCTGATCAAGCTGTTCAGGCGCGAGTACATGGGGCATCCCGACGCAGCGCTGGTCAGTCACGCCGTCACCAGCAATGACAAGGACCACATCTCGACGCTCGAGGCGACGCTCCAATGCGGCAGCGAGCTGGTGCCGATCGCGGGGGAGGGGAACGGCACGATTGCCGCATTCGCCAACGCGATCGAGCTGCTGCTGGACGTGACGATCAAGATCCGCGACTACCAACAGCAGACGCTCAGCGACGGCACCGACGCGAAGGCGATCTCATACGTGAAGCTGAGCATCGGCGATGACACGGCCTGGGGCGTGGGTGAAGACACCGACACCGCGAAGGCCAATTTCGACGCCGTTCTCTCGGCGGTGACTCGCATCCCTGGAGCACCCGACCGTCTCGCCGGACGCGTCTCCTCCGAAGCGGGGTAGAAGGCGAGCCCACCGTTGCCGGCGCTGGTCCCCTGGGCGGCTGGCGTGAGGCGACCACCTCGAGCCACATCTCTTCGGGCTCAGGCGGCGCCTAAGCCGTCGCCCAGGGGAATTCGGGTCGGTCCTAGGTGTTGCCGTCCCCATCGCTGGGCCCGCCGTTGTTGTCGGAGTCATGGTCACCGCCGTTGTGCTGCGGGATCGCACTCACCTTGTGGTGGTGGTGATGGTGGTTACTGGCCAGGGCCGTCGCGGTGGTACCACCGGCGAGCAGCCCGGCGACGGCGAGCATCGCCGCCACTCTCTTCGCGTAGATCAGCATCTGCTTCTCCTTTTGGTTGATGGTCAGGTCGTGAAGGCGTTGACGGCCCGCCGCAGCAGTGGGCCCTCGGAGTGCCAGCGCGAGGGCGGCGCCGCGGCGACGATCACCGTCGTGGACGAACGTCCGGTGACCAGGCAGGCGATCTCGCGGTAGCGGTTTCCGCTGCTGGTCAGGTAGGAGTCGATCACGCAGGAGCCGGTGGCCGACCGGAAGTGGAGATCGCGGGCGGAGGCCAGTCGCCGCACCTCGCGGTCCCCCTCCCCGCGGTTGTGGGCGACTCGGAAGCCGGCCCAGTCGGCCGCGTTCTCGTCGCCCTGGCGCGGCGTCGCGTTGAGGTACCCGATGATCTTGCCCGAGGGTCCTCGCATCACCAGCGTCTTCGTCCCCGGGTCGCTTCGGGCGGCCTCCCAGCTCGCCGGCGCCGAGAGGCCGGCGCCCGAACCCGGCAGGCGCACCGTCGCCCAGTCGGCGGGCACGACTGCGGGATGCAGCCAGGCGAAGGCGGCGGGTCGGCGTGCGATCTGTGGCTTGGGCTCGCTTTCGCCGCCGGCCGCGAGAGCCGCAGCGACGACCGTGAGGAGTGCGATCAGGGCGAAGGGAATCGCAAGGGCGAGCGAATTGCGCCGAGTGGTCATGGTGTCGACTACGGCACCTCCGGAGGGCACGTTCAGCCGTCCCGTCTAAGACCTTTCTAAAGCCCCGTGCACCGTGAGCCGCCCTGGGCCAAACCGTGTGCTGATGGGCGACGCCAACGATGCAACGCGGCCATCAAATAGACCACGTGAGACGGGGCAGCCAGGACTCGAACCTGGAATCGCCGGTTTTGGAGACCGGTGCCTTAGCCAGTTGGGCCACTGCCCCAGAGGGGTGATGGATCGTAACGAGGTAGGGGAGGTTGGCGTCTGGTCGTTCGGGGGCTAGGGACGGGGCGTGCGCCACTCGGTGGCGAGGACGGCGAAGGCGAGGACGACCCAGTCGTCGTCTTTCTCCAAGCGGGTCGCCGCGATCTCGCGTTCGGTCAGGTCCATCGACGGACTCAGCCGTCGGTGACCTGGAAGATCTTGCGCAGGTCCTCGTGGAGACGCCCGCGGTGTGCCGCCATCCTAGGGGGAATCGCGCCCGCGTTGCCGAAGTCCAAGGGGTGCCCGGAACCGATTCGATCCGCCATCCGCTCACCCGCACGCTGCTCGTCCTCACGCTGACGACTGGCGTCATCGACGCCGCCTGTTACCTCGGCCTCGGCCGCGTCTTCGCCGCCAACATGACCGGCAACGTGGTGTTGCTCGGCTTCGGCATCGCCGGCTCGGCCGGACTGCCGGTGGTGGCGCCGCTGGTCTCGCTGGGCGCCTTCCTCCTCGGCGCCGTCCTCGGCGGCCGGATGGCGGCGAACCTGCCGCCGAAAGGGGCCAACCTCGGCCGCGCGATGATCATCGAGGTCGGGCTGATCGCCTTCGCCACGCTGATCGCGGCCGTCTTCGACATCACCCCCGACCACTTCTCCGGCGACCTGATCATCGGCCTGCTCGCCTTCGCGATGGGCGTCCGCAACGCGACCGTGCGCCGGCTCAAAGTCGCTGACCTCACCACCACGGTGCTGACCTTGACGCTGACCGGGCTCGCCGCCGACTCGCAGCTCGCGGGCGGCGAGGGGGCCGGCTCCTGGCGGCGCGGCGGCGCGGTCGCCGCGATGCTGGTCGGCGCCGTCGCGGGGGCGCTGCTGGTCAAGGCCGACCTCGTCTGGGTCCTGCTCGCCGCCGCCCTGCTGACCCTGGCGACCTGGCTCGTCTTCATGCCCGCGGCGATCACCAGCGCCGACAGATAGCCTGCAAACATGCCGATTTACACCGTCACCTGCCGCGGCAACATCGGGCGCGGCGTCGTCACCCAGCTCAGCGAGCGCGGCCTCTACCTGCACGACGAGCCGGAAATTGGCGTCGAAGGCGACGGGATGAAACGCCACTTCCTGCGGATCGAGGCGAGCAGTCCCGAGGACGCGATCCTCGTCGCCAAAGGGGCGATGGCGGTGACCGGCGGAACCGCGCTTGACTACGCGGCGACCGAGGGCGAGCCGGAGTAGCGCTCGGGTCGTCATGCGACCGCTTCCCTACGCGAACGCGGGCGCCAAGACTGTCTTCACCGCCCTCATCCTGATCTGGGTCGCGACCGAGCTGCTCACCCGCGCCCGCACGCGCGGCAATCAGACCGGCACCACCACGGAGTGGGGGAGCCTGATCGCGATCGGCCTTACCTTCGCCGTCGGGTTCGGCGCCGCCTTCACGCTGGCGAATCACGCCGAAGGGGCGGCGATCGACTTCGCCCGCTGGCCGATCTTCATCCTCGGCGCGCTCCTCGTCGCCGCGGGAATCGCCTTCCGCCAGTGGGCGGTCTACGTCCTCGGCCGCTTCTTCACGGCCCAGGTCCGCGTCAGCGAGGGGCAGACGGTGGTCGAATCGGGCCCGTACCGGGTGCTCGCCCACCCTTCGTACACGGGCATGGTGATGGTCTTCGTCGGGATCGGCCTGATGCTCGGCAACTGGCTCTCGCTCGCCTGCCTGGCGATCCTCCCGACCGCAGGCCTGGTGATCCGGATCAAGGTCGAGGAGCGGGCGCTGCTGGCCGGGATCGGCGAGCCCTATCGGCGCTTCCTCGAGACGCGCTCGCGGCTCGTCCCCGGGGTGTGGTGAGAGCGACCGGCGCGCTCCGGGCGAGGCGCGCCGGCCGATCTGGTCAGCTGCAGTTGACGGGGAAGTCCTGGCCCTGGACCTTGAGCGATTTGCCCGGCATGGTCATGTAGAAGTTGTAGCCCTTGACCAGCTTGAGGTGCCAGCCTTCGAACTCGGTCTGCAGGAGCACCGGCTTGCCCGGCTTCTTCGGCGTCGCGCCCTTGCATTCGTAGAGCGCTTCGATGTTCTTGACGCTGCTCAGGTATTTGCCGAGCGAGCGCACGACGACGCAGGCTTCCTTCGGCGAGATGCCCTTCGGGTTGACGGCCTCCTGGCCGGTCACCAGCGGGTGCTGGCACTCGTAGGACTTCGGCTTGGCGGCGCCGGCGGGAGATGCCGAGAGGGCGACCAGGCAGAGGACCGCGGCGGCGGCAAGGCCGGCGGCGGCGAGAAGAGTCGTGAGGGGGGTGGTGTGGGTATTCATGGTGGCCACTCTAAGTCCACTTTCCGATCGACGGACCTATATTGGTGGCCGTGCCGAAACGCTTGCGCGCCGTCGAGCTGCTCCGTCGCAAACCGGTCTGGATCGCGCCGATCGCCATCGGCGTCGTGCTGATCGGGTTGATGACGACGCTCTATCTCGGCTCGGCCGTCGACCCGATCGACCACATGCACGGGCTGCCGGTCTCACTGGTGCAGATGGACGGGGGCACCGTCGGCCCGGAGCTGGAAAAAGCGTTGCTCGACTCGCCGGAAGTGTCGGAAAGCTCGCGATCCACGTCGAGTCGATCGGGGAAGCCGAAGAGCGGATGAACCGCGGCGCCTCTTACGCGACCCTGGTCGTGCTGCCGGGCTTCACCCATCGCGCACGCCCTGGCGGTGCGGACCCGACCGTGAATCTGCTCTCCAACCAGCGCGCCGGGACGACCGGCGCGAGCCTCGCGAGCGGCGTCCTCACCCCGGCGGTCAAAGCCTTCTCGGAAGGGATCAAGACCCCGGTCATCGTCGAAGCGACCCAGTACCGGCAGCTGCCCGCGAAGGCGGCGCTCGGGCTGAGCGCCTTCTACACCTCGCTGCTGATCCTGATGAGCGGCTTCATCGGCGCGACGATCATCAACTCGTTCCTCGACGGGGTGCTCGGCTTCGCGCCGACTGAGATCGGCCCGAAATGGGCGATGAGACGGCCGACCCTGATCACCCGTTGGCAGACGCTGTTGGCGAAGTGGGGGATGGCGGTGGTGCTGACCGGCCTCTTCGTCGCGGTCTTCCTGCTCGTCGCCGTCGGCATCCTCGGCATGGACGCGCCGAGCCCGGTCCTGCTCTGGCTCTACGGCTGGTTCGGCGCGGCGACGGTGGCGATCGGGACGCTGGCGCTCTTCGCCGTGCTCGGCACGCCGGGGCAGCTGGTCGGGCTCCTGCTCTTCGTCTACCTCGGCCTCGCCTCGGCCGGTGGGACGGTGCCCCTACAGGCATTGCCCAGTTTCTTCGCGGCGATCAGCCACGCCGACCCGTTGCGCCAGATCCTCGGCGGCGTGCGCTCGATCCTCTACCTCGAAGCGCGCGCCGACGCGGGCCTCGCCGAGGGCGCGATCGCCACCGGCGTCGGCCTCCTGTTCTGGCTCGGCTTCGGCGCCTTCTTCACCCGCCGCTACGACAAGGCCGGCCGCGACCGCCTCGATCCAGACCTGCTGGCCTACGTCCACGAATCGGCCGACGCCTACCGCGACCAGCACCCTCCGGCCGGCGCCTAGCGGGGCGGGACCAGTTTGTAGACGGCGCCGGCGGTGTCGTCGCTGACGTAGAGGGCGCCTTCGGGGCCGGGGACGACATCGACGGGGCGACCCCAGCGTTCGCCGTTCGACTCCTGGAAGCCGGCGATCAGGGTCTTCGCCGGCAGCAGCGTCTTGCGCTTCGCGTCCCAGCGCAGCCAGAGCACCGCGGGCGGCCGCGGTTCCTGGCGGTCCCAGGATCCGTGCGCGGCGAGCACCGCGCCGCCCGACCACGGCGCCGGCACCTTCGTCCCGTGCAGGAACGACATCCCGAGCGGCGCCGAGTGAGCAGGGAGGCCGACCTGGATCGGTTCGAGATTCGAGCAGTCGAGCGCCTTGCCGCCGGGGTTGGTCACCGAGTCGGGGATCAGCGGCACGTTCGCCAGTGAGCCTACCGGCGTCGATTTGCCTTGTTCCGGGTTGCACAGCGGCCAGCCGAGGTCGCGGCCTTGGGTGACCGGCGCGACCTCGTCGGGCGGATGGTTGTCGACGTAGACGCGGATCACCTGTCCGAACGCTTCGCTCTGGCCTTCGGCTTCGCCGTGGAAGGGGTAGGGGATTTCGTCGCGGTTGTTGATCGCGGTCCAGATCGTGCCGTCAGGCGCCAGCGCCAGCCCCTCGCCGTTACGTACGCCGCGCATCACCACGGTCACCTTGCCGCCTTCGGGCCCGACCGAGTCGATCACCCCGCGCGGTGGGTCGTACCCGCGGTCGGCGGGCGAGGCGTTGGAGGAGCTGCCGACGTCGAAGTAGACGGTGCCGTCGGGGGCGACGACGACGTCCTTCTGGCGGTGGATGTCGTCGCCGGCGGGCGTTTCGTCGGGGAGGTCCGGGGCAATCACCGACTGCTTGCCGACCGCGCCGCCCGTCCACGGGTAGGAGTCGATCTGGTCGGACTCGCCGACGTAGAGCACCCAGGCGCCGCCGCGCTTGGCGAAGGCGAGGCCCTGCGGCGATTCGAGCCCGGCGAGGATGACTTTCTCCTTCGTCGCCGTCCCCTCGCCGCTCAGTTCGACCACCTTGTCTTCGCCAGGGACGCTGACCAGCAGGTTGCCTTCGGGGGTCACCGCCTCCATCCGCGCGCCCGGCACCCGTGCCCAGACGCTCGCGGTCCAACCTTTCGGCACTTCGAGTTGGTGCGGGGAGGAGAGTTCGCCACCCTTCATCGGCGCCGGCACCTTCAGCGTCACCGTTTCGCGTCCGGTGAGCCTGGCGACGGGCGCGCCGGTGGCGGTCCCCGCGCCGGTCGAGCCGCCGCCCGACCCGCAGCCCGCGAGGACGGCCGCGGCGAGGACCGCAAGGACGATGCCGGCCGAGTGGACGCGCCTCACATGATCAGTCTTACCCATCGACCTGGGCACAACCCGGGTACGTGGGAATACCGCATGAACAAGCCATTTGCGAAACGCTCCGAGTCGCGCTACGGTCTGTCACACAAAGGCGCAGCGACGCTTAGCCGCAGAACCCTCGGGCGCTCGAGAAGACCCCGCCAAAGGTGCGCCGGACGACCTCGACAATCATCTTGCCGAGGTCGTCGCACGTAAGGGAACTTTGGGCTCGCGGGGGCCCTTCATCGCCGGCCGATTGACCTTCGCTGGTGTATAAGCGGCCGGTGATCTCGTGCGACGTCCTCGCCGTCGGGGCCGGGCCGACCGGGCTGACGCTGGCAGTTGAGCTGCGCCGGCGCGGCGTCGACGTCTTGCTGATCGACGCGCTCGAGGCGCCGCAGCATTGGGACCGGGCGACCGTCGTCCACCCACGCTCGCTCGAGATCTTCGAGGCGCTCGGCATCGTCGACGAGTTTCTCGCCGCCGGGGCGCCGCAGCGGGCGGCGCGCCTGCACTCGGCCGGCGAGGTTCTGGTCGAGGTCGACTTCAGCCGCTCCGGCGCCCCCTACGCCTACAACGTCGGCCTCTCAGAGGAGGCGACCGAGGGCTTCCTCACCAGAAAGCTGGAGTCACTCGGCGGTCAGGTTGAGCGCTCCACGCGCCTGTTGGGGATGAGCCAGGACTCGGGGGGCGTCACCGCGACAGTCGACCGCGGCGGCCGCGAGGAGGAGGTTCGGGCGACCTGGATCGTCGGCTGCGGCGGCTACCACAGCCCCGTCCGCGGGGCGGTCGGGATCGAGATGGAGGGCCACGACATCGAGGACCCCTGGGCGGTTTTCGACGTCACCCTCGCCGGCCGCGAGGACGACTTCGAGACGACCCTCGTCTACCTCGAGGAGACGATGGTGATCCTCACCCCGCTTCCCGGCCGCCGCTTCCGCGTCTACATCCGGCCGACGAGCGACGCCGCCGACTTCGTCGCCGAGGCGACGGCGGTGCTCGTCCGCTACCTGCCAGGCCAGGACCTGACGGACATCGAGAATCCGAGCCGCTTCCGCTGCCACGCCAAGGTCGCGACCCGCTACCGCGAGGGTCGCGCGCTCCTCGCCGGCGACGCCGCCCACGTCTGCTCGCCCTCCCAGGGCCACGGGATGAACTCGGGGATCGGCGACGCCTTCAACCTGGGATGGAAGCTGGCGCTCGTCTGTGAGGGGGACGCCGACCCGAAGCTGCTCGACAGCTACGAGGTTGAGCGCCGTCCGGTGGCTCTCGAGGTCGTCGCGGCGGGCGAGGGGATGGAAGAGATGGGGCGCTTCGAGGGTGCGGACGGGAGGGCGAGGAGGGATGCGGAGGTGCGGGCGGCGCTGAGTGATCCGGAGACGGTTCACAACGAAGCGGTTGCTGAGGCCGAGCTGAACATTGCGTATCGGGAGTCGCCGATCGTGCGTGGTCGAGGGGCGGAGGAGGAGGACCCTTCTCTCACGAACAGCGGGGAGGTTCGTTCAGGGTCCTCCTCCTCCGCCTTCGAGCCGTGGAGCGGGCTCGCCGCGCTCGAGGCCGGGGATCGGCTTCCCGACCTGGGGCCGGTGAGGGCTGGCGAGGGCGAGCCTGAGCGGCGGCTTCATGAGCTGACCCACCGGACCGGGCACACGCTGCTGGCCGTTGCGGTGGGGGACGGCGGGGACGAGTTGGCGCGGTTGCATGCGCAGCTTGAGGGGCTGGTCGCTCGCTCGCCGATCTTCGATGCCGCGTTTGCTCTTGCTACCGGGACCGACCATTTGCCGTACGGGTCGATTCACGCGGGTGCGGCTGGCGTGCTCGGGGTAGAGTCGCTCGCTGTGTTCGCGGTGCGGCCGGACCGGCACGTCGGACTCGTCGCCGAGCCCGCATCGCTCGCAGACGTCGAGGCCTACGAAGTGGTCGTCACCGGGCGGTAGCGCTGCACGGATTTAGGGGCCTATAGAGGCTGTCGCATAAAGCCGCGGCGATCACGCCGCTCCAGGCCCACCGACCCCGGGATCCGGGCCGACCACCGCCCCGCCTCACCCCGCGGTGAGGGCGAGACGGTGGCGGTGGAGCTTCA
>JAOPZF010000132.1 GCA_025964255.1 Solirubrobacterales bacterium | reverse complement strand
GCCCGCAAGCGCATGCACGCCTTCCTCCGCGACCGGATCGAGCGCTACGTAGATGGCCACGACGACCTCCCGGGCCACGGCACCTCCGGCCTCAGCGCCCACATCCGCTGGGGCTGCGTCAGCCCGCTTGAGCTCGCCGCCCTGGCGCGCGAGGTCCGCGGCGGCGAGCCCTTCGTGCGGCAACTCTGCTGGCGCGACTTCCACCACCAGGTGCTGGCCGCGTTCCCGGCGCTGCCGCGGCGCGACTACCGCCCGCGCGCCGACCGCTGGTCGCGCTCGGAGAAGGTCTTCGAGGCCTGGCGCGAAGGGCGCACCGGCTACCCGCTGGTCGACGCCGGGATGCGCCAGCTGGCCGCCGAGGGCTTCATGCACAACCGCGCCCGGATGACGGTCGGCTCATTCCTCACCAAGGACCTCTACGTCGACTGGCGCAAGGGCGCCTGGCACTTCTGGGACCTGCTCTCCGACGGCGAGATCGCCAACAACGCGGGCAACTGGCAGTGGATTGCCGGGACCGGCAACGACACCAGGCCGAACCGGGTGATGAGCCCCGTCCGCCAGGCCGAACGCTTCGACCCCGACGGGATCTACGTGCGCCGCTGGGTGCCGGAGCTGGCGGGCGTCCACGGCAAGGCGATCTTCCGGCCATGGCTGATGGAAGGCTTCGAGGACCTCAACTACCCGTCCCCGATCGTCGACCACGACGAGGCCGTCGGCGAGTTCCAAGCCCGCCGCGAAGGCTGAGCGCTCCACATAGGATCCACCGATGGGACGACTGGCCGTCATCCTCGGCTCCAACGCGATCGGCCCCGGCGGCGAGGGGATCCTCGCGGCGGCGACCGAGCACGGCGCCGCGGTCGTCCAGCGCCACGGCACCGTCGACGCCTACGTCCTCCCCCACCGGATCGACCACGAGGCCAACCTGCGCCCGCTGATCGAGCAGGGCTGCGACCGCGTCCTCGCGATCGCCTCGGTCGGCAGCCTGCGCACGGACCTCCCGGTCGGCAGCGTCGTCTGCCCCGACGACTTCATCGCCCTCCAGGTCGGCGAGTCGATCTTCGGCGACACCCGCGCCCACACCGCCCCCGGCTTCGCGGCCGGCTGGCGCGGCGAGGTGGTCGCCGCCTGGGACGAGGTCGCCGGCGAGCCGGCGGTCGACGGCGGCGTCTACTGGCAGACGATCGGGCCGCGCTTCGAGACCCCGGCCGAGATCCGCATGATCGCCCCGCACGCCGACCTGGTCGGGATGACGATCGCCTCCGAGTGCGTGATCGCCACCGAGCTCGGGCTCGAGTACGCGGCGCTCTGCATGGTCGACAACCTCGCCAACGGACTCGGCGACGGCGAGCTATCAGTCGCCGAGATGGAAGCCGACCGGCTGATCAACGCGACCAAGCTGCGCGACGGCATCGCCGCCGTGCTGCCGCGGCTCGGCGTGGTCGGACGTTGAGCCTCTTCGTTGCCAACGCCGTCTTCCACGGTGAGCACGTCGGGCTGCGCGTCGCGGCCGACGGGACGATCGGCGCGCTCGGCGCGGAAGTGAAGCCCGAGCACGGCGAGGAGGTCCTCGACGCGGCCGGCGCGATCCTCGTTCCGCCGCTCGTCAACGGCCACACCCACGCCGCGATGACGCTCTTCCGCGGCTCCGGCGGTGACCTGCCGCTGATGCCCTGGCTCGAGGAACGCATCTGGCCGATCGAGGCCCAGCTCGAGCCCGAGGACGTCTACTGGGGCACGCGGCTCGCCTGCCTCGAGTTCATCCGCTCCGGCACGACCCGCTTCTGGGACATGTACTGGCACCCCGAGGCGACCGCCCGCGCCGTCGCCGACGCCGGGCTGCGGGCGACGATCGGCGCCCCCTTCATCGACAAAGGCCGCGACCCGGGCCCGATCCGCGGCGCCGCCCGCGAGAGCCTCGCGATGCTCGAGGGCCTCGGCGACCCGATCCGCGCTTCGCTCGCTCCGCACGCGATCTACACCGTGAGCGAGGAGTCGCTGCGCTTCCTCGCCGAGCTCTCCGCCGAGCGCGACGCGCCGGTCCAGATCCACCTCTCCGAGACCGCGCCCGAGGTCGAGGACTGCATCGCCCAGACCGGCCTGCGCCCCGCCGCCTACCTCGACCGCCTCGGCCTCCTTACCGAGCGCACCCTGATCGCCCACGGCGTCTGGCTTGACGAAGACGAGCTGGCGCTGGTCGCGGCGCGTGGGGTGACCGTCGTCTCCAACCCGGCGGCGAACATGAAACTCGCGGTCGGCAAGGTCTTCCCCTATCCCGCCGCGCGCGCCGCCGGGGTGCGGATCGGCCTCGGCACCGACGGCGCCGGGTCCAACGACTCGCTCGACCTCCTCGCCGACCTGAAGCTCTTCGCCCTCGCCCAGCGCCACGCCGCCGCCGACGCGACCGCGATCAAGGCCGCCGACGCCTGGACGATCGCCACCGGCCGCGCCGCGCCGCTGCTCGGCGCCACCCCGCTCGCCCCCGGTGCCCCCGCCGACTTCCTCCTGCTCGACCCCCGCACGCCGGAGCTGGCGATCGGCGACCTCGCCGCCAACCTCGTCTACGCCGCCGACCGCACCGCCGTCGACACCGTCGTCGTCGCCGGCAAGGTCCTGATGCGCGGCGGCGAGCAGCCCGAGCGCGACGAAGTCGTCGCCAAGGCCGCCGAGCGCGCCACCCGCCTCGGCCTCTGACCAACCCCGTCCGTGCAGCTGTTCCTTATGTCCGGTATCCCGGCATAAGGAACAGCTGTACGGACCTGGATACCCCCTGGGGGTATCTGCTACGGTCCGTCCATGGCCGTTGGCTACAAAACTGACAAGGACGCGCTGCTCAAGCGACTGGCGCGGATCGAGGGGCAGGTGCGGGGGGTCTCGCGGATGGTCGAGGAGGAGCGTTACTGCATCGACGTGCTCACCCAGATCGGCGCGATCGAGGCGGCGCTCGACAAGGTCGCGCTCGGCCTGATCGACGACCACACCCGCCACTGCGTGATGCACGCCGACGGCAAGGACCAGACCGAGAAAGTCGACGAGCTGGTCGCCGCGCTCGGCCGCTTCGTCGGTCGCTAGGGCCGGCGGGCTGAGGGGCAACTGACGTGGGGCCGGTCATCGAAAAGATCTGGGAAGGGCTCGAACAATCCTTCCTGATGGCGTACGAGGTCTGGTGGGCGCTGGTGATCGGCTTCGCGATCAGCGGCATCGTCCAGGCCTGGGTGCCGCGCGCCCGCATCCAGAGCGCGCTCTCCGGCAGCGGCTTCGGACCGGTCGCCCGCGCGACCGGGCTCGGCGCCGCCTCCTCCTCCTGCTCCTACGCGGCGATCGCGATCGCCCGCTCGCTCTTCGCCAAGGGCGCCTCGGCGATCACCACGCTCGCCTTCCAGTTCGCCTCGACCAACCTGGTCTGGGAGCTCGGCCTCGTCCTCTGGGTGCTGATGGGCTGGCAGTTCACGCT
>JAOPZF010000125.1 GCA_025964255.1 Solirubrobacterales bacterium | reverse complement strand
GCCTGATCGTCGAGTGAGTCGCGATAGGTGGCGAGCAGGCCTTCGATCAGCTTGCTGATCTCGGCGGGCTCGCGGCCTTCGCGTTCGGCCAGCCGGTCGATCGGGACCAGGAGCGGCGGCCGGTCGGCGATCTTCACGTGTCCGTCGACGGTTTCGGTGAGTTTTTTCAGCGCCCGCAGGCTGTCCTTGTTGCGGGCCTTCTCGAGGTTCTTCTGCAGCCGGCGGCGGTCGGTCTTCTTCGCCTCCTGCTGCCATTGGGCGACCGCCTGGTCGACGTCGAGTCGGGCGTACCAGACGTCGAGATCGCCCATCGCGGCGAACTGCGCCATCGCCGTGCGGTAGGTGCTGACCGACGCGAGGACGGCGGCCTCGGACTCGGCGGCGCTGAAGCCGCGGTCGCGGGCGCCGATCGCGACGCTCGCCGCGAGGCGCTTGACGTCCCACTCGAACGGTCCCGGAAGGGTCTCGTCGAAGTCGTTGATGTCGAAGACGAGGCGACGGTCGGGCGCCTGGAAGACGCCGAAGTTGGAGAGGTGGGCGTCCCCGCAGAGCTGCACCCGCAGGCCCGAGTCAGGGCTCGCGGCGAGGTCGGCGGCCATGATCCCCGCGGCGCCGCGGTAGAAGGTGAAAGCGGAGGCAAGCATCCGCCCATAACGGACCGGCACCAATTCCGGCACCCGGGTCTTGTCCTGCTCGGCGAGGACCTCGAGCGGCCCGACGCGGTCGGCGGCGGGCTTCCAGTCCGCCTGGGCCGAGCGCGGCGCGAGCTTCCTCGCGCTCTTACCGTCCACCGGCGTCGATTTATCGGGCGAGGGAGCGGCGATCGTGTCTGGCATCCCCGGATCATCGCCGAACGGCTGCCGGCGCCGCATCACACGAAGGAGATGATTCCGATCGCCGCCCGGACCAATACGGTTGCCGGGTGTCGAGGCGCCTGATCCCACTGCTGGTCCTCGCAGCGGTGGTCGGCGTCGTCGTCTCGCTCGCCGCCTGGGGCTTCCTCGAGCTGATCCACCAGATCCAGGTCGGCCTCTTCACCGACCTGCCGGAAGAACTCGGCTACGACCACGGCGCGCCCGCCTGGTTCTACGTCGTCGTCCTCGGCATCGCCGGGCTGCTGACCGCGGCGGCGATCGACCGACTGCCGGGTGAGGGTGGCCACGTCCCCGCCGAAGGGCTGAAGATCGGCGGCGACCCGGTCCAGCCGATCGAACTGCCGGGGATCATCCTCGCCGCCTTCGCGACGATCGGCGGCGGACTGGTGCTCGGCCCGGAGGCGCCCCTCATCGCCCTCGGGGCGGGACTCGGCGTCTTCGCGATCCGCTCGCTGAAAAAAGACACCCCGGCCGAGGCGCAGGCGGTGATGGCGGCGGCGGGGAGCATCGCGGCGATGGCCCTGCTCTTCAACTCGCCGATCATCGCCGCCGTGATCCTGCTCGAGGCGCTCGGCCTCGACCGCGAAAAACTGCCGCTGATCCTCCTCCCCGGGCTGCTCGCCGCCGGCATCGGCTCGCTGATCTCGATCGGCATGGGCACGCTGACGGGGCTCAGCACCAGCGCCTACGCGCTCGGCACGCTCACCCTGCCGACCCTCGACCAGCCGGCAGTCGCCGACTTCGCCTGGACCTTCGTGCTCGCGGTCGCTGTCGCGGCGCTCGTCTTCGTGGTGATGCGGCTCGGCCTGGTGGCCCACGTCTTCGCCCGCCGCAAGCCGTACCTGGTCCTGCCCGCGGCGGCGATCGTCGTCGCCCTGCTCGCCGTCGTCTTCCACGAATGGACCGGCAAAGGCATCGAAGAGGTCCTCTTTTCCGGCCAGGATGCCCTCACCGGCATCACCGCCGGCGCCGCGACCTGGCCGATCTCAGCCCTGCTCCTGCTGCTCCTCATGAAGGGCCTCGCCTGGGGCATCTCGCTCGGCAACTTCCGCGGCGGCCCGACCTTCCCGGCGCTCTTCATCGGCGCCGCCGCCGGGATCCTCGCCTCGCACCTGCCCGGGTTCGACCTGACCGCGGCGGTCGCCGTCGGGATAGGCGCCGGGGCCGTCTCGGTCCTCCGCCTGCCGCTGTCCTGCGTGGTCCTCGCCTCGCTGCTGGTCAGCAAAAGCGGCGCCGGCTCCGAGCCGCTGATCATCGTCGGCGTCGTCGTCGCCTACCTGGTCACGATCGGGCTCGACCAGACCGTCGGCGCCGCCCGCGACGCATCACCGGCGGCGCCCACTCCGGCCTCAGCCGGCCAGTAGCTTCGCCTTCTGAGCGGCGAACTCGTCCTCGGTGAGGACGCCCTGGGTTTTCAGTTCGCCGAGCTCCTTCAGCTGATCGAGCACCGAGGAGCCGGGCGCCGGGGCGGCGGGCGCTGCGGCGGCCGGGGCCGGAGCCGCTTCGGGCGGAGCCTGGGCGGCTTCCTGTTGGCCCCACTTGTTCGCCTGGCGGCGCGAGACGCGGTTGCTGACGGTGGTCGCGGTGCCGGCGACCACCGCCGTGCGGGCGACGGTTCTGAGCAGTCTTGGCATCAGGTTCTCTCTTTCTTAAGCGGTGGCCTCGACCGCGTCGAGCGCGGCGAGGAGGTCGGTGACCGGGATCCGCCCGCTCGCGACGAGCTGGCCCCCGGAACGGCGAACCGCGGCGGCGAAAGGCCCGGCCCAGGCGTTCTCGTAGAGGAGCAACGCGGCCGAGGTGCCCGGCTCGAGCGCAGTGCCGGCCTCGTCGATGTCCTCGTCGTCGAGGAGGCCCGAGGAGGCGCCCTCGAAGATCGCCAGCTCGGCGACTTCGCCGCCGACGTCGGCGATCTCCATCGCCGCGATCGTCCCGTCGTCGCCCTTGGCGAGGAAGACGAGGTCGAGGATCTGGATCAGGCCGCGGTCGACGAGGTCGACCAGATACGGCGCGATCTCGCCTTCGGGCTGCTTCCCCGGCCACTCGACCAGCAGGTAGTCGATCGGCCCCATCTCGATGTCATCGGTGTCCATCTTTTTCCTTTCGTTTCAGGTGAAAAAAGCTCTCCGACCGCCTCGCGGCTACTGGCGCGCCATCGCGATCCGCAGGCGCTCCTCCGGCGTGATCAGGTGGTCGAGGTCCTCGGCGTTCTCGTCGACGTCGATCTGCACCCACTCGATCTTGCCGTTGAAGTTGCTGTCGCCGTTCGGGTAGTCGTCGCTGACCGGGGTGCCGGTGTCGGAGCCGACGTCGGTCGTCTCGTCGGCCGAGAAGAGCATCGGGATCGTCGCCCCGAGCTCGCCGTCGCCGACCTCCTCGCCGTCGACTAACAGCGTCACCTTGCCGCCTTTGCCGAGGCCGCCGCCCGCGTAGTCGAACTCCATCCGCACCTGGTGGTCCCCCGGCGGAATCGCCTCGGCCCCCTCGACCTTGGTCTGGGCGAGGCCGGCGAGGTTGTAGCAGTAGACCGGCCGCCCGTCTTTGGCGTAGAGGCTCCAGCCGCCGAAGGCGCCGCCCTGGGCGATGATCACGCCCTCCGCCCCGCCCTCCGGCGCGGTCAGCTGGGCGGTCACCGAGTGGGATTTGTTCTTCATCCCGACGATGCTGTTCTCAGTCAACCGCCGCATGCCGCCGAAGAGCAGTTGGGATTTGCCGCGGATCAGGGTCGGCCGGCCGGCGAGGTCGGGGTTGAAGCGCTCGACCCGGCGATCGTCGAGCGGCAGCGCCCCGTAGCGGGTCGCCTCGATCAGGAAGAGGCGCTGGAGCTTCGCCAGCATCTCCGGGTTCGTGGCGCTGACGTCGTGCGCCTGGGTCCAGTCGTCGGGGGCGTAGAGCTCCCAGACGTCGTCGTCATAAGCGGGCAGGACTGCTTTGCCCAGCCAGGGCGTGCTGTGGCGGGTGCAGGCGGTCCAACCCTGGTGGTAGATGCCGCGGTTGACGAACATCTCGAAGTACTGCGTCTCGCGGAACTCCGGCGCCTCGGGGTCGTCGAAGCTGGGCAGCATGCTGTGGCCGTGCAGTGGCATCTGCTGGACGCCGTTGACGCTGGTCGGCTCGGGGATCCCGGCGGCGTCGAGCACGGTGGCGGCGACGTCGATCACGTGGGCGAACTGGCTGCGCACCTCGCCTTTCGCCTCGACCCCGTTGGGCCAGTGCACGATCGTGCCGTTGCGCGTCCCGCCCCAGTGCGAGGCGACCTGCTTGGTCCACTGGTACGGCGTGTCCATCGCGTGGGCCCAGCCGACCGAGTAGTGGTTGTAGGCGCGCGGCGTGCCGAAGTCGTCAAATTTGGAGGCCATGAACTCGGTCGTTTCGAGCTCGGAGGCGCCGTTCAACATCAGGTACTCGTTGAACGCGCCGTTGACGGTGCCCTCGGCGGAGGCGCCGTTGTCGCCGACGATGTAGTAGACGAGCGTGTCCTCGAGGATCTCGAGGTCCTCGAGCGATTTGATCAACCGGCCGACGTGGTGGTCGGTGTGCTCCATGAACCCGGCGTAGATCTCCATCTGGCGGGCGAGTACCGGCTTCAACTCGGCGGGCATGTCGTCCCAGGCGGGGATCTCCTCGTGGCGGGCGGTCAGCTCGGCGTCGGCGGGGATCACGCCGAGTCGCTTCTGGCGCTCGAAGGTTTCCTCGCGCAGCACGTCCCAGCCGCGGTCGAAGTGGCCCTTGTATTTGTCCGACCACTCGGCCGGGACGTGGTGCGGGGCGTGGGTCGCGCCGAGCGAGAAGTAGGTGAAGAACGGCTTGTCCGGCATCAGCGCCTTCTGCTGGCGGACCCAGGCGATCGCCCGGTCGGTCAGGTCCTCGGTCAGGTGGTAGCCCTGCTCGGGGGTCTTGTTCGGCTCGACCGGCGAGGTGCCCTCGTAGAGCGCCGGGCTGTACTGGTTGGTCTCGCCGCCGATGAAGCCGAAGAAGTACTCGAACCCGCCGCCGCCGGTCGGCCAGGCGTCGAACGGCCCCATCGGGCTCGCCTCCCAGACCGGGACCTCGTGGCACTTGCCGAACTGTGCGGTCGAGTAGCCGTTCAGTTTCAGCGTTTCGGCCAGCGGCGCGGCGGTGTTGGGACGGATCGAGGTGTAGCCGGGGGCCGAGGTCGCCAGCTCGGTGATCGTCCCCATCCCGACCGAGTGGTGGTTGCGCCCGGTCAAGAGTGCCTGGCGGGTCGGCGCGCAGAGCGCCGTGGTGTGGAAGCGGTTGTACTTGACGCCCGCGCCCGCCAGGGTCTCGGCGGTCGGCGTCGCGCACGGCCCGCCGAAGGCGCTCGACGCGCCGAAAACGACGTCGTCGAGCAGGACGATCAGGACGTTGGGAGCGCCTTTCGGCGGCCGCAGCGGCTCGATCGGCGGATACGAGGTGTCGGGGTCCTTGGCGTCGTAGGTGATCAGGCCGGTGGTCGGCCGATCCGCGATCGGCAGGACCTGCCGCTGGATCGGGTCAGCCTTGCCGCTCATTCAGCGCGGGCGTGGTCGACGTCCTCGCCGTAGACGACGAGGCCGTGGATGCAGATCACGCAGAGGGCGAAGATGCCGAGCGACCAGTACGGGTAGGCGCCGCCGACCGCGAGCAGGGCACCGATCGCGCCGAGGGTCGCGGCGGCGATGCCGACGATCCGCCCGAAGGTGTCGCCTTTCAGCAGCGAGACGCCGGCGAAGAGCTCGAAGATGCCGAGGAGCACACCGATCCAGCCCCAGGCGTGGAGGCTGCCGATCACGTAATGCGTTTCGTTCGCGTAGAAGTGCGCGTTACCGATCGCGCCGATGCCGTAGATGATGTTCAAGACGCCGGCGATCAACAGCAAGATCGC
>JAOPZF010000123.1 GCA_025964255.1 Solirubrobacterales bacterium | reverse complement strand
AAACCTCGCCCAGGCGAAGAGCAATCGCACCCGCTCGACCAAAGTCGTCGCCCCGCGCGGCGAGATCCTCTACAACAACGGCGAAGTGCTGGTCGACAACCGGACCAGCCTGGCGCTGCAGGTCGACACCTCGAAGCTGCCGGAAGAAAAAGCGGCGCAAAACGCCGAGCTCAAAGAAATCGGCGAACTCGTCCACATGAAACTGCCGCAGGTCCTGAAAGTGATGAAGGAAGATCAGGAAGTGGTCGCGGCCGGGGCCCCGCTGACGATCCGCCAGGGCGTCGGCTACGACCTCATCTACTACGTCGAAGAACACAAGGGCAAATTTCCCGGCGTGGCCGTCGAAAAAGTCTTCGTCCGCAACTACCCGCAGGAAGACCAGGCCGCGCAGATCCTCGGCTACACCGGGGAGGTGAGCGAAGAAGACCTCGAAGGTGCCTACAAGGGGACCGAACCAGGCGAAGTCGTCGGCCAGGAAGGGCTCGAGCTCAGCTACGACAAGTACCTGCGCGGGACGCCGGGGACGACCCGCTACCAGGTCAACGCTCTGGGTGAACCGACCCCTGGCGGCCGGCTCACCTCGACCCCCCCGACGCCCGGAGACAACCTGAAGCTGTCGATCAACCAGGCGGTGCAGGAAGCGGGCGAATCGGCGCTAGCCCAGCGCGGCCTTCCCGGTGCGTTCGTCTCGATGAACATCCACACCGGCGAAATCGTCGGCATGGGCTCGTATCCGACCTACGACCCGAGCGTCTGGGTCAACCTGAGCCAGAAGCACTACGAAGAACTCTCGTCCGAAGAAAACGGCGACGCGCTCTTCAATCGAGCGACCTCGTCGGCGTACCCGACGGGCTCGACCTACAAGATCATCACCGCGCTGGCGGGACTCGAAAATGGGGTTTTCACGCCCGACACCGTCGTCAACGACACCGGCGAACTCGAAATCGGCGGCCAGACGTTCGAAAACTCCGAAGGCGCGATCAACGGCCCGATCACGCTGGTGCCGGCGCTGGAAAAATCTTCCGACGTCTTCTTCTACACGCAGGGCTACAAAATGTGGAAGACGAATTACCTGCAGGAATGGTCGGCGAAGCTGGGCATCGGCCGGCCGACCGGGATCGACCTGCCGCTCGGCGAAGGTGCCGAAGGCCTGGTGCCGAGCAAGAAGTGGACCGAAGAAGAAGAAGCGAACGGCAACGAATACATCGAACCTTGGGGGCCGGGCCAGAACATCCAGCTGGCGGTCGGCCAGGGATACCTGCAGACCGACCCGCTGGAGATGGCGATCGCCTACGCCGCGCTCGGCAACGGCGGCACGATCGTCACCCCACACATCGGCAAAGAAGTGCAGGACCCGGCCGGCCGGGTCGTCCGGGAACTCGACCCGGGGCCGCGGCGGCACGTGCAGATCAATCCCGAATACCGCCGGCTGATCATGGATGGGCTGCATGACGTGACCTCCGGCCCTGGCGGCACGGCGACCGGAGTCTTCAAAGAATTCCCGATCCCGATCGCGGGTAAGACCGGCACCGCGGAACGCGCGGGCCACGGCAACCAGGCCTGGTTCATCTCGCTGGCGCCCTACCCGAACCCGAACGTGGTCACCGTGGTGACGATCGAGGAAGGCGGCTTCGGCGCCGAATCGGCGGCGCCCGCGAACCTCGAAATCCTCGAAGCCCTCTTCGGCAACAAGCTCAAAAAGGAATCCGAAAAGGAAACGAAAGAAGCGGAAAAAGAATACGAAGGCGAATTCGGCGAAGTGGTCGAAGAAGAAGCGCCGGTCGAAGAAACCCCGGTTGAAACCGAAAGCGGCGGCATCGGATGATGTACGCGACGCGGGCGCGGCAGGCGCGGCCCGAGCTCTTCGACGACCGGCCGACGATCGCCGAACGCCTCGGCCTCGCCCACATGGACTTCGCCCTCGCCTTCGCCGCGATCGGCCTGGTCGCCTTCAGCGTCTTCACCCTCGGCCAGGCGACCAAGACCGACGTCCCCGGCAGCCCGAACTATTACCTCGAGCGCCAGGCGATCTACGGAATCGTCGGCGTGGTCGGCATGCTGGTCCTCGGTCGGATCGACTACTCGCGCTTCCGCGAGCTGCGGGTCGGCATCTACACCTTCGTCTGCGTATCGATCGCGCTGGTCTTCGTCGTCGGCGCCGCCGCGCTCGGCTCGCGGCGCTCCTTCGAACTCCCGTTCTTCTCCTTCCAGC
Source organism: Solirubrobacterales bacterium (assembly GCA_025964255.1). GTDB lineage: Bacteria > Actinomycetota > Thermoleophilia > Solirubrobacterales > 70-9 > VAYN01. Next base: position 2,521 of record JAOPZF010000123.1, on the reverse strand, counting down.
CCTCCGAGTTGGCCAAGCTCCTGCTCGTATTGGCCCTCGCCGGCTTCGTCATCGACGGCGCCAGGACGAGCTCCCCGGTGCGCAGAACGATCCGATATCTGGCCTTGGGATTCTTCCCGGCGGGGATGGTTTTCCTGCAACCGGACCTCGGCACGGCCCTCGTGCTAGTCGTCGGGACGCTCGCCGTGATGTACTTCGGGGGAGTCCCATGGACCCATTTCGCAGTAATTGGCGGCTCGATCGCCGCGTTAATAGCTTTAGTCCTCGTGGTGGCACCTGCCGCCGGACACCCCGTGCTCCAGGAATATCAGGAACAGAGGCTCACCTCGTTCCTGCATCCGAGCTCGGATCCGGGCGGTGCGGGCTATCAGCAGGACCAATCGATGGTTGCCATCGGCGCCGGTCAGAAATCCGGGCGCGGCAACCAGGCCACCCAAACGCGGCTCGACTTCGTGCCCGAGCGCTCGACCGACTTCATCTTTGCGGTGATCGGGGAGCGCTACGGGTTCATGGGCGCCGCTTTAGTCCTATCCCTTTACGCCCTTCTCATCTGGCGGGCGCTGCGGATCGTGACGCTCTCAAAGAACTCCTACGGGATCTTGGTAGCCGGCGGTATAGCCGTCGAGCTCTTATTCCAGGTGTTCGTCAACGTCGGGATGTGCCTCGGGATCATGCCCATCACGGGCATCCCCTTGCCTCTCGTGAGCTACGGAGGGTCCTCCGTGCTCGCTACCTTCTTGGCGGTTGGAGTTCTTCAGAGCATCAATATCCAGGCGCGCCTCAGCCGGCGGGGAAGGTTCGCGTGGTGATTCCTCTCTAGGGGACTGCGCATGCGTACCTATCCGAACTGAGCTGAAGACATGAAAAAAACGATTCTGGTGTCCGCCGAGCGTGGCGAGACGCGCGTTGCCGTACTCGAGGCGAAAGCGAAAGGCTCCCAGGCCAACGTCGCCGAGCTCTACATGGAGCGACGCGGTCGTCGCTCGATCGTCGGCAACATCTACAAGGGCAAGGTCGACAACGTGCTGCCCGGCATGGAGGCCGCGTTCGTCGACATCGGCCTCGAGCGCAACGGCTTCCTCCACGTCGACGAGATCGTCCTCCCGGACGGCCAGCAGGCCCCGCGCCGCGGCCGCGGCTCCGGCAAAGGGGCGCGGATCAATGAGCTGATCAAGCCGGGCCAGGAGATCCTGGTCCAGGTGGTCAAGGACCCACTGAAGACGAAGGGCGCGCGGCTCTCGATGAACCTGTCGATCGCCGGCCGTTACCTCGTCTACTCGCCGCAGGGCTCTGGCACCGGCGTCAGCCGCCGGCTCGCCGACAAAGAGCGCGACCGGCTGCGCAAAATGGTCGAGCGCCTCTACAAAGGGCCCGGCGGGCTGATCGTCCGCACCGCCGCTCACGGGGCGAAAAAACCCGACTTCGTGCGGGAGATCTCCTACCTGCAGAAGCTGAACGAGGTGCTCCAGCGGCGCTCCGGCTCGCTCAAGGGCCCGGCCCTGGTCTTCCAGGAGGCGGACCTCTCGGTCCGAGTCCTGCGTGACGTCTTCCTCAACGAGTTCGAAACGGCGATCATCGACTCGGAGAAGCAGTTCGAGCGGGTGACGAGCTTCTTCCAGCGCACCGCGCCCGAGCTGGTCGACGGGGTCCAGCTCTACAAAGACCAGAAAAAAACTCTGTTCGAGAAATACGGGATCGACAAGGAGATCGAGTCGACCCTGAACCGTCGGGTCGACCTGCCCAGCGGCGGCTACCTGATCATCGACTACACCGAGGCGCTGACGGTGATCGACGTCAACAGCGGCAGCTTCACCGGGCGCGGCAAAGGCGGGCTCGAGGAGACGATCACCAAAGTCAACACCGAGGCCGCCGACGAGGCGGTGCGCCAGCTGCGGCTGCGCGACATCGGCGGGATCATCGTCATCGACTTCATCGACATGGCGCGCGCGTCAAACCGGGACAAAGTCTTGAAAGTGATGCGCAAAGCGCTCGACGCCGACAAGTCGAAGAGCTACGTGGTGGAGGTGTCGCCGCTCGGCCTGGTCGAGATGACGCGGCAGAACGTCACCGACGGCGTTCGCGAGATCCTCACCGAGATCTGCCCGACCTGTCACGGCGAGGGCGTCGTGCTCTCGGCCGAGACGGTGGCGCTCGACGGGCTCAGGAAAATGCGCGAAATCGCCGCCGAAAAATCCGACGAAGCGTTCCTCGTCCGGGTCAACCCGAAAGTCGCGGCGGCGCTGACCGACGGCGACTCGGGCCTGACCGAGCTCGAGGACGAGACCGGCAAGCGCTTCCACTTCGAGGGCGGCGACGCGAACGCGATCGAGACCTTCGAAGTTGTCGAGTCGGGAACGCGGGCGGCGATCGAGGAGCGGGCGCTGCCGTTCAAGGTCGGCGAGGAGGTGCTGGTCAAGATCGACGAGCCCCACATGTACAACGACAAGGACGCGGTCGCCCGGATCGACTCCTACATCGTCAGCATCACCGGCGGCGGCCCCTACGTGGGGGAGCGCAAGCT
>JAOPZF010000085.1 GCA_025964255.1 Solirubrobacterales bacterium | reverse complement strand
TGCTGAAGCTCCACCGCCACCGTCTCGCCCTCACCGCGGGGTGAGGCGGGGCGGTGGTCGGCCCGGATCCCGGGGTCGGTGGGCCTGGAGCGGCGTGATCGCCGCGGCTTTATGCGACAGCCTCTATAGCAAGGTCAAACCACCCATCGCGAGATCGGCCGATGAAGCTCTGTGACGTTCCATGACTGTTCGTCACGGGACACGCGCAGTTCGTGGAGGAACGCGCACGCTCCTCGGCGCTCGACACGAAGCCTCATCACTCCGCGCACCCCCGGCCGTCTCGGCCGCGGCCACAGCCTGCCCGGGCCGTGACCGAGACGGTCGCGTCCCTCGCACCTTCGGGCGTCAGCTCACCCCGGCCGGGCCTCTCACCATTTCCCGCAGGTGATCCCGCCAGGCGGCCTCGATGTCGCGGAAGCGGGCGTCGAAGGCGTCTTCGAGGGTCACCGCGGGGCCGCCGGGGAGGAGGCCATCGACGAGGCGCTCGCAGGCCTCGGGGCCGCGCTCGTTCTCGAGCAGGTCGAAGATCGTGCCGCCGAGGATCACAGCGTCGCGGCGGCTCGGCGGGAAGGAGACGCGCTTGTTGCCGCGCAGTCGCAGCAGGACCGCGCCGCGGTAGAGGCCGACCTGGCGGGAGAAGTACTGGGCGCCGCCTTCGACCAGCCAGGCCCAGCGCAGGTAGCGGGCGAAGCGGCGCGGGGTCCAAGAGGGGGGCAGCGCGGTGTTGTTGGTGGCGATGACGAGCTGCGCGTAGAGCCTCTCGGAGGTGCCGCGCAGGGCTTCAAGCGAGTCCTCGCCGGCGGCCCGCTTTTCCATGTGGCGGTCGTTGAGGACGTGGAGCTCGGTCGACATCGGCCAGCCCGCCAGGTACCGCCGCCCGGCCGGTGCCGCCGCCCACCGCGCCGCGGGCAGGAAGGGGTGCGCCATCGTCAGCGACGCGGGGTTGGTGTGGATGACGACGGTGACTTCGTCGGGCATCCGCTCGAAGCGGTCTTCGAGCCTCAGCCGCAGCGTCTCGAGGCGGTCGAGCGTGCGGTCGGCGAACGCGGCGTCGTTCGAATCGTGCCGCGCCGTGAAAGAAAGCGAATCAGTCTCGACCCAGGGCATGGGCCGAGACTAATACTCGCTGCGGTTCGTCAAACGAGACCGCTTAAACCAGTGCCGGTTCGGCGGCGCCGCAGACTTCCTTGATCTCTTCGCGAGCGCGGTCGAACTCTTCGTCGGCCATCACCGGCGTGCCCTCGAAGGGCAGGTCGCGGTCGATCTCGACCCAAGAGCGGCAGCCGTGGTACTCGTCGCGGACCCGCACCGTGACCGGGCGGGGGATGCGATGAACCCGCAGCAGCAGGATGTGGAGGGGATGACGACGCTTCCACGCGAGGCGCTTCTCGGCGTAATCCGGAGTCCAGATGTAGTACGGCGAGAGGCTGTCCAGGGTGCGGCGATCTTCGATCGTCACGTGGTCGGTCACCTCGGCCCAGGCGCGCAGTCGCACGCGGTCGGGCTGGGGGATCCCACCGTCCTGGATCAGGGCTTTCGGCGGCGGCTCCTCGTCAGGCCACACACCCTCCTCGAGAGCGCGACGCAACTCCGGGTGGTGTGATTCGCGGACGAGGTCGTTCCGCTGGTGGTCAAAAGTGGGGTAGAGGAAGAACCGCTCGTGCTCGAGCTCGAAGTTCTTGTTCTCCTCGCGAATTCCGCCCTTACGGAGCGTGAGCAGTTGCTCACCCTCGGCGAGAGCGCGGACCGTTACAGCCCATTCCTTGAGAGCGATTGGCATTTTAAGTCAGTACCTGGGGAGGTCGTGATCGATATATACGGGGCAGGGCGCAAAGTCAGGGCCGTGAGAGGCCGCAGTGCCCACCCGAGGAGAGACATGTTAGGGAAGCGAACGCGAAACACCAAATAATTCGCAACGGAATTTAGGGAAGGCCTAACCCGCCGCCACCTGGGGTTTCGATGCGCAGACGGCTTCCCGGAGCCAGATCACCCTCGCTCTTGGAGGGCAGAGATTCATCGTCCAGGAGGTTCATACCGGTGGCCCCAGGGGCGCCTCCGTCGCGCCCTTGGGGTGCTTTCCGGCGCCTCTCGGTGAGCAGCGTGAAGCGCATCGGGGCAAGCGCTTCGAGCTCGCGCACGAGGCCGTCGCCGCCGCGGTGGGCGCCCGCGCCGCCGGAGCCGCGCCGGATCGCCAGTTCGCGCACCCGCAGTGGGAACTCGGTCTCGAGCGCCTCGATCGGCGTGTTCAGCGTGTTCGACATCGCCACGTGGATCGCGCTCGGGCCGTCGCCGTCGGGGCAGGCTCCCTGGCCGCCGCCGAGCGTCTCGTAGTAGGTGAAGCCCTCGCCCGCGAGGGTCAGGTTGTTCATCGTCCCTTGGCCCTGGGCGGGGACCGGTCGGGCGCCGGCGAGGGCGGCGATGACGAGGTCGGCGACGCGGCTCGAGGTCTCGACGTTGCCGGCGACGACCGCGGCGGGGGCGGCGGCGTTCAGCAGGCAGCCGGGTGGGGCGGTGACCTCGATCGGGCGGTGCGCGCCGGCGCAGGGCGGCGCGTCGGGGTCGGTGAGGACGCGGACGGCGAAGAACGCGGCGGATTTCGTCACAGAGAGCGGGCAGTTGAGGTTGCCGTCGACCTGCGGGTCGGTGCCGGCGAAGTCGAGGCGGAGGGTCTCGCCGGCGATCGTCGCGGTGACGCGGAGGGCGATATCGCGCTCGGAGCCGTCAGGGGAGTCGCCTTCGAGGAAGTCCTCGGCCGCATAGGTCCCGTCGGGAAGCGCGGCGAGCGCGGCGCGGGTGCGGCGCTCGGAGTAGGCGAGGATCTCGTCCATGCCCTCGCGCAGGCCGGCGGTGCCGTGACGGGCGGCGAGCTCGGCGAGGCGCAGGCGCCCGACCCGGTTGGCGGACTGCTGCGCGCGCAGGTCGGCGAGGCGCTGGCGCGGATTGCGCATCCGGGCGACGAGGTCGTCGAGCGCCGCCGCGGTGACGCGGGTCGGCGGGATCACGACGCCCTCTTCGCCCAGGCGGTGGGAGAAGGCCGGCATCGAGCCAGGGGTCGGCCCGCCGACGTCGGCGTGATGGGCCCGCGCGGCGGCGAAACCGAAGAGCTCGCCCTCGACGAAGACCGGGGACACCAGGGTGATGTCGGGAAGGTGGGTGCCGCCTCGGAAGGGGTCGTTGAGGATCCATTCGGCCTCGGGCTCGTGGCGCTCTTCGAGCACGGCCGCGACCGCATCGGGCATCGAGCCGAGGTGGACCGGGATGTGCTCGGCTTGCATCACCAGCTCGCCGCGGGCGTCGAAGAGGGCGGTCGAGCAGTCGTGGCGCTCCTTGATGTTCGCCGAGTAGGCGGAGCGGATCAGGGTGGCGCCCATCTCCTCGGTGGCTGCGCGGAGGCCGCCGATCATCACTTGGAGGGTGATCGGGTCGATGCTCATTGCGCGCGCTCCCGGGCGGGGGAATCGGGGGACCCTTCCCTCACGAACAGGGAGGTTCGTCCAGGGTCCCCCGATTCCCCCGTCACGCGGGTGGCGAGGATCGACCCGAACTCGTCGACTTTTGCTTCCCAGCCCGGTGGCAGGACTAGCGTGGCCTCTGGCAGCTCGAAGACGGCAGGGCTCGTGGCGGTGCGGCCGGGTTCGGGCTCGCCGCGCAGGACCGGGGTGTCCAGCCACTCACCATCGAAGTGGACGGGGCGGGAGCCCTCGTCGGCGCTTCCGTCGGAGGGATCTGGGGATGACCCGAACGAACCTCCACGCTGTTCGTGAGAGAGGGTCATCCCCAGATCCCTCCCCGGCCCGTCCAGAACCAACGCCAAGCGGATGTCGACCAGAACTACGTCGCTCTCGGGGTCGCGGTGGCCGTAGCGGGACTCGTGGGTCTCTTCGAAGCGGGCGATGAGGTCGGCGGGATCGGGGTCGACGGGCCCGGGGACGTCCAGCTCGAAGGCTTGGCCCGCGTAACGCATGCCGTAGACGACCTCGGCACGGGCGTCGTCGAGGTTCGCTCCCGCGGACTCGCGGAGTTCTATGACGGCGGTGGCGATGCGGGCGGCGGTCAGGTCGTCGCCGGAGAGCATCACGGTGCGGGCGGTGTCGCGGCGGCGGTCGGAGGCGCAGAGGCCGAAGGCGGAGAGGACGCCGCCGGCGCGGGGGCAGATGAGGCGCTCGATGTCGAGCTCTTCGGCGATCGCCGCCGCGTGCATCGGGCCGGCGCCGCCGAAGGGGAGGAGGGCGAAGCGGCGCGGGTCGACGCCGCGCTCGACGGTGACGACGCGGAGCGCCCGCACCATCTCGCCGTTGGCGATGCGGACGATCCCGGCGGCGGTCTCGAGTGGGTCGAGTCCCAGCTCCGCGGCTAGGGCGCCGACCGCCCGTTCGGCCACCTCGGCGTCGAGCGCGACGCCTCCGGCGAGGGTCGAGTCGGCGGCGAGGTTGCCGAGCAACAGGTTGGCGTCGGTGACCGTGGGCTCGGTGCCGCCGCGGCCGTAACAGGCGGGGCCGGGCTGGGCGCCCGCCGAGCGCGGGCCGACCCGCAGCGCGCCACCCGGGTCGCGCCAGCCGATCGAGCCGCCTCCCGCGCCGACGGTGTGGACGTCGACGGTCGGCAGCTGGATCGGGCGGCCGCCGATCGTCCGCGAGTCGGTGCGCCGCACGGCGCCGCCCTCGACCACGCAGACGTCGCAGGAGGTGCCGCCCATGTCGAAGCCGAGGGCGTTGCCGTCGCCGGAGAGGCGGGCCAGGAGACCCGCGCCGACCGCGCCGCCGGCGGGGCCGGAGAGGACGCTCCAGGCGCCGGCGCGAGCCGCCTCCTCGGCCGGGGCGACGCCGCCGGAGGAGAGCATCACCAGCGGCGCGGGCAGGCCCGCCGCGTCGGTCGCCGCCTCGAGGCGCCCGAGGTAGCGGGCGAGGAGCGGCGAGAGGTAGGCGTCGATCGCGGTGGTCGAGGCGCGCTCGTACTCGCGGAAGCGGGGGAGGACCTCGTGCGAGGCGGAGACGTGGAGGTCGGGGAGGGCGGCGCGCAGGTGCTCGGCGATCCTGCGCTCGTGGGTCGGGTCGAGGTAGCTGAAGAGCAGGCAGATCGCGACCGACTCGGCGCCGAGCTCCTTCAGTACCGCCGCGAGGCGCTCCGGCTCACCGTCGGCGAGCGGCTCGACGATCCCCTCCGGCCCGGTCCGCTCGGCCGCCTCAAGCTTCATCTCGGGCCCGATCAGCGGCGTCGGCTTCGGCGCGCAGAGGTGGTAGAGGCTGGGCCGGTCCTGGCGGGCGATCTCGAGCAGGTCGGCGAAGCCTTTCGTCGCGATCAGCGCGGTGCGCGCGCCGCGTTCCTCGAGCAGCGCGTTGGTGCCGACGGTCATCCCATGGGCGAAGCTCTCGACGTGGGCGGGCTCGGCGCCCGCCTCCGCGAGCACCGCGTCGATCGCCGCCATCACGCCCAGTGACTCCTCGCCCGGCGTGGTCGGCACCTTCGCCGTGTGCACGGTCCCGTCGTCGAGCAGGACGGCGTCGGTGAAGGTCCCGCCGACGTCGACCCCGAGGAGCATGGCGCGACGCTAGCGGGCGCGGCCCGCCGTCGTCATTCCCAGGTCTCTTGGCGCACCGAGCCGTCGGGGGCGCGGACGACGTGGACGCCGTCGAGCGCCGGATCGGTGTCGGGGAAGTCGGTGCGCAGGTGGGGGCCGCGGGACTCGCGCCGCTCCAGTGCCGCCGCCGCGATCGCCTTCGCCAGCGGATACGGATCGGGGATCAACGCCGCCAGGTCGGTCGGGTTGCGGAGCGGGCCGGCGCGCCGCCAGACGGCGTCGCGGGTGTCGCGGCTCGGCGGCGTGAAGCGCCAGTCGGGCTCCGCCGGCGGAGTCCCCGGGTCGGGCTCGGCGAGCGAGGCGCGCGCCGCCCGCCCGCCGAAGACGAAGCACTCGCTGAGCGAGTTGGAGGCGAGCCGGTTGGCGCCGTGGAGGCCGGTGCAGGAGCACTCGCCGACGGCGTAGAGGCCAGGCAGCGAGGAGCGGCCCTCGAGGTCGACCGCGATCCCACCCATCGTGTAGTGGGCGGCGGGGGAGACCGGGACCGGCTCGGCGGTCGGGTCGAGGCCGGCCTGGACGAGCGAGGTGAAGACGTTGGGGAAGCGGGCCGGGTCGATCGCCCGCAGGTCGAGGCGCACGCTCGAGGAGCCCTCCTCGCGCGTCTTGGCGAGGATCGCGGCGCTGACCTCGTCGCGCGGGGCGAGCTCGTCGGTGAAGCGCTCGCCGGTCGCGTCGAGCAGCTTGGCGCCCTCGCCGCGGATCGCCTCGGTGATCAGCTGCCCGTCGAAGCGGGTGTCGGGAAGGGAGAGCGCGGTCGGGTGGAACTGGCAGAACTCGAGGTCGGCGAGGTCGGCTCCGGCGGCGGCGCCGAAGACCGGGCCGGCGCCGATCGCGCCGCGCGGGTTGGTCGTTCGTCGCCACAGCGCCGCGGCCCCGCCGGTCGCCATCACGGTCGCCCGCGAGGCGAGCGCGCCGATGTCGGTGATGACGCCGAAGCAGCGCTCGCCGTCGGACCAGAGCGCCGTCGCCGAGGTGCGCTCGCGGACCTCGATCCGCTCATCGGCGGCGACCATCGCGGCGAGCTTCAAGGTCAGCTCGCGGCCGGTCTGGCTGCCGCCGGAGTGGACGATGCGGCGAGCCGAGTGGCCGCCCTCGAGGCCGAGCGCCAGCCGTCCTTCGTGGTCGAGGTCGAAGTCGACCCCGCGCGTCTGCAGGTCGCGGACCGCGGCCGGCGCCTCGTCGACCAGGACCTGGACCGCGGCGGGGCGGCAGAGGCCGCGGCCGGCGGCGATCGTGTCTTCGGCGTGGCGCGCCGGAGAATCGCCCGGCTCGAGCGCCGCGGCGAGCCCGCCCTGCGCCCAGAAGCTGGCGCTCTGGGAGAGCGGCGTGCGGGAGACGACGCCGACGCGCCCGCCGACCTCGGCGGCGCGCAGTGCGGTCCACAGTCCAGCCGCGCCGCCGCCGACGACGACGACGTCGTACTGCGCGACCGCGGCTATTTGTCCCCGCCCTCCCGGCGGATCTGGTCGATGCGCTCGCGCAGCCATCCGGCGGCGCCTTCGCGGGCGCGGGCTTTTTCGGCGGCGACCGCCCGCTCGGCCTCCTCGGCCCGGCGCTCGGCGGCGGCGATCCGATCCTCGGCGGCGTCGGTGTGATCCTCGATCTCGGTCAGCCGCTCTTCGGCCGCGGCGATCGCCCGCTCTTTGGCGGCGCGCTCCTCGGTCAGCTCTTCCTCGTGGCGCAGTTCAAGCTCCTTGCGGACCCGGTCGGACTCGGTCCGCCAGCGCTCGAGGTCGGCCTCGAGCGCGCGGATCTCAGCCTCGGCCCGCGCTTCGGCGGTGGCCGCGGCCTCGGCGGCGGCGGCGAGCGTCCGCTCGGCCTCGCTGATTCGTGCCCTCTGCTCTTCGCTCATCTAACCGTCCGCTCCGCGCTCAAGACCCCAATCTAAACGCGCCCGCCGGTCATCTGCCCGTAGACCTCGATCACCCGCTCGGCCATCGGGCCGGCGGCGAGGGTCGCGGCGCGGGCGGCGCCGGCCACGCGGGGGTCCTCCGCGTCGAGGTGCGGACGGGCCGCGGCGGCCCATAGATCGATGTCGAACGGGGCGCAAAGGCAGCCCGCGATCCCGGCCAGGAGATAGGGCGCGACGCCGACCGGGGTCGAGAGGACCGGCACGTCGCAGGCGAGCGCCTCGATCGCCGCCATCCCGAAGCCCTCGTAGTCGGAGGTGACCAGGACGGCGTCGGCGGCGTTCATCCAGGTCGTCATCGCCTCGGGCTCGATCGAGCCGCCGGTGAGGAGCGTCGCACCGGTCGCCTCGGCGAGCGCGGCGGCGCGATCGTGGCGCTTCTCCGCTCGCCCGGGATTGGCGGGGAAGAGGAGGTAGCGACCCTCGGGCTCGAGGCCCAGGGCGGCGCGGGCGGCGGTACGCGGGGACGGGCCGAAGCGGCCGAGCTCGGGGCCGCAGGGAAGGACGGCGGAGCCGGGGACGGCGGGCAGGCCGGGGCGACCGTCCTCCTCGGCGAAGAGCGCGCGGGAGACGGCGGCGACGAGGTCGGCGCGCCAGGCGAGCCGGCGCGAGAGCGGCCCGACGATCGGGTGGCGGACGTCGGTGCCGTGGAAGGTGACGAGGAGCGGCCGGGCGCCGGCGGCCCGGGCGACCCACCCGGCGAGCCCGTAGTGGGCGTGAACGAGGTCGTACCGCTCGCGGCGCAGCAGCGCGCGCAGGCGGCGGGTCGCCGGGAGGTAATTGGAACGCCCTCGCGGAAAGCCGAATTCCTCGACCTCGACGCCGCGGGCGCGCACCTCGGCGACCTGGTCGCGCACCCAGCGGCCGCGCTGCGGAGCGCTCTCGTCGGGTACGAGGTTGGTGACGACAAGGACTCGCATCGCGGCAGGTTATCCGCGCTCGCGACGGGTACCGATGTCGACGCGGGTCGGGAACCGACAGCACCGTCGCCTCCTGGTCTGCTTGAGTCCCCTTTCTTATGCCCCTCCCGCGGCCCTCGATTTCGCTTGCCCTTGCCGGTGCGTTGGTCGCCGGGGTGTTGTTCGCGCCCGCGGCCGGGGCGTGGGGCGGGCGCGCGGGTGGCCCGGATTACGCGCCGGCCGCGGGCAAATCCACCCCTTCGATATCGATCGCCGCCGATGACGCGGCCACCCGCCGCTTCTGGACGCCGGCACGGATGGAGGCCGCGCGGCCGATCGAAGGCCCGGCGGCGCACGCCTCAGGCCTCAATCCGACCCTGACCGCGACGTCGGAAACGATCGCGGAACCGACCGCGCCCGGATACCGCGTCAACGGCGTCATCTTCATCTCCGAAGGGGCCGGGATCGGCTTCGGCCGCTGCTCCGGAACCTCGGTCGTCTCGCCCTCGAAGAGCGTCGTCATCACCGCCGGCCACTGCGTCTACGACTCGGGCATCTGGTCGGACCACAAGTGGGTCTTCGTCCCCGGCTACCACCACGGCGAACGGCCCTTCGGCACCTTCACGGCGCATTGGCTAGGAACGACGCCCGCCTGGCACGGCCACGAAAACGAGAACTTCGACGTCGGCGCGGCGGTCGTCGGGCGCAACGAAAAGGGGCAGACGCTGGCGGCGGCGGTCGGCGCCGACAAGGTCGCCACCGGGCTCTCCGCGCACCAGACCTTCGATGTCTACGGCTATCCGGTCGAAAAGCCGTTCAACGGGGGCACGCTGCAGGTCTGCCGCGAAGTCGGCTTCGAGGGACACGATTTCGGCTCGCTCTTCGAACCGGGCCCGCTCAACCTGGCGATTAGCTGCGATGACAGCGCCGGCGGCTCCGGCGGCGCCTGGTTGATCAATGGGAACACGGTCAACAGCGTCACCACCTACGGCTATCCGCAGGACCCGTTCACCAACTTCGGCCCGTACTTCGGCAGCGACGTGGCGAAGCTCTACAAGCGGGCGAAACAGATCAAATGAGGCGCCTGTACGCAGTCACGATCCTCGCTCTCATCCTCGGGGGGGCTTTCGCCTCGACCGCTGTCGGGGCGACCGGCGGACGGGCCGAAGTCGAACCGCGCTTCGAGCTGACCGGGTCGCACGGCTACCGGATCCTCGTCTCGGCCCGCCTGCGGACGGTGACGATCGGGGTCTCGAAAGGCAACAGCCAGCGCGCCGGCTCCTCGACCACCTACGTCGCCCGCGGCACCGCCGGCGTCCACGGCTTCTCCGCCGACCTCCACCAGTTCGGCCGCGTCAACGTCCACTTCCACCGCACCTCGGGGGCCGTCCGCGGACTGCCGCCCGATTGCTTCGGCGGCAACGGCGGCGCCGACACCATCGAGGGTTACTTCACCGGCAGCTTCGAATTCAAAGGCGAGAAGGGCTACACCGAAGTCCATACCAACCGGGTCAAAGGCGAGATGGTCCTGCCGCCGACCGAACGGTGCCCGCTGGTCGCCGGCGGCGCCAACCCGCTGCTCGAAGGCCAGAACGCCGAACTGCCGCCGGCGAAGACGCGGATGACGCTGGAGGCGGTCGACAAGGCCGGCACCGGCGGCCTCGTCTTCGTCGCCCGCCGTGAAGGCAAGACCAGCTTCTACGCCGAACGCTTCGGCACGATCGGGCGGATCGGGATCCTCAGCATCGCCTACGCCCTCGGGCCGCAGAAGAGCTTCGTCTCCGACTCGCAGGTCAGCTACGGCAAGGTCACGCCGCCGAAGCCCTTCTTCGGCACGGGGACCCTGGAACGCGGCAAGGGCGGCAATCGCGTCTGGGCGGGCGACCTCAGCGCCTCGTTCCCCGGCCAGGGCAAGGTCGGCCTGACGGGGACCGAATTCCACACGACGCTCGCGCGCAGCTTCCCCTAGGAGACCTCCTCCCCGCGCTTCTCCGCAAAGCGCGGGGAACGTGCGTCGCACCGTCACTGAAGCGGCACTCGCGCGTCTTGTTCGGCGCGCATTTCGGTCGAAGCATCGCCCTCACCAAACGAAGAAGGGGGAACGATGTTCTACGCAGTGCTGGGCCACGTCCACGCCGCCCTGTGGCGGCTCAACCTCGCCGTCACCCGGCGGGTGAAGGCGATCCACGCCCTCGCCGGCGAGCGCGGTCAGGGGACGGTCGAGTACGTCGGCCTGATCCTGCTCGTCTCGCTGCTGATGGTCGGGATGGTCGCCGCAATGAAGGGGTTCAACGGCAAACAGGGCACCGAGCTGGCCGACGTGATCATCAACAAGATCAAGGAAGCCGTCGACAAGGTCGCCTTCAAATGAGCGGTTGGCGCGTTGGTCGTCAGCACGGCGACCGGCGCGCCACGTTCCACACCCGCGCCGGTCAGTCCCGTCCCGGTAACCGAAGTGGGGCGGCGGGGTGGAACGTACGTGGTCGAGCGTCTGCCTGAGAGGTTGCCCGGATGGGCGAGATTCGTCGTCTTGATCGCGGTTTGGGTGGCGCTTTACATCAGCCTGGCGGACCGCCTGTGGTCGGTGGTCTGCGTCGTCGGGATCGCCGCCGTTCTTTGGCTCTTTTGGCTCGAGCGGGGAACGACACCGAGGCGGACTGTCGCCGAGACGATCCTGCGGACCGCATTCTGGGCGATCGTGTCGCTGCTCGGCTTCCTCGCTCTCGGTTTCTTCCTCCTCTTCCTCGCCACCGTCGGTGCGGGAATCGGGCTGTGGGGATCGCCGTGGGACGGTCGGTAGTCGCCCCGATACCCGGTCGTCGCTTCGGCGGCGGCCGCCCGCTCGGTTATTCGACCGGCGGTTTCTGGCAGGCCAACTTGCCTGCCAGTGAGCCCGGAACCGGGGGCGCCATCGGCTTGGGACCGGATTGGTACACCGTGCGAAGGGCTTCGGCGGCTTCGAAGGTGACCTTTTCGGGGTCCTTCAGTCCGTAGCCGTGCTTCAGTTCGTACGGTTCGACGAAGATGGTGATGGTCTCGCGGCCCGTGAAGATTTCCAGCGGGCCGCCTTCGTCTTCGCCGCCTCCCTCCAGGGGGATGCCCGGGTGCCAACTCGCCTTTGCCCCACGCAAGGGGACCAGATCCTCGAGTCGATTCAACTCGTCCGCCCAGCGGCTGCAGGTGCTGTCGACCTGGATCTGCATCGGCGGCGCGCAGGACGGATGGTCGGTCCCGCGGAGTTCGCAGCTGCCATAGAAGAACGTGAAACCGGCAGGGCCGTGATTGATCGATTCGAGCGGGATCCCGGCGACCTCCGATCCGGCCCAGTACACCGGGAACTTGTGGAAGCTCTTGGCGGCGCCGAAGCCGGCGACCCCGGCGAAGGCGTTGCCGGCGAAGGCCATCGCGATAGTCAGCGCGACGAGAGTCGATGCGGCGATTGCTCGGCGGGGCACGCGGCGGAGGGTAATCGAAGGTTGGTGATCGCTGAGAAGTCAGCGATCGTGTGACGGAGGCCGCGCGAGCTCGTAGTCCGAACAGATCGTGGTCCGTCTCGGGAAATCAATCCTTGCGCCGGCGCTCCTACTCTTGGTCGTCGGCGTCGCGGCTTGCGGGTCCACGGCCTCCGGGCCGACCCTGACCCACTGCCCGAAGTGGTCGCCGGAAATCTCCGCCGGCGGCTCTCCGGGTGGGGCGGGGGAGACCGTGAAGGAGGAACCGGTCTCGGCGCTCGTCTGCCGTTGGCGCGGGAACGAACGGAACCAGACCGAACGTGCCGAACGCGTGGTCCGCGGCCGGCTCTGACCCACCTGGTCAAGGCGCTCAACTCGCTGCCTCCGGGGGAAGAAGGCGAATTCTCCTGTCCGAGCGGGTGGCTGCTCTCCTACCTCGTCGGCCTGCGGTACTCGGACGCCGCCGAAATCGAGGTGGAAGCCGAATATCACTCCTGCGACACCGCGCGGACGGAAGAGGGCTATTGGGGAGCGAGCACCGAACTCGAAAAGGAGCTGAATGCCTTGCTCGCCGGATGGGTGCCGTACAGGCATCGGTCGAAGCCGCCGTTCTTCACTTCTCCGTGAAAGACTCGCCGGCATGACCGCCTCACGCAGCTACGACCGCGCTCCGGCCGACATCCGGCCGATCACCATCGACCCCGGATTCGTCGAAAGCGCCACCGGCTCGGCGCTGATCTCGGTGGGCCGGACCAGGGTGATCTGCACCGCCTCGGTCTCCGAGCAGGTGCCGCTCTGGATGCAGGGCCGCGGCAAAGGCTGGGTCACCGCCGAGTACTCGATGCTTCCCGCCTCGACCGGCGACCGCAAGCAGCGCGACATCACGAAGGGCAAGCAGGACGGTCGCGGGGTGGAGATCCAGCGCCTGATCGGCCGCAGCCTGCGCGTGGTCTGCGACTTCAAGGCCCTCGGCGAACGGAGCGTCTACGTCGACTGCGACGTTCTCGAAGCCGACGGCGGCACGCGCTGCGCCTCGATCACCGGCGGTTTCGTCGCGCTGAAGCTCGCCTTCCAGAAACTGATCGACCGCAAGCTGATCGACACGATGCCGCTCACCGGCTCGATCGCCGCGGTCAGCGTCGGCATGGTCGACGGCCGGCCGCTCTGCGACCTCGACTACAGCGAGGACTCGCGCGCCGAGGTCGACGCCAACGTGGTGATGACTGGCGACGGCGGCCTGGTCGAGGTGCAGGCGACGGCCGAGCGCACGCCGCTCTCGCGCGCCTCGCTGGACGATCTGCTCGGCCTCGCCGAGGGCGGCATCGCCCGTCTGCGCGAAGTGCAGGATCGGGTCGCGCCCTAGGCGCGGTCGCGAGCACCTCGTGATCCTCGCCACCTCCAACCTCCACAAGGTGGGGGAGATGCGCGAGCTGCTGCCAGGGATCGACCTGCAGCCGCTGCCGGAGAGCTACGAGTCCCCGGTCGAGGACGGCGACACCTTCGAGGCCAACGCGCTGATCAAGGCGCGCGCCGCCCACGCGGCGCTCGGCGGGGTGGCGCTGGCCGACGACTCGGGGATCGAATCCTTCGACCTCGGCGGCGCGCCCGGCATCTATTCGGCGCGCTACGCGGGGGAGGGGGCGAGCGACGAGGAGAACCTCGACAAGCTGCTGCGCGAAGTCGACGCCTCGGGCGGCGAGCGCCGGGCCGCCTACGTCTGCGTGCTGGCGATGATCGACGGCGACGGCACCGAGCATGTCTTCGAAGCCAACTGCGAAGGCCGCCTCCTGCGCGAGCGCCGCGGCGCCGGCGGCTTCGGCTACGACCCGATCTTCGTCCCCGACGACACCAATGACGAGCGGACGATGTCGGAGCTGAGCGCGGACGAGAAGAACGCGATCAGCCACCGCGGCCGCGCCGCCCGCCTCCTCGCCGCCCACCTCTCCGACTAGGGAGGCGGCAGCAGATTCACGGCGGCGGCGAGGCCTACGGCGACCAGGACGATCGTGTAGCCGGTGTAGCCGCTGACCGCGAAGGAGACCGCGGCGATCGCGCAGACGCCGACGACGGTGAACCAGGATGCTCGGGCGAGTGGCACGGTCGGTATCTTCGCTCAAGTGCCCGACGCCGCCGCAACCGCTCCCGCACCGGCGTCCGCCGACGCCGCGCTCAGCTTCCTCACCGAGATGTCACCCGACCTACGCGGCGCCGCGATCCTCGCCGGCGACGGCACCGTCCTCGCCGCCTCCGGTGACGCCGGCGCCTGGGCCGAGGAGGCGGTCGGACTGTTCGCGAGCGCCGACGCCGCCGGCGGCGAGCCGGTCGAGCAGATCCACGTGGCCACCCAGGCCGGCGAGGTCTTCGCGTTGCGCCACGCCGGCTACGCCGCGGTCGCCGTCACCGAGCGCTTCGCGCTCGCCTCGCTGACCTTCTTCGACATGCGCTCCGCGTTGCGCGAGCTGGCGAAGGACGCCTGATGCCGCCGAAGCCGCACCGCGTCCTCCTCGACCGCGTCTCCGGATACGCCGACGAGGCCGCCGCCTACATGCGCCGCCGTCGCATCCAACGCAAGCCTTTCGCCCGCCTCTATTACGCCGGTGGCCGTTCCGGGGAGTTCCCCGCGGACTCCGCGACCGGCGCTGAGCTCTTCGTCGCCGCGGCGGCAATCATCGACCTGACCGGGAAGGGACGCACCAAGTGACCGAGTTGATCGACCAGGACCTCGCCGCACGCGTGCTCGACCGCGCGCTCGCCAACGGTGGACGCTTCGCCGAGGTGTTCGCCGAAAGCCGCGCCGGCCAGACGCTGGCGATCGATGAGGGGCGCATCGAGTCGGTGCAGTCGGGTGCCGAGCAGGGCGCCGGCGTGCGCGTCGTCGACGGCGCCACCACCTACTTCGCCCACGTCGACGGGCTCGAGCCGGCCGAGCTCGAGCGCGCCGCCGACGAGGCGGCCTCGGCCCTCCGATCCGCCCGCACCGAGCCGCGCCCGCTGAGCGCCCGCCCGGTCGCGCCGCTGCCGATCGCCGTCGCCCCCGATTCGGTCCCCGCCGCCCGCAAGGCGGACATGCTGCGTGAGCTCGACGAGCGCGGTCGCGCGATGGGCGCCGAGATCGCCCAGTTCACCGCCTCCTACGCCGAGGCTCGCCGGGTCGTCACGATCGCCAACTCCGACGGCCTCTTCACCGGCGACGACCGCACCCGCACGCGGATCGGCGCCCAGGCGGTCGCCCGCCGCGGCGACAAGGTCGAGACCGGCGCCGAGACCCTCGGCGCCCACCGCGGCTTCGAGCTGCTCGAAGACGACCCGGCGCTGATCGCCGAGCAGGCCGCGCAGAAGGCGCTCACCCTGCTCGGCGGCCGACCTGCCCCGTCCGGCTCGATGCCGGTCGTCGTCGGCGGCGGCTTCGGCGGCGTCCTCTTCCACGAGATGACCGGCCACGGCCTCGAGATCGACCACATCCACAAGGGCGCCTCGGTCTACATCGGCAAGCTCGGCGAGATGGTCGCCCAGCCGCTGCTGAACGCCTACGACGACGGCCGCCTTCCCAACGAGTGGGGCAGTGATGCGATCGACGACGAGGGACAGCCGACGCAGAAAACGCTGGTGATCGAGGACGGGCGGCTCGTCTCCTACCTCTACGACCACCTCGGCGCCGAGCGCGACGGGGTCGCCTCGACCGGCAACGGACGCCGCGAGAGCTTCCGCCACCTGCCCTTGCCGCGGATGACCAACACCTACATCGCGCCCGGCGAGTCGACCCCCGAGGCGATGATCGCCGAGCTGAAAAACGGCTTCTACGCGGTGAGCTTCGGCGGCGGGCAGGTGGATCCGGCGACCGGCGACTTCGTCTTCGGGGTCAGCGAGGGCTACCTGATCGAGGACGGCAAGGTGACCGCGCCGTGCTCCGGCGCGACGCTGATCGGCAACTGCCTCGACGCGCTCGCGGCGATCGACGCGGTCGGCGACGACTTCTTCGTCAAGACCGGGATCTGCGGCAAGGGTGGCCAGAAAGTGCCCGTCGGGACCGGCCAAGGACACGTCCGAGTAGGCAAGATGACCGTGGGAGGGACCCAGCTGTGAGCGATCTGCCGAGCGTCGAGCTTTCCCCCGCCGCGGCGCGCGCCGTCGAGGTCGCCCTGGCGGCCGGAGCCAGCGCCGCCGAGGCTTATGCCAGCCGCGACACGGGGCGCGAGGTGCGGGTCCACGGTGGCGAGGTAGAGAGCCTCACCGCGGCGACCCAGACCGGGATCGGGATCCGCGCCTGGGACGGCCACCGGGTCGGCTACGCCTACGGCACCAACCTGACCGAGGCCGGCGTCACCGCGCTCGCCGCCCGCGCCGCCGAGATGGCCGCGGTCGCCGACGAGGACGAGTTCGCGGCGCCGCCCGCGCCGCAGGAAATCGAGGCGCTGCCCGGCCTCGACAGCCCCAGCGTCGGCGAGTGGACCGCGGGCCAGGTGGCCGACCTCGCCTTGACCGTCGAGCGCACTGCCCTCGCCGCCGATCAGCGCATCGCCGGGGTCGAGACCGCCGTCTACGCCGACTCGACCGAGCAGGTCGCGATCGCCTCCTCGACCGGGATCGCCGCCAGCTACGAGTCCGCCAACTGCTTCGCCTACCTGCAGGCGCTCGCCGAGGGGGAGGGAGGCCGCGAGACCGGCCTCGGCTTCGGCCTCGCGCGCGGGCCCGAGGATCTCGACCCCGAGGCGATCGGCCGCGAGGGCGCCGAGCGCGCCGTCGCCATGATCGGCGCCGGCAAGCCCGCCTCGCGCTCCTGCCCGGTCGTCCTCGACCCGACCGTCGCCGCCAGCTTCGCCGGCCTGATCGGCGGGGCGCTCGGCGCTCGCGCCGTCCAGCGCGGCCGCTCGCCCTTCGCCGGCCGGCTCGGCGACGAGGTCGCCTCGACCACCTTCGCCCTCCACGACGACGGTCGTGATCCGGCGGGCGCCGCCTCGGCTCCGTTCGACGGTGAGGGCGTGCCGCACCGTCGGACCGCGCTGATCGACGGCGGCGCGCTGCGCGGCTACCTCTTCGACACCTACACCGCCAACCGCGAGGGGACCGCCTCGACCGGCTCGGCGGCGCGGGCGGGCTACCGCTCGCTGCCCTCGGTGTCGGCCTCGAACCTGATCGTCGCCACCGGCGAGCACACGATGGAGCAGCTGCTCGCCGAGGCGGGCGATGGAATCTTCGTCACGGACGTCGCCGGCCTCCACTCGGGCGTCAATCCGGTCACCGGCGTCTTCTCGGTCGGCGCCTCCGGGCGCGCGATCCGCGACGGCGCCCTGGCTGAGCCGCTGCGCGAGTTCACGATCGCGGGCGAGCTCGTCGCGATGTTGCGCGCGGTTTCAGCGGCCGGGTCGGAGGCACGCTGGGTCCCCTTCGGCGGGTCGGTCTCGACGCCGCCGCTGCTGGTCGCCGAGCTTTCGATCAGCGGAACCTGACCGCGCACACGGGCTGACGTCTAATCGACTACTCAGCGCCACTTTTGGCTCCCTGCGTGGTTTCCCGCCGACCGGCGTTGTTAGATTGCCACTCGACTTCAACCCCCGAGGAGGAATCTCGACGTGACCAAGGCTGAGTTTCTGGACCAACTCGCATCTGACGACCGGCTGGGCAGCAAAAAAGCGGCGAGCGACGCCCTCGACGCCGTCCTCGACACGATCACCGGCGCTCTCGCGGCTGGCGACGAGGTCAGCTTCACCGGCTTCGGCAAATTCCACGTCGCCGAGCGCGGCCCGCGCCAGGGCGTGAACCCCCGCACTGGCGAGCGGATCACGATCCCGGGCGGCAAAGTGCCGCGTTTCAGCGCCGGTTCCGCCCTGAAGACCAAAGTCAAGGGCTGAGCTGTCCAAGTTTGCTGACCGGCTGACGGCGCTCGTCGAGGAGCGTCGCAGTCAGGTTTGCCTCGGGCTCGACCCCGATCCCGCGAAGTTACTGCCGGGGATCGCGGTCGAGTCCGGTGGCGATGGCTCCCCGCCTGCGGTTCTCGCCGGGCGCGCCGTCGCCGCTCACTGCCGTAAGCTGATCGCGCTCGCGGGACCGCATTGCGTCGCGGTGAAGCCGCAGCTCGCCTGCTTCGAACGGCTCGGCCCGCCCGGCTGGGAGGCGCTCGCCGCCGCCCGCGATGCGGCCGCCGAGGCGGGGCTGATCTTCCTCGCCGACGGCAAGCGCGGCGACGTGCCGGTGACCGCCGCCGCCTACGCGCAGGCGCTGGTCGGCTCGACCCCGACCCCCTGGGGCGAGGTGACGGGCCTCGGCGCCGATGCTTTCACCGCCAATCCGCTGCTCGGCCGCGACGCGCTCGAACCGCTGGTCGCCGCCTGCGAGGCGGCCGACGCGGGGATCTTCGTCCTCGTCCGCACCAGCAACCCGGGCGCCGCCGACCTGATGGACCTGCCCGCGCCGCAGGCGCCGCTGCACGAGCGGCTCGCGGCGATGGTCGACGAGCTGGCCCCGCGCCTGCTCGGCGACGGTGGCCTCAGCGGCCTCGGCGCGGTCGTCGGCGCGACCGAGCCCGAGCACATCGCCCGCCTGCGCGAGCTGATGCCGCGCTCGGTCTTCCTGCTCCCCGGAGTCGGTGCCCAGGGCGGCGACCCGGCGATGCTCGGCGCCGCCTTCGGGCCCGGTCCAGCGGGTGCCCTGGTTGCCTCCTCGCGCGGCATCGCCGGCGCCCCCGATCCCGCCGCCGCCGCGGCGCAGTTGCGCGAGACCCTCTGGGAGATCTCGAACGGCTGACGAGCAGGCGAAGGTTTTCGCCTGCAAATGCCCTACGATCCCGCCCCTACGGGGGCGCTTCGAGGCGCCCGCCGTCCCGGTCAAATGAAGAGAAGACGCTCCTGGCTCGCACGGTTCCTCGCCCTGGTGGCGCTGATCGCCGCTGTCATCGCGGTGATCGTCATCGCCTCCAACACGAATCTGCACAACGATTCGAACAAGGGCAAGGGCAACACGACCAGCCAGACCAAGGCGCACAAGAAGCAGCCGAAGAAGCCGCGCACGAAGGCGAAGACCTACGAAGTGCAGAGCGGTGACACGCTGACCTCGATCGCCCAGAAGACCGGCATCAAGGTCGCCGAAATCCAGGCGCTCAACCCCGAAGTCGACCCGCAGACGTTGATCGCGGGCGAAGTCCTCAAACTGCAGAAATGAGCGGGCGCCGGATCGGCGCCTTCCTCGCGGTCCTGCTCGGCGTGCTGGCCGTCGCGGGCGCGGCGAACGGCGCGAAGCCGTCCCAGGGCGCCAAGCACCGCGTGCCCGGCCCGCACGTGCTCGCCAAGTCCTGGGCGCTGGTCGACGGGCGGACCGGGGAGGTGCTGACCTCCCACGCGGGCAACGAACGGCGGCTGATCGCCTCGACGACGAAGCTGATGACCGCCTACGTCGCGATGAAGGACCTGCCGCTGAAGAAGATCGTCCACGCGCAGCCCTTCGAATACGAATATGGCGACTCGGTGATGGGCCTGCGGCCGGGGCAGCGGATCAGCGTGCATGACCTGCTCCGCGGGCTGATCATGCTGAGCGCCGGCGACGCCGCCCACACGCTGGCGATCGAATCGGCGGGCACGGTGAAGAAGTTCGTCGGCCAGATGAACCGCTACGCGGCGGCGCTCGGCCTCACCAACACGCACTACGAGAACCCGATCGGGCTCAACTCGCCGAGGAACTACTCGAGCGCCCTCGACCTGGCGACGCTGACCGAAGAACTGCTGCGGATCCCCGCCTTCGCGAAGATCGCCGACGCCCGCGAAGCGACCTTGCGCAGCATGCGGCCGGTCGAGCACATCCACTCGATCAACGAGCTGCTCGAAATGGCGCCCTGGGTGACCGGGGTGAAGACCGGCCATACCTGGAAGGCGGGCTACGTGATGGTCGGCTCGGGCGAGAAGAAGGGGATCAAGCTGATCGCCGTCGACATCGACGCGCCGACCGACGAAACGCGCTTCTCCGACGCCTTCGAACTGCTCCGCTGGGGCTTCGGCCAGTACCACCGCGGGACGGCGATCAAAAAAGGCGAAGAATTCGCCAGCCCGACGATCAAGTACTCCGGCGGTGAGCTGCCACTGGTCGCCGGCCACTCGCTGACCGTCCGCCTGCGGAAAGGCCAGAAAGCCGAAGTCACGGTCGACGCCCCAGCCAAGGTCACCGGCCCGATCCCCGGCGGCGCGCGGCTGGGGACCGCGACCGTCACCGTCAACGGCCTCCGGGCGGGTACCGTCCCGCTGGTCGCCGGTCGCCGCATCCCCGCCGCGAGCGGCTTTGACAAGGCCCGGGGTTTCGCCGGCGAACATACGGTTACCCTCGCGATAGCGGCGTGCGCGATACTGATCGCGGTGCTGCTTTTGGGGGCGGTCCTCCGCCGAATCCGAAGGGGAAAGCGGGTGCAGTCGAAGTGATCCTCACGGTGACGCTGAACGCGGCGATCGACCGGACCGTCGCGGTTCCGAACTTCCGCCTCGGCCGCCGCCATCGCGCGGTGGAGAGCCGCACGGTCGCGGGCGGCAAGGGCATCAACGTGGCGCGGGCGCTGAACCTGCTCGGCCGGCCGGTGATCGCCTCTGGCTTCGTCGGCGGCCCCTCCGGGGCGCGGGTGATCGAAGAGCTCCAGGTCGAGTCGGTGCTCAACGACTTCATCGAGATCGCCGCCGAGACGCGGATCAACCTCGCCGTGATCGACCCGACCTCGGGTGAGCAGACCGAGATCAACGAGCGCGGCCCGGCGGTCTCCGCCGAGGAGACCAAGCGCCTCTTCGAGCGGATCGGCTACCTCGCCGGCGGCACCAAGATCTGCGTGCTGGCGGGCTCGCTGCCGCCGGGCGCCGGCGATGACCTTTACGCGCGGCTGATCGACGACCTGCGCCGGCGCGGCGTCCCGGTCGTCCTCGATGCCGAGGGCGAGGCGATGCTGAACGGGGTGAAGGCCGGGGCGGCGATGGTGACGCCGAACGAGGCGGAGGCCGAGGAGCTGGTCGGCCAGGAGTTCGCCGACAAATCGGACCTCGCGACCGGGCTGTTGGAGATCGTTCGCCTAGGCGCCGCCGAGGCCGCGATCACGCGCCCGCAGGGTTGCGTCGCGGTGATCGGCGAGGGCTCCGAGCGGCGCCTGCTGGAGATCCACACCGAGCCGCTGGAGCCGGTCTCGACGGTCGGGTCGGGGGACGCGTTCGTCGCCGGCTACGTCGCCGCGCGCTATGAGGGACGGAGCGAGGAGGAGTGCCTCGCATACGGCGTGGCATGCGGCGCCGAGTCGACCCAGCACTTCGGCGCGGGGACCGTCGACCGCAACCAGGTCGAGCGACTGCTGGGAGGCGTCTCCGTGCTCGATTTGGAGGTCCCGGCCGAAGTGTAGGCTGACTGGTTCAACGCCAGCCCTGGAGGTCACCTTTGGAAATCGAAATCGGCCGCGGAAAGAAAGGGCGGCGCGCTTACGGATTCGACGACGTAGCGATCGTTCCTTCGCGCCGCACGCGGGACCCTGATGACATCGATATCACCTGGACCCTTGGTCCCTACCGCTTCGACCTGCCCCTGCTCGCCTCCGCCATGGACGGCGTGGTCTCTCCCCAGACCGCTGCCCTGACGAACCAGCTCGGCGGTCTCGGCGTCCTCAACCTCGAGGGGATCTGGAGCCGCTTCGAGAACGCCGAGGAGAGGCTCGAGGAAATCTCCGCCGCGCCGAAGCACGAGGCAACGCGGATCATGCAGGAGGTTTATGCCGAGCCGGTCAAGCCGGATCTGATCGCCCAGCGGGTCGAGGAAATCAAGGCCACGGGCGCCGTCGTCAGTGGCTCGCTCACTCCGCAGAAAGTCCGCACCTACTACGAGGCCGCGATCGAGGCGGGCCTCGACATCCTTGTCGTCCAGGGCACGGTGATCTCGGCCGAGCACGTCTCGACCACGGTCGAGCCGCTGAACCTGAAGGAGTTCATCGCCGATGTGTCGGTGCCGACGATCGTCGGCGGCTGCGCCTCGTACTCGACCGGGCTGCATCTGATGCGGACCGGCGCGGTGGGCGTCCTCGTCGGGGTCGGTCCGGGCGCTGCCTGCACCACCCGCGGCGTGCTCGGGATCGGCGTGCCGCAGGCGACGGCGATCGCCGACGTGGCGGCCGCCCGCGCCCAGCACATGCTGGAGACCGGCGAATACGTGAACGTGATCGCCGATGGCGGCATGCGCACCGGCGGCGACGTCTCCAAGGCGATCGCGATGGGGGCCGACGCGGTGATGATCGGTTCGCCGCTCGCCCGCGCCAAAGAGGCGCCCGGTCGCGGCTTCCATTGGGGGATGGCGACGTTCCATCCCTCGCTGCCGCGCGGCACGCGCGTCTCGACCAAGCAGGACGGGACGATGGAGGAGATCCTCCTCGGCCCCGCCCAGGAGAACGACGGCACCTTCAACCTGATGGGAGCACTGAAAACCTCGATGGCCACCTGTGGCTACGAGGACATCCGTTCCTTCCAGCGGGCCGAGGTGATGGTCGCTCCGGCGCTGATGTCGGAGGGCAAGAAGCTGCAGAACGAGCAGCACGTCGGCATGGGTTCGAACGGTCGCGCGGCGGTCGCCGCGGGCGTCGCCGTCTCGGACGACTAGGAACACGAGTGATCGAGAGGCAGGGATGACGGAGCCCGTTGTCGATTCCATCGACGGCAAGTCGGCGGTTGTCCCTGCCGATCAGATCCCGGCGAGCGAGGTCCCGGCGACCGAGGAGGTCCTGGTCCTCGATTTCGGCGGGCAGTATTCGCAGCTGATCGCGAGGCGGATCCGCGAATGCGGGGTGTTCGCCGAGCTGTTGCCGGCGAACGCCGACGTCGAGCGGATCAGGGCGCGCAAGCCGAAAGCCCTGGTGCTATCGGGCGGGCCCGCCTCGGTCTACGAAGACGGGGCACCGCCCTTCCCGACCCAGCTGCTCGATCTCGACATCCCGCTGCTGGGCATCTGTTACGGCATGCAGGCGATGGCCCTGGCGCTTGGCGGCACGGTCGAAGGCGCCGAGGCGGGCGAGTTCGGCCGCACCGAGCTGACCCTCCGCGAGGACGGCGGCCGGCTGCTCGGCGGCCTCCCCGAGGAGCAGAACTGCTGGATGAGCCACCGCGACATCGTCCGCGCGGCGCCCGACGGCTTCACCCCGCTGGCCTCATCGCCGAGCTCCCCGGTCGCTGCCTACGAGAACTCCGAGCGCGGCCTCTACGGCATCCAGTTCCACCCCGAGGTCGTCCACACGCCCTACGGGACCGAGATCCTCACCCGGTTCCTCCGCGACGTCGCCGGCTGCACCGATCAGTGGAGCGCCGCCTCGGTGATCGAGGAACAGGTCGAGAAGGTGCGCAGCCATGTCGGCGACGGCCGCGTCATCTGCGGGCTCTCCGTCGTGGTCGACTCCTCGGTCGACGCGCTGCTGGTCCACATAGCGGTGGGGGAGCGGCTGACCTGCATCTACGTCGACCACGGGATGATGCGGCTGAACGAGTCCGAGCAGGTGGTCGAGACCTTCTCC
>JAOPZF010000107.1 GCA_025964255.1 Solirubrobacterales bacterium | reverse complement strand
GAGCCAGTCGCGCATGTTCGGCGGCAGCAGCAGCTCTTGGTCACGCTCGCAGGGGAGGAAGTTCTGGGCCATGCGCCGATGCTCGCCGGCAGGGCGGACGGAGCGAGGTTTGTGCGACAGCCTCTATAGCCCCCAAGATTCATGCAGCGCGTCAGGCGCGGCCGAACCAGCGGGCGCGGCGGGTGGCGCCGAAGGACTCCTTCAGCGCCATCTGCTCGGCCGAGGGCGGGTTGAAGTGGCCGGTTTTCTCGGGGCCGGAGAGGAAGTCGATGTCGACGCTGCCGATTCGGCCCTCGCCGAACTCGATGTAGCAAGTGCCTTGGCCGAGGTGGCGACCCGGCTCGACGCCGCCCTGGATCTGGGCGATGAGGTGCTGGGCGACGATCCGGGCGGCGCTCTCGGCGAAGACGCCGGCCTTCGGCACCCCCGCGGTCGCGACGTCGCCGACCGCGTAGACGCCCGGCACCTTGGTCGCGAGCGTCGCCGGGTCGACGGGCACGTAGCCGTCCTCGGTGATCCCCGACTCGATCACGACGTCGGGGGCGCGGTGCTTCGGCACGCCGAGGAAGAGGTCGAAGGGGATCTCGTAGCCGTCGTCGAGGATGGCGACGTTCAGTTCCGGGTCGAGGCTCGCGATCCGCTTGCCGGTGATCAGCTCGATCCCGCGCGTCTCGAACTCTCCGCTCAGTGCCGCCGACGTCTCCGGCGAGGGCGGCACCGGGGTGCCGAAGGGGATCACGTAGTAGATCTCGCAGTTGTCGCGGACGCCGCGTCGGCGTAGCTCGTCGTCGAGCATCAGCGCGCACTCGCTGGGCGCCGGCGGGCACTTGAACGGAGCACCGCAGACGCCGATCAGCGCCCGCCCGGAGGAGAACTCGCGGATCTTCGGCGCCAGCGCTTCGGCCCCGGCGACGGAGTAGAACTCGGTCCCGACCTTGGCCAGCCCCGGCGTCGCCGCCAGGTCGTAGTCGGCGCCGAGCGCGATCACCAAATAGTCGGCCTCGTGCTCGCCCGCGTCCGTCGTCACCCGCTTGGCCGCCGGGTCGATCGCGGTCACCGTCTCGCGCAGCAGCCGCACGCCCGGCTTGGTGAACTCGGCGTAGGGGAGGCGGACCGCCTCGCGGGTGGCATCGCGGAACAGTAGGTCGAGCTTCGAGTAGCCGAAGACGAAGGCGTCGTTCTTGTCGATCAGGGTCACCTCGGCCGCGTCGCCGAGCGCCTCCGAGAGCTCGGTGCTGAGCTCGAGGCCGCCGAAGCCCGCGCCGAGAATGAGGATCCGAGACAAGGTCACGCGATCCTATCCATGGACATCGCGGCGGGGTGGGGGCAGAGGCCCGTAGCGGCCCCGTGGTCGGTTCAGGCCGCTCTCATCTTCTCTTGAGATTCAGGCCTAAAGTGTCGACGTGCCCGCCGCTACCGCAACCGCGAAGCCCGCGGAGGTCCTGCACCTCTCGCTGATCCTCGGCGGCGCGCTTCGCGACGCCGACGGCACCCGGCTCGGCCGCGTCGATGACCTGATCGTCCGCCTCGGCGGCTCCGGCTATCCGCCGATCACCGGCTTCCTGGTGACGATCGCCGGGCGCACCGGGCGGCGCTCATATGTGCCCGCCGAACGGGTCGCGGCGATCGCCCCCGGCGCCGCCACGCTGACCAAGGCGAAACTCGACCTGCGCCCGTTCCAGCGCCGCGGCGACGAGGTCCTCCTCCGCCACGACGTCCTCGACCACCAGCTGATCAACGTCGACGGCGCGCGGCTGGTCCGCGCCAACGAGATCGAGCTGGCGCGGCTCGACGGCTGGTGGCGGGTCGTCGGCGTCGACACCGGCGCCCGCGGCGGGCTTCGCCGGCTCTTGCCGAAACGGCTGGCGGGGCGGATCGGGACCGGGGACTTCGTCGATTGGGCGAGCCTCGAGCCCTTCACCGGCGAGGCAACCGGGATGCGGATGCGGGTCCTCCACCCGAAGCTGGCGCGCATGCACCCGGCGGCGATCGCCGATCTGGTCGAGGCGGCCTCGCGCGACGAGGGCGAGGAGATCATGCAGGCGCTCGGTGACGACGGCGCGCTCGAGGCCGACGTCTTCGAGGAGCTCGACGCGCGCCACCAGATGGAGCTGGTCGAAGGGCGCTCCGACGCCCAGGTGGCGGAGCTGCTGGGGCGGATGGCGCCCGACGACGCCGCCGACCTCGTCGCCGAGCTGCCGGAGGGGCGCCGCGAGGCGGTCATCGACCTGCTGGCGGACGCGCCGCGGCGCAAGGTCCGCGCCCTGCTCGGCTTCGACCCGGCCGAGGCGGGCGGCCTGATGAGCCCCGACTTCGTCAGCGTCTACCGCCAGGCGACCGTCGCCGACGCGCTCGAGCGGGTGCGCCGTTCACGTCTCCCCGACGAGGTGCTGAGCACGGTCTGGCTGATGGACCAGCACCACCGCTTCCTCGGCTCGGTGGCGCTCGCGGCGCTCGTCCGCGCCGACCCCGACGCCGCGGTGATCGACCTCGACGTCGACGATGCGCCGCACCTGGTGCCGGAGGCCGACTTCGAGGAGATCGCCCGGCTGATGGCCGACTACAACCTGACCGCGGCCGCCGTCTGCGACGCCGAGGAACGGATGATCGGCGTCGTCACCGTCGACGACGTGCTCGAGGTCCTGCTGCCGAAGGGTTGGCGGCGGCGCTTCGGATTGCTGGGAGAGGACTGATGGATGCGCTTCCAAGTACGTGGGCGGTTCCGCCCCCGGCGTAGCCGGATCGTCGTCTTCCTCGGGCTGCTCGGGCCCGGGCTGATCGCCGCCAACGCGGGCAACGACGCCGGCGGCATCGCCACCTACTCCGAAGTAGGCGCCAAGTACGGCTACACGCTGCTCTGGGCGATGCTGCTGATCACCGTCTCGCTGGCGCTGGTGCAGCGCTCGGCGGCGCGGATGGGGACGGTGACCGGCAAGGGGCTCGCCGAGCTGATCCGCGAGCGCTACGGGATCCGCTGGTCGGCCTTCGCGACGCTCTGCCTGCTGGTCGCCAACTTCGGCATCTGCATCTCCGACTTCGTCGGCGTCGGCGCAGCCCTCGGACTGGCCGGGATCCCGGTGCAGGTCTCGGTGCCGATCGCCGGGCTCGCGATCTGGCTGGTGATCGTCCGCGGCTCCTACCGCTCCGCCGAGCGCGTCTTCATCTGGCTGACGATCCCCTTCTTCGCCTATCCGATCGCGGCGATCCTCGCCCACCCCGACTGGGGCCAGGTCGGCCACTCGCTGGTCGTCCCGCAGGTCCACACCAGTCCTGCCTTCCTGCTGCTCTTCGTCGCGATGGCGGGGACGACGATCACCCCCTACATGGGGCTCTACTTGCAGTCGGCGGTGGTCGAGCGGGGGACGACGGTG
This sequence comes from Solirubrobacterales bacterium, assembly GCA_025964255.1. GTDB lineage: Bacteria > Actinomycetota > Thermoleophilia > Solirubrobacterales > 70-9 > VAYN01. Next base: position 3,713 of record JAOPZF010000107.1, on the reverse strand, counting down.
GCCGATCTGAAGTCGGAGTCGGCCGAGGCGGTCGGCGGCTCGATCTTCGCCGACCTCGTCGCCGGCTTCATCATCATCGCCACCGGGGCGACCCTGTACGTCGGCGGGATCCACTCGATCGGCTCGGCCGCCGACGCCGCCAAGGCGCTCGAGCCGTTCGCCGGCCAGTACGCCGAGCTGCTCTTCGGCATCGGCCTGCTCGGCGCCAGTCTGCTCGCCGCGGCGATCCTGCCGATCGCCACCTCCTACGCCGTCGCCGAGAGCCTCGGCTTCGAAAAAGGGATCGGTCGGCGGCGCGACGAGGCGCCCGTCTTCATCGGCCTGATCACGGCGATGATCGTGATCTCGACCCTGGTCGCGATGGTTCCCGGGGTGCCGGTGATCTCGCTGCTGGTCGGGGTCCAGGTGGTCAACGGATTGCTCCTGCCGATCAACTTGTTCTTTGTCTGGCGGCTGGCGCGCAACGAGGAGCTGATGGGGGAGCACCGCAACAAGGGCGCGGTCGACTGGGTGACGGCGGCGACGGTGGGGATCACCTCGACCTTGTCATTGATCCTCGTCGCGGTCACTGTGTTGGGCCTCTGAGCGTTAGGTTCCGGCAATGAGGACGATCGCGCGGCTGGAACATGGGGAGGACTCTGAACGAGGCCGCGCCGCGCGATCGACGACGCCGCGCTCCTCGCACGCCGACTGGACGCCTGCCGCCGACCGCGAGGATCCGATCCGGGTCCTCCGCCGCCAGGCCGAGCCGCGGGTCGCCGAGCTGCTGCCGATCCGCTACGGCCGGATGGTCGCATCGCCCTTCACCTTTTACCGTGGCGCGGCCGCGGTGATGGCGGCAGACCTTGCCGCGACGCCGGACTCCGGCCTCATGGTCCAGGTCTGCGGCGACGCCCACATCAACAACTTCGGCGGCTTCGCGGCGCCCGACCGGCGGCTGGTCTTCGGTCCCAACGACTTCGACGAGACCTTGCCGGGGCCGTGGGAGTGGGACGTGAAGCGGATGGCGACGAGCATCGAGATCGCCGCGCGGGAGCTCGGGCTGGGACGCAAGCGCCGCCGCCGGCTCGTCGCCGCGGCGGTCGGCCAGTACCGCGGCGGGATGGCCGAGTTCGCCGCCGAGACGATGCTCGAGGCCTGGTACGACCGGCTCGACGCCGACGAACTGACGGCGCGCTTCGGCACCAGCCTCGACGCCGGCGGGCAGGAGCTGTTCGACCGCACGTTCGCCAAGGGCCGGCGCAAGGACAGCGCCCGCGCGGCGCGCAAGCTGACCGAGGTCATCGACGGCGAGCCGCGCTTCGCCAGCGTGCCGCCGCTGCTGACGCCCCTGCGCGAGCTGGGGGCGAGCACCGATCCCGCCGAGCGCGCCGCCTGGGTTCACGAGCTGCTCGAGCAGTACGCGGCGGGGCTGCACGCCGACCGCGAGCACCTCTTCCGCTCCTACCGCTTCGTCGACATGGCGCGCAAGGTGGTCGGGGTCGGCAGCGTCGGCACCCGGGCCTGGGTGTTCCTGCTGGTCTCGCAGGGGGTCGGCGATCCGCTGGTGCTGCAGGCGAAGGAGGCGGTCGCCTCGGTGCTCGAGCCGCACCTCGGCGCCTCGGAGTTCGACAACCACGGCGAGCGGGTGGTCCGCGGCCAGCGGATGATGCAGGCCGCTACCGACATCTTCCTCAGCTGGCAGCGCAGCACCGGCCTCGACGGGCTCGAGCACGATTTCTACGTGCGCCAGCTCTGGGACTGGAAGGCGAGCGCCGACCTGGCGCGGATGGACGAGCACGGGCTGATCACCTACACGCTGGCCTGCGCCTGGTCGCTGGCCCGTTCGCACGCCAGGTCCGGGGACCGCCTGGCGATCGCCGCCTACCTCGGCAAGGGCGAGAAATTCGACCAGGCGATCGCCGAGTTCTCCGGCCGCTACGCCGACCAGAACGAACGCGACCACACGCGGCTGGCGGAGGCGATCGCGGCGGGCGAGCTCGAGGCAACCGAGGGGATCTGAGCCAGTGAGTTCGTCGCTTGTATCCCTATACGGCTACAAGCGACGAACGCACCCTCAGTCGAAGCCGATGAGGACCTGGAAGTCGCCTTTGTCGGTGTGGTGCTTCCAGAGAACCTCGGCGACGTCGTCGGGCTCGTGGTCCTCGCCCGGGGCGATGCGGCCGGCGATCGCGGTGTGGCCGACGTGGACGCCTTTGTCGGCGAGCTCCTCGTTCAGCATCCGGGCGTAGGCGACCTCGCCGGCGAAGGAGACGCCGACCCCGGCGCGCTCCGGGTAGGGCTTGACCGCGGCGCCGCCGGTGGTGAAGAGGATCGAGCCCGAGCCCGCCTCGACCATCGGTTCGGCCACCGCGAGCGCCGCCGCCACCGCGCCGAGGACGCTGAACTCGAGCGGGCCGCGGAGGTCGTCGACGGTCGTCTCCCGGATCGGCTTCATGAACTCTTTGGCCGGCAGCGGCGAGTACTCGAGCACCTCGACCGGGCCGAGCCGCTCGGCGAGTCCGCGGATCGCGGCCGTGAGCGCCTCGGCGTCGCGGATGTCGGCGGCGGCGAAGTCCGCCGTGATCCCTTCCTCGTTCAAGACGTTGGCGAGCTCCTCGAGCTTGCCCGCGTCGCGCGCCACCAAGCCGACGCTCATCCCCTCGCGCCCGAAGCGGCGGGCGACGGCGGCGCCCAGATTGGGCCCGGCACCGACGATCACGATCGACATCTGCTGCTCCTCTCTACGACGCCGCGGCGGCGTCGTACTCCTCGTCGGAAACGTGTCGGCCCCAGGCCACCGCGCTGCCGGTCTCGTCGGCCTCCTGCATCGCGACGTGGGCCATGAAGCGGTCGGGCGCGGCGCCGTGCCAGTGGTTCTCGCCGGGCTCGAAGAAGACGCGGTCGCCGGGGCGGATCTCCTCGATCTGGCCACCCTCACGCTGACAGAGCCCGACCCCCTCGGTGACGAAGATCGTCTGCCCGATCGGGTGGGTGTGCCAGGCGGTGCGGGCGCCGGGGGTGAAGTGGACGTTCGCCGCGGCCGTCCGCCAGGGCGCCGCCACCACGGCGACGGCGTCGATGTAGACGTCGCCGGTGAACCAGTCGGCCGGCCCTTTCTGGGTCGCCACCGAGCTCCTAGTGATCAGCATGATTCGTCATCTCCTTGAGTCTCACGCAGAAAGTCTTACCCAAGTTTTACGGCGTGCATGCGAACTTTCTGCACTCCGCGGGGTTAATGGGGTGTGCGCTATTTCGTCGCCCATGAAGTCGAAATCGGAACTTGGGAGCCACTCGGGGTGATCGAGTTCCAGGAATGGGAATCGATCGGCCTAGCGATCGCACGGCTCTCCTGGGACGCGCTCCCCGGCGTCTTTCGCCTGATCGAGCTCGACGGGCCCGAGTGGTTCGAGATCGAGCTCGCCGCCGACGGCGTCGTCGTCGAGCCCTAGCTGGTCGGCATCGCGGCGACGTCGGCGCGGCCCTGTTCGAGCTTCGATTCGAGGTAGCCGAGCCGGTTTTCCCGGGTCGTGTTGAGCGCCGCTTTCTTTTCTTCGTACTGCTTGTTCCAGTGGTTGTCGATCTTCTTCACGGTTTCTTCAGCCGATTCGCCGAGTTCGACTTCCGCCGCTTCCGCGGTTTCTTTGAGCTGCGTCTTCTGCTTGCCGGTCGCGCTCTTCAGTTGGGTGCGTTTGTTCTTTTCGTCCTGGCGGTTGGCGGCGACTTCGGCGCTC
>JAOPZF010000069.1 GCA_025964255.1 Solirubrobacterales bacterium | reverse complement strand
GCGGTGATGATGATGATGATGATGATGATGATGATGACCATGACGATCGTCATCGTAAACCCGGCTCTTGGGGGCACAACGATACGTCAGAAGCGCTATTGGAAGAACTGAAGAACCAGAAGCCGGTCGATCCCCCGCACGCGGAGGAAGTCGATCTCGTAGCCCGAGGGGGGCACCAACTCCGCCTCCATCTTGTCGCGGGTGCCGAGGAAGCTGACCTCGGCGCCGCTCTCACGTAGCGCGGCGGCGACCGCCATGGCGGGCACTACGTGCCCCGCGGTTCCCCCCGCTGCCACCACCACTCTTGGCCCTTCTGGCACCGGAGGCACCGCTCCTTTCACGCGCGGGCGAGCGCCCGCCATCGACTACGCGCAGTTTGCCCGACCTGGTCTCCCGGCCCTTCGCCGCGCTCGCGGTCCCACCGCGGGCGACGTTGAGGATCAGCCCGACCGCGAACAGGCACGACAGCAGCGCCGAGTTTCCGTAGGAGATGAAGGGCAGCGGCACGCCGGTCAGCGGCGCCAGCCCCATCACCGCGAAGAGGTTGATCATCGCCGTCACCAGGATCATCGAGGTCAGCCCGGCGACGAGGATCTTGCCGTAGTTGTCCTTCGCCTTCTGGGCGATCCGCAGCCCGGCGAACCCGAACATGCCGAAGAGGCCGACGACGCCGAGGATCCCGACCAGGCCGAGCTCCTCGCCGATCACCGCCGAGATCATGTCGGTGTGAGCCTCGGGCAGGTAGAAGGCCTTCTGCACGCCGTTGCCGATGCCGACTCCGAAGAGGCCGCCGGAGCCGAGCGCGATCTTCGCCTGCGCCGCCTGGAAGCCGGCGCCTTCGGTGTCGTTCGACGGATGCAGGAAGCTGGTCAGGCGCGCCATCCGGTACGGCTCGATGATCGTCAGCAGCAGGACTCCGACGCCGATGACCAACGCGATCTTCCCCAGATCCCGCGGCACGACACCGGCGGCGACAAGGGTCGCGGCGACCCCGAGGGCGACGACCATCGTCGTGCCCATGTCCGGCTCGACCATGATCAGGAGGCAGGCGGCTCCGGTGACCAGCAGAATCGGCATGAAGCCCTTGATCGAGCGGACCCGCTTCGGCTCGCGCGCGAGCAGGTCGGCGCTGTAGAGGATCAGCGCGACCTTGGCCAGCTCCGACGGCTGGATCTGAAAGGAGCCGGCGCCGATCCAGCGGGTCGCCCCGTTGACACTCTGCCCGGCGCCGAGGACGACGAGCAGGAGGAAGAGCGAGCCGAAGAGGAAGACCGGCGTCAGTCGGCGGATCGCGACGAGCCCGTGGCGGGCGGTGAAGTGCATGATCACGAGGCCGACCGCGCCGACGATCAGCGTGCGCTGCAGGTAGTAGGCGGAGTCGGCGAGCCCGCCGTTCTGCAGCACCTGGGTGGTCGAGGAGGCGGAGAAGACCATCACCGCGCCGAAGGCGAGCAGGCAGAGCGTCGCCGTCAGCAGCAGGTTGTACTCGGTGGAGACGGCGCGGGCCTTCGATTTCTTGCGCTTCTTCGCCTTGGCGGGGCGCGCGCGTCCGAGCGCGGCGTCGAGGGCGCTCATCCGTTCTCCACCCCGAGCTCCGCGACGATCTGGCGGAAGCGCTCGCCGCGGGCTTCGAAGTTGGGGAAGGCGTCGTAGCTGGCGCAGGCCGGCGAGAGCAGGACGACCTCGCCGGGAGCGGCGGCCGCGGCGGCGCGGCGGACCGCGTCGTCGAAGTCCTCGGCGCGGATCATCGCGACGCCGGAATCGGCGAGCGGCGCCAGTTCGGTGGCCATGCGGTCGGCGGTGTCGCCGATCAGATAGACGGCGGCGGCGCGCTCGGCGAGCGGCGCGAGAAGCGGCGCGAACGGCTCGCCCTTGTCGCTGCCGCCGAGGATCGCGTGGACACCGCGGTCGAAGCTGCCGATGCCGACGGCGGCGGAGGCGACGTTGGTCGCCTTGGAGTCGTTGACGAAGCGGACGCCTTCGATCTCGGCGACCGGCTCGAGCCGGTGCGGCACGCCGCCGAAGCTGCGAAGTCCGGCGCGGACGGCGTCGGGGTCGATGCCCATCGTCAGCGCCGCGGCGGCCGCGGCCATCGCGTTCTCGACGTTGTGCTCGCCGGGGATGCCGAGCTCAGACGTGGCGAGCAGCGGCTCGCCGTCCCAGAAGATCGTCCCCTGCGCCGCCGCGACCTCGCAGTCGGGCGAGGCGCCGCGGCAGAACTCGACCCGCCGCGCGCAGCCGCCGAGGTCGACGCCCGCCAGTTCGGGGTCGTCGCCGTTCCAGACCGCGACGTCGTCGTTGCCCTGGTTGGCGAAGACGCGGAGCTTGGCGTCGAGGTAGGCCGGGAGGTCGCCGTGGCGGTCGAGGTGATCCGGCGCGAGGTTGAGGAAGACGGCGCCCTCGGGGCTGAAGAGAGTGGTGTCCTCGAGCTGGAAGCTGGAGGCCTCGCAGACGATCGTTGCCTCGGGGTCGACCTCGCCGACGAGGCCGGCGACCGGGACGCCGACGTTGCCCGCGACCGCGACCGGCTCGCCCGCGCCGCGGAAGATGTGGCCGAGCAACTCCACCGTGGTGGTCTTGCCGTTGGTGCCGGTGACGGCGAGGAAGCGGTTGGGGAGCGCGCGCCAGGCGAGCTCGAGCTCACCGATGACGTCGATTTCGCGCTCCAGGGCGGCTGCGATCACCGGCGCCTCCCGGGGTACCCCTGGGCTCTTGACGACCGTGTGCGTTCCCTCGAGCTGAGCCAGACCATCCGTATCCAGGACAACTTCGACGCCCCACCCGGAAAGACCTTCCGCGCCGTCGGGATGGCCCGAATCGACCGCCCGGACGCGCTCTCCACGAGCGGCGAGGAGGCGGGCGGCGGCCTGGCCCGAACGGGCGAGCCCGACCACCAGGAACGGCCCCCGCGGCAGCGGCGGCCGCACTTCCTTGGGCGGGATCAGCGTCATCAAGCCTGAATTCGCGGCCCGGGCGCCGGCGCCTGCACGGCGACGGTCGAGGCGGGCCGCCGTCGGGTCCCAGTCATCCGCGTCCGGGCCCGACGGCGGCGATCTCCGCCTCGGATATGCGCTTTCGGCCCCCTTGCCTTTGCGCGCTCCCGCTTGGGGAGCTTGCGTTCACCGTAGTTCGCATCCCTTCTACCGGTCAAGGAGCGCTAAGCGAACGTCCTACTTAGTTTTCGCGACGGCCTGGAACGGAGCGCGCTCAGCGGCCGATCGACTGCTGGTACAGCGTGAAACCGATGCCCGAGCAGACGGCGGCGATGATCCAGAAGCGGAGCATGATCTTCGTCTCCGACCAGGCCATCATCTCGAAGTGATGGTGGAGCGGCGCCATCAGGAAGATCCGCCGGCGGAAGGTGCGGAACGAGAAGACCTGGAGCAGGACCGAGAGCGCCTCGATCACGAAGATGCCGCCGATGATGATCAGCAGGACCTCGGTCTGGGTCATCACCGCCATCGCGCCGATAGCTCCGCCGAGGCCTAACGACCCGGTGTCCCCCATGAAGATCGAGGCCGGGAAGGCGTTGTACCAGAGGAATCCGATGCAGGCACCGACCAGGCAGCAGCCGAGCAGCGCCAGGTCCTGCTGGCCGAAGGCGACGAACGAGATCGCCGTGTAGGTGAGCAGGACGATCGCGCAGGAGCCGGCCGCGAGGCCGTCGAGGCCGTCGGTCAGGTTCACCCCGTTCGAGGTCCCGGCGATCACCAGGAAGATGAGGACGAAGTAGAAGACCGGGCCGAGGTAGACGCTGCCGCCGCCGATGCGGAAGTAGAGCCGCGGTTCGAGCCCGACCGAGTGGCGCGCGACCCACCAGAGGCCGAAGGAGAGGACCAGTTGGCCGAGCAGCTTCCAGCGCCCCGACAGCCCGAGCGATCGCCGTTTGATGATCTTGATGTAGTCGTCGGCGAAGCCGAGTGCCGCGCAGCCGAGCGCGACGCCGAAGACCGCGAGGCTCGACGCGTCGCGTTCGGACAGCACCAGGTAGGGGACGACGATCGCGGCGAAGATGATCAGGCCGCCCATCGTCGGCGTCCCCGCCTTGGTGTGGTGCCCCTCCGGCCCGTCCTCACGGATGTGCTGGCCGAACTCGCGCACCCGCAGGTATTCGATGAATTTCGGCCCGAGGAAGATCGTGATCAGCATCGAGGCCATGCCGGCGATGAGGATTTCGCCCATGACTAGGCGACCTCCCCTTCGCGCTCGGCGACCAGCGCCTCGGCGATCGTCTCCATGCCGACCGAGCGCGACCCCTTTATAAGGACCGCGTCGCCGGGCTCGAGGTGGGAGTCGAGCCACTCGGCCGCCTCACCGGGGTCGGCGACGAGTTCGTCGGGGTCGTATTCCCGGGCGACGGCGCCGACGCCGACGACGATGTCGATCCCGGCCTCGCGGGCGTGGGCGCCGACCTCGCGGTGGAACCGGGACTCGCCATCGCCTAACTCGCCCATCATCCCGAGCACGGCGACCGTCCGCGACGCCTCGAGCGTCGCGAGATGGTCGAGCGCCGCGCGCATCGACACCGGGTTGGCGTTGTAACAGTCGTTCACGAGGACGATCCCGCCGGCGAGCTTGACCCGTTCGCCGCGGAACCGGGAGAAGCCTATGTCGGTGGGACGGACGACCAAATCCTCAGGCCGGACTCCGAGGGCGACGCCGCCGGCGATCGCCGCCAGCGCGTTGGTCAGGTTGTAGGGCTCGACGAAGGGAAAGCGGAAGCGGGCGTCGCCGAGCGGGGTGCGGACGAGCGCCTCGGTCGCGCCGCCCGAGACCTGGGACTCGACCGCCTCGATGTCGCCGCCGGGGCCGAAGCGAAGGAGGCGCGGGGCGCGCTCGAGGTGCGGCTCGAGCTCAGCGGCGTCGACCGGCGCGACGACGACGCCATCACTCGGCAGGAAGTCGATCACCGCGGCCTTCTCGGCGGCGATCGCGGCGACCGAGCCCATCTGCTCGACGTGGACGGGGCCGACGTTGGTGATGATCGCGGCGTCCGGCTCAGCGATCCCGGCGAGCTCGGCGATCTGCCCGGCGCCGCGCATCGCCATCTCGAGGACTAGCCGCTCGGTGACGTCGGGCGCCTCGAGGATCGTCAACGGCAACCCGATCTCGGTGTTGAAGTTCTGCGCGTTGGCGTGGACGACGCCGGGAAGCAGCGCCCGGGCGATGTCCTTGACCGAGGTCTTGCCGACCGAGCCGGTGACCCCGAGCACCTTGGCGCCGAGGGCGCGGCGGTTGGCGGTGGCGAGGGACTGGAGTGCGGCGAGCGGGTCGGCGGCGGCGAAGATCCAGGCGGGGCCGTGCGGACCACGGGCGACGTTGGCCGGCCCGCCCGTGCCGTCGGGCACGGCTGGTTCCGAACCAGCGACCAGTCGCGCCGCGTGCTCCGGCCCGACGACCACCCCCCACGCCCCGGCCTCGATCGCGCCGGCGGCGAACTCGCCGCCATCGCGGCTCTCACCGCGCAGGCCGAAGAAGAGGTCCCCGGCAGTGACCACCGAGGAGTCGATCACCGCGCGGCGCGGCGGCTCGGTCGACCCTTGGGCCATGACCCGCGCGCCTGTCGCCTCGGCTATCCCCGCCCCATCCAGCCTCATGCCGGGCTGCCCAGCTTGCGCAGCTCCTCGCGGGCGACCGTGCGATCGTCGAACGGGACCTTTCGGCCACCCTCGAACTCTTGGCCCTGCTCGTGGCCCTTGCCGGCGATAACCACGGTGTCCCCCGGCTTCGCCCGCCCCAGCGCCAGCGCGATCGCCGCGTGGCGGTCGACCTCGACCAGCAGCTCGGCGTCGCCTTCGCGCGCCCCGGCGGCGACTTCGGCGACGATCGCGTCGGGGTCCTCGGAGCGGGGGTTATCGGAGGTGACGACGGCGAGGTCGGAGAGGGCACCCCCCGCCCGGCCCATCAGCGGCCGCTTCGCCTTGTCGCGGTCGCCGCCGGCGCCGAAGACCGAGATCAGCTTCCCCGCGGTCAGCCGCCGCGCCGCGCGCAGCACGTTCTCGATCGAGTCCGGCGTGTGGGCGTAGTCGACGAGGACGGCGAACCCTTGGCCCTCGTCGATCAGCTCGAAGCGCCCCGGCACCCGCGCCGCCGCGGCGAGCCCGGCGGCCGCCGCCTCGGCATCGACCCCGAGCGCCTGCGCCGCCGCGAACGCCCCGAGCGCGTTGGCGACGTTGAAGTGCCCCGGCATGCCGCTCCTTAGCTCGGCTCTGCCGGCCACCGTGAAGGAGGCGCCGGTGGAATCGAACTCGACATCGGTGGCGCGGTAGTCGGCGTCGGCGCCCTCGGCGGAGAAGGTCAGGCACTCGAATTCCTCGGCGAGGCGGCGGCCGTAGGGGTCGTCGACGTTGACGATCCGCACCCCCGGGTCGGCCTCGAAGAGCATCCGCTTGGCCTCGAAGTACTCCTCCATCGTCTCGTGGAAGTCGAGGTGGTCCTGGGTCAGGTTGGTGAAGACGGCGACGTCGAAGTGGACCCGGTCGGCGCGGTGCAGGACCAGCGCGTGCGAGGACACCTCCATCGCCACCGCCCGGTCGCCGCCGCCGATCATCCGGCGGAAGGTCTCCTGCAGGTCGATCGCCTCGGGGGTGGTCCGTTCGACCGGCTCCTCCACCCCGCCGACGACCTGCTTCACCGTCCCCATCAGCCCGGTCTGGATCCCCGCCGCTTCGAGGATCTCGCGGGCGAGGTAGGCGGTCGTCGTCTTGCCGTTGGTGCCGGTCACGCCGATCACCTTCAGCTCCGCCGTCGGGTCATCCCAGAAGGCGGCCGCGAACGGCGCCATCGCCGCCCGCGCGCTCGGCACGACGACCTGCGGCACCGCCACCTCGAGCTCCCGCTCGACCACCAGCGCCGCCGCCCCGGCCTCGACGACCTGAGCCGCGAAATTGTGCCCGTCGCGCTTTTCCCCGACCACGCAGAAGAAGAGCGTCCCGGGCCCAGCTTTTCGGCTGTCGTAGGCGAGCGAGGTGATCTCGACACCCGCGTCGCCCACGATTCTTGCCTGCTCCGCGAACGAAGCGTCATTAACGAGGTTCCCCAGCGTCATAGAGCCGATTCTAGGTAGAGCGTCGGGTGCCCCTCCCGAGCCCTGATTCGCGCGGGGCGCGCCCTTATTCCTGCGGCACGCCGAGATAAGGCAGCGAGAACGCCGCGATTTCGCCGAACGCCGGAGCGGCTACCGAGCCGCCGTAGATTTCGCCTTCCGGCTGGTCGACGATCACAGCGGCGAGGAACTTCGGGTTCATCGCCGGCGCCATCCCGATGAAGGACGCGACGTACTTGGTTTCCGAATAGCCGCCGTTTTCGGCCACTTCCGCGGTGCCGGTCTTGCCCGCCAGCGTGTAGCCGGGGACGCTCACCTCGGAGGCGGTGCCTTCCGGGCCGAGCACGCCCTCGAGCATTTCGCGCACCTCGCTCGCGGTTTTCGCGCTGATCACGCGGTGCCCCTTCGGCTCGTGCACCGGTTCTTCGCCGATCCGCTTGACCAGCTGCGGCGGCCGCTCGATCCCGTTGTGGGCGATCGCCGTGTACCCCTGCACCATCTGCATCGGGGTGACGGCGGCGCCCTGGCCCATCGGCAGGTTGCCCATCGTCGCGCCCGAGTATTCGCTCAGCTTCGGCACGATGCCGATCTGCTCGTTCGGGAACTGGACCCCGGTCTGCTTGCCGAACCCGAAGGTTTCCATCCATTTGCTGAATTTCGTCGCGCCGATCTTCTGCCCGATCAGGTCGGCGCCGATGTTCGAGGAGCGCGAGAGGATCTGGCCGACGGTCAGGTTCTCGGTGCCGTGTTCCTCGGCGTCTTTGATGATCCGTTCGCCGATTTCGATCTGCGGCGGCACGGTGAATTCGGTCGTCGGGGTGACCAGCCCTTCTTCGAGCGCGGCCGAGACCGTGAACGCCTTGAAGGTCGAGCCCGGTTCGTAGTTCAGCCCGGTCGCCTGGTTCAGCAGGTCTTCGTTGGAAATGCTTTCGAGGTCGCCGGGATTGACGGGCGGCCAGTTCGCCATCGCCAGGATTTCCGAGGTCTGCGGGTCCATCACGATCGCCGTCGCGCCGAGCGGCGAGTACGTTTCGCCGACTTTGGAGAGGACCTTTTCGGTCTCCTGCTGGATCACCGGATCGAGGGTCAGCTGGACGTCTTCGCCGTCCCGCGCTTCCTTCACGTTTTCCATCTTGATCGCCTCGCCGAGCGCGTCGGTGACGATGCGGCGTTCGCCTTCTTCGCCGGCCAGCGCCGCCTGCTCGCCCTGCTCGATCCCGGTCAATCCCTTGCCTTCGGAGCCGACGACGCCGATCACCTGGCCTGCCATTTCGCCCTGCGGGTAGGTCCGCCGGCTGGCGGGCAGCTGGCCGATCCCTTCCAGGCCCAGTTTTTCGACCTTCTCCGCGGTCGCCAGGGAGACGTCTTTGGCGAGGTAGGCGAAGCCCGATTCTTCGGTCAACGCTTCCAGCACCTTCTCCTTTTTCTCTTCCAGGATCGGCGCCAAGAGCGCCGCCGCTTTGGGTGGGTTTTTCACCTGATAGGGCGTCGCGTAGATCGTCGCCGCGTCTTCGGAGGAGGCGAGGCGGGTGCCGTCGCGGTCGAGGATCGCGCCGCGCAGGCCGGGGACGGCGATCGTCTCGGTCTGCTGGTTGAGCGCCTGCGAGGACAACTGCGAGGCCTCCACCCCCTGCAACCAAAAGGCACGGCAGACGACGACGAGGAAGGCGAGCAGGAAGCCGGCGAAGAGCAGGCCGATGCGTCGCTCGATCAGGCGCATCCGGCCGTTATTCCGGGTTGGCGGCGGCGGACGCGGCCTTGAGGCGGCCGGCGGCTTTGGCGACGTCGGACGGGCGAGCGGTGATCAGCTGCGGCTGGGCGTCGGCTTCGGCCGGCAGCGCGAGTCCGAGCTTGGTCGCCTCGTGGCGCATCCGTTCCTGGCCGGAGACCGTCGAGACCTTGCCCTGCAACATCGAGTTTTCTTTGCTCAGTTCGGCGTTGACGGCTTCGACCTTGCCGGAGGACGCGGCGAAGCTGAGCGTCACCACGTTGAGGGCGACGATGCCGACCAGCAGCACGCCGAGCAGGCCGATCCAGGCGCGGCCACGGGTGAGTCGGTGGATGAGGCCGGACTCGGGAAGCTGGGTGACGGCGACCGCGGCGCGACCGGCGGTGCCGGCGGCGTACGGGAGGACGCGGGCGCGGCGGCGCGGCGCGGCCT
>JAOPZF010000010.1 GCA_025964255.1 Solirubrobacterales bacterium | reverse complement strand
ACAGGAGGACGGGAAATGAAGATCGCCAACGCGCAGTTGTGGGTGCAGGACCAGGAGGAGGCGCTTGCCTTCTGGACGGAGAAGGTCGGCTTCGAGGTGCGCGCCGACGTGACGATGCCGGAGATGGGCGACTTTCGCTGGCTGACCGTGGGACCGCCCGGGCAGGAGGACGTCTCGGTCGTGCTGATGGCGATCCCGGGCGAGCCGATGCTCGACAAGGTGACGCAGGCGCAGATCGGCGACCTCGCCGCCAAGGGCTACGCCGGGACGGTCTTCCTGACCACCGACGACTGTCGTGCCGACTACCAGCGGCTGGTCGACCGTGGGGTCGAGTTCTCCGAAACGCCGGAGGAGCGGCCCTACGGGATCGACGCGGGCTTCCGCGATCCCTCCGGCAACGCGATCCGACTCACCCAGGTGACGATGTCGCTGAACAACGCCTGAGAGTCGGCGGGGCGACCGGAGACGGTCGTCCCGCTCGCCTCAGCCCCCTTCTTCGCCGGGCGTGACTTCTTTCTTCGCTTCGCCCTGCTTTTCAGTGGCGGACTTGCCGTTCTTGCCCGACCCGGCGTTCTGAAGCCTCTTCTTCTTGGCTTCGAGCGTCTTCTTCTGCTTCTTCGACAGGTTCTTGTTCTTGAGCCGTTTGTCGATCGCTTTGATCTGAGCCTGGGTGGCGGAGGCTTTGGCGGTTTTGCCGGCGGGAGTGCCGCCCTGGGGCGGGGTCCCATTCGAACTGTTGTCGGAACCACCCGAGACGAGCAGCGCGATCACGACGATGACGACGACGATCCCGCCGAGCACGATGCCGACGCCTTTGACCCCGCGAGCGCGGATCCGTTCGCGCAGCTTCACCAGGTCGCGCGGCGGTTTACCTTCGCGCGATCCCGAGGTCTCGGTCGTCCCGGCGGCGGCAGCGGCACTCTCGGCGGTGTGGACGTGCTCGGTCCACTGCTCGCCGTCCCACCAGCGCAGGCCGGCGCCGCTTGGGTCGTCGTACCAGCCTGCCGGGATCCCCGACCCGCCCGGGGTCTCGGTCGAATTCACGAGGCCGATTATTACTGGACCTGCGGTCGAAGTTGTGAAAGCTCGTTACATCTCTTTTGCATCTCAATACAAAAGGTCATGAATCGACGACACATCTCCGCACTTCCGACCACGGAAAAGGGCCCCTGACGGGGCCCCCTGTTTCCGAAGGACGTACCACCAGCGACTAAGGCGTCACCAGCTCGTCGGTCCTCAAGCTTCTGAAGTCTTCGGCCGTCGTGTTTTCGACGACGTGGGTAGGAACCCCTTCCCCGGGGAAAAGTTGCACTCTCCAGGGAAGATCCCCTGAATCGGGTATCCGGGGCCGGCGCGCCACCGGCCTCGGCCCGCTGCTAGATTCCTCCGCCCCGGGCGTTTAGCTCAGTTGGGAGAGCGCCAGCTCGACAAGCTGGAGGTCACTGGTTCGAGCCCAGTAACGCCCACTCGGGAAAGCCCCGCAGACGCGGGGTTTTTTTGTGGCCGCGGACGGCTCGGAGGCGGCCTAGATGTGGTCGCTGGGCAGGTGCCAGCGGCGCGGGGCGATCAGGTCGTCGATCTCCTTCGGGCCCCAGCTGCCGCGCCAATACGGGATCGCCGGCGGCGGGTCCTCGAGGACCGGCTCGGAGATTTCCCAGAGCCGCTCGATCGCGTCGGAGCTGGTGAAGAGCGTGCGGTCGCCGTTCATCACGTCGTGGATCAGCCGCTCGTAGGGATCGAGGGCCGCCTGGTCGTCGCCGAAGGCGTCGGCGTAGGTGAATTTCATGTGGGCCTCGCCGAGCTGCATCGTCGCCCCCGGGACCTTGGCCAGGAACGAGGCCGAAATGCTGCCGGGGTCGCCGAGCTCGAAGGTGAGGTGGTCACGACCGAAGTCCTCCGGGATCAGCGCCGAGTCGATCGGGAACAGCCGTCGTGGTGGCTGCTTGAAGGCGATCGTCAGCACGTGGTGGCTCTCCGCCATCCGCTTGCCCGAGCGCAGGTAGAACGGCACGCCCTCCCAGCGCCAGTTGTCGACGAAGGCCTTGACCGCGATCAGCGTCTCGGTGTCGGAGTTCGGGTCCACCCCGTCCTCTTCGCGGTAGCCGACGTACTGACCGCGGACGACGTCCTCGCGGCGCAGCGGCAGCATCGAGTCGAAGACCTTCTCGCGCTCGAGGCCGAGCGGTTTCGGCTCAAGCGAAGTCGGCGGCTCCATCGCGACGAAGCCGAGCAACTGGAACAGGTGGGTGACGAGCATGTCGCGGAAGGCGCCCGTCCCCTCGTAGAAGGAGCCACGCATTTCGATCGAGAGCGTCTCGGGAATGTCGATCTGGACGTGGTCGATGTGATTGCGGTTCCAGACCGGCTCGAACATGCCGTTGGCGAAACGCAGCGCCAGCAGGTTCTGCACCGCCTCGCGTCCCAGGTAATGGTCGATGCGGTAGATCCGGTCCTCGTGGAAGACCGAGTGAAGGCGTTCGTTCAGTTCGTGGGCCGAGGCGAGGTCGGTGCCGAAGGGCTTCTCGGTGATCACGCGGGCGTCCTCGTCGAGCCCGAGCTTGCCGATCTCTTCGACCGTGCCGGCCGCTGCTTTCGGCGGCAGCGAGAGGTAGATGAGGGTCTCGGTGTCGCCACCAAGTTCCTTCTTGGCCGCCTCGATCGCCTCGCCGAGCGGTCCGAAACCGTCACCGACGCCGACGAAGCTGAGCGACTTCGTGAACTTCTCCAGTGCGCCGTCGGTGTCCGACTTTCGCCCCGAACCCTCGACGGATTCGCGCGCCAGATCGCGGAACTCGTCGCTCGAGATCGGGTGGCGGGCGGCGCCGATGATGCGGAAGCCCTCCGGCATCAGGCCGACCTGTGAGAGATGGAACATTCCCGGTAGCAACTTGCGTTTGGCCAGGTCGCCGGTCGCCCCGAAGAGGACGATCACCTGGTCGGTCTTCACCGGCTGGGCGGCGCGGTCCTGCTGGGCACTGTCGGTCGTGACGCTCATGTTGCGCAGGCTACAAGGAGCCATCCGTCGGCCTATTGTGGGACGGGATGGCGGCCGTGACCAAGGGCGGGACCGAATTTGACCCGGTCGCGGTCGAGCGGGTCGAGTGGAGTGTCCAGCGGGAGTTCGGCGCCCCGGTCCCGGACTCGTTGGAGGGCGCGGCAGGCGCCAAGTGGGGACTGCTCGGCTTCGAACCCTCCGGCCACTGGCGTCGCTTCCTCCGCGACGCCCATCCGCCCCGCTTCCGGGTCCCGGACGGCGTCGACGTCACCGCGGTCGAGCCGGGGGATTCGGCGCCCTTCGGCGCCACCGCAGCGTTCGGCCTGGGGCTTCCCGCCCGGACCGAGACCACCTTCGCCTCGCTCCCCGGCAAGCCGGGATGGCGTTGCTACGTGACGCGGGCGGGAAGCGCCCCGGCCGCCGCCGCGACCTTCACCGACGGGCCGATCGCCCTCCTCGCCGTCGACGCGACCGCCGAGGTGGGCCGGCGAAGCGGCTCGCGGGCGGCCCTCCTGCACCGGGTGATTCGCGACACGATCGAGTCGGGAGCGCGCCTGATCTGCGCCCGGATCGACGTCGCCGCCGAGGGCTCGAGCGACGCGACCGCCGGGCTGCTCCTCGCGGGCTTCGAGAAGTCCTACCTGTGCCCTAGCTGGGTCGATGCGGGATTTCCCGCGAGCTGATGCGCGACTTCCTGCGAGCTGAAGCCGGCGGCGGGCTGGCGTTGGTGCTCGGCAGCGTCGCGGCGCTGCTCTGGGTCAACGTCATCGACGCGGGCGGCTACGCCTCGTTCTGGGCGACCCACATCAACATCGGGATCGGTAGCGCGTCGATCGACGAGAGCCTCGGCCACTGGGTCAACGACGGCCTGATGACGCTCTTCTTCTTCCTCATCTCGCTGGAGATCAAGCGCGAGCTGGTCACCGGCGAGCTGCGCCACCCGAAGCGCGCGGCGCTGCCGATCATCGCCGCGCTCGGCGGCGTGGTGACGCCGATCGCGATCTTCCTCGCAATCACCGGCGGCCACGACGCGGCCGGCTGGGGCATCCCGATGGCGACCGACGCGGCCTTCGCGATCGGCGTCCTGGCGCTGCTCGGCGACCGGGTCGGGGTCGGCGTGAAGCTCTTCCTGGTGACGATCGCCGTGGTCGACGACGTCGCGGCGATCCTCGTGATCGCCGTCGCCTACACCGACCACCTCAGCCTCGGCTGGCTCGCCCTCGCGGTCGCCGGGCTGGCGGCGGTCGTCGCCGTCCGCCTCCTCGGCGTGCGGCGGATCCTCGTCTACATACCGCTGGGGCTGTTCGTCTGGGTGGCGACGTTCGAGTCGGGTATCCACGCGACGCTCGCCGGGGTCGCCCTGGCGCTGATCACGCCCGCGGTTCCGGTCGACGGCCGCGACGTCCTCGGCGAAATCGAACACACCCTCCACCCCTGGGTCAACTTCGCGATCCTGCCGCTCTTCGCGCTCGCCAACGCCGGTGTGAAGCTGGGCGGCGGCGAGCTCTCTGACCCCGATGGTCGCCGGCTGGCGCTGGCGGTCGCGCTCGGCCTCGTCGTCGGCAAGTTCATCGGCATCGTCGGCGCGACGATGGGAGCCCTCCGCCTGCGCCTCGGCGCCCTCCCCTCGGGTGTCGACACCCGAGGCCTCATCGGCGCCGCCGCCCTCGGCGGCATCGGGTTCACCGTCTCCCTCTTCATCACCCCGCTGGCATACGACGACCCGCTCCTGGTCGGCGCAGCCAAGCTCGGCATCCTCGGCGGCTCCGTCGTCTCCGCCGCGATCGGCATCGCGATCTTCCTCGCCGCCGGGACGCACCCGAGCCGCGAGGCGGACTAGCGCCGATCAAACTTCCCTGTGTCGACTTTTGGTCCTTGAGCGACCAAAACTCGACACACAGATTCTTGAGCAGTAACTCAGTAGGCGCGGGCGACGATGGCGAGGAGGTCGGGCTCGTCCTCGGACTCAGGGACGGTGCCGTCGGGGCGCGTGATGCAGCGGACGCTGATGCCATCGTCGAGGAGGCGGCGCTCGCCCTCGGGGCCGAGCTTCGCCCACTCGATCCGGCCGACGCCGTCCTTGCCGACCTCGAGGGCCGACTCGAGGCTGTCGACGTCGGTCGTCGCGGCATCGCGGAAGGCGGTCGCGTCGGCGAGCATGTCGGACTGGATCGTCTCGAGGAGCTCGCCGACGAGGCCCGGCAGGTCGCCGAGCGGGACCTGGCGCTTCTCCCCCGTGTCGCGGCGGATCAGGGTCGCCTCGCCGGAGGCGAGGTCGCGCGGGCCGAGGTCGATCCGCACCGGAACCCCTTTCAGCTCCCAGTCGACGGCGCGGCGCCCGAAGCCCGTGTGGGTGTCGGCGTCGACCTCGACCCGGGCGCCGCCGGCGGCGATCGCGTCGCCGAGCTCCCGTGCCTTGTCGACCGCCCCGTCCTCGTCGCGGACGACGACGATCGCGACCTGGATCGGCGCGATCCGCGGCGGCAGGCGCAGGCCCCGCTCGTCGCCGTGGCCCATGATCAGGCCGCCGACGAGGCGGGTCGAGGCGCCCCATGAAGTGGTCCAGGCGGCCTCCACCTCACCCGATTCTGCGGTGTAGGTGATGTCGAAGGCGCGGGCGAAGTTCTGGCCGAGCTCGTGGCTGGTCGCCAGCTGCAGCGCTTTGCGGTCGCGGGTGATCCCCTCGCAGGTCATCGTGTTGGTGGCGCCGGCGAAGCGCTCCTCGGCGGTCTTGCGGCCGAGCAGCACCGGCAGCGCCAACATCTCGACGAGGAAGTCGCGGTAGACGTCGAGGTGGATCCGCAGCGCGTAGGCGGCGGCGTCGGCCTCGCTCGCGTGGACGGTGTGGCCCTCCTGCCAGAGGAACTCGCTGGTGCGCAGGAAGAGGCGCGGGCGCAGCTCCCAGCGGATCACGTTCGCCCACTGGTTCAGCAGCAGCGGCAGGTCGCGGTAGGAGTTGACCCATTTCGCCATCTGCTCGCCGAACACCGTCTCCGAGGTCGGCCGGATGACGACCGGCTCGGTCAGCTCTTTGCCGCCCGCGTGCGTCACCACCGCGAGCTCGGGGCTGAAGCCCTCGACGTGCTCGGCCTCACGCTGCAGGTAGCTCTCCGGGATCAGCAGCGGGAAGTAGACGTTCTGCGCGCCGGCGGCCTTGATCCTCCGGTCGAGGTCGGCCTGGATCCGCTCCCAGATCGCGAAGCCGTAGGGGCGGATGACCATCGTCCCGCGCACCGGGCCGTTCTCGGCGAGGCCCGCCCGGGCGATCACGTCCTGATACCAGCGGGGGTAGTCCTCGTTCGGGTCTGCGATAGGCGACTTAGGCATGGCGCGCATCCTAGATGACGCCGGCGGGCAAAGTCGCTCCTGCCCCCTCCCCCTTGCCAGTACCAATTTATACCACACAGGGGCCTTGTAACAAGACCTTGTCATGGCTCATACTCGCCCGCCTCAATGGTGTGGGTCACGTTCGAGGTAACAATCAGGGTGTGTTTTTTCCGACGCGAGGAGTGTGCGTATGAGTGAGACTTTCGACCACGCGGTGGTGATCGTCGGCGGCGGGCCGACGGGGATGATGCTGGCGGCCGAGCTGGCGCTCGCCGGGGTGGGAGCTCTGGTCCTGGAGCGGCGGCCGGACCAGGAGCTCGACGGGTCGCGGGCGGGCGGCCTGCACTCCCGCGCGATCGAGCTGCTCGACCAGCGCGGCGCCGCCGGGCGCTTCCTGAGCGAGGGCTACACCGTTCAGATCGCCTCCTTCGGGGAGACGAAACTCGACATCAGCGACTTCCCCACCCGTCACCCCTACGGGCTGGCGCTGTGGCAGAAACACATCGAGCGGATCATGGCCGAATGGGTTCGGGAGCTCGGTGTGGCGATCCGTTACGGCCAGGAAGTCACCGGCTTCTCCCAGGACGAGGCCGGTGTCGACGTCGCCCTCGCCGACGGTAGCTCGCTGGGCACCCGGTACCTGGTCGGCTGCGACGGCGGGCGGAGCGCGATCCGCAAACGTGCGGGAATCCAGTTCCCCGGCACGGAGGCGACCAAGAGCACCCTCGTCGCCGAGGCGCAGATGGAGGACAAGAGCGGCTTCGGCCTCCATCGGGGGCCGCTCGGCGTCGGCGGGATCGGCCCGATGGAGGGCGGCGACGCGCTCCGGATCGTCGTCCCCGAGGCGCGGCTGGAAGCCGGCGACGAACCGACCCTCGACGAACTCCGCGAGGCCCTCTTCACCGTCTACGGGACCGACTTCAAGGTCCACAGCCCCACCTGGATCTCCCGCTTCACCGACGCCACCAGGCAGGCCGATTCCTACCGCGTGGGACGCGTCCTGCTCGCCGGCGACGCAGTCCACATCCACACGCCGATGGGCGGCCAGGGCATCCCGCTCGGGATGGGCGACGCGGTGAACCTCGGCTGGAAGCTCGCCCAGGTCATCAAGGGCACCTCGCCCGACGACCTCCTCGACACTTACCAGGAGGAGCGCCACCCGGCCACCGCCCGGTCCCTCCGGTACACGATGGCGCTGAACGCGATCTCCCGCGTCGACCCGCGCAGCGAAGCCCTCAGCGACATCATCGCCGAGGTGACGGTGATGGAGGAGCCGCGCAAGCACCTCGGCGGCCTGCAGTCGGGCCTCGACCTCCACTACGACCTCGGCGAAGGCCACCCCCTGCTCGGCCGCCGCATGCCCGACTTCGACCTGGAGACCGCCGCCGGTCCGACCCGCGTGTACGAGCAAATGCACGACGCCCGCCCGCTGTTCCTCAACCTCGGTGAGCCCGACACCTTCGACAACACCGCTTGGTCGGACCGAGTGAAGTCGATCGACGTGACCAGCGAGGATCCCTGGATCCTCCCCGTGATCGGCGAGGTCCCCACCCCAACCGCCGTCCTGATACGCCCCGACGGCCACGTCGCCTGGGTCGGCCATGGCACCTCCGACGGCCTCACCGACGCCCTCACCACCTGGTTCGGCCCGCCGGCCGCCGAGCCCGCCGGTGCTCCGACGCGAACGGAGCTGAGTCGGGGCTAGTTGCCGGGTTCCAGACTCGCAGCAGTGAAGCCGGGGCATGCAGCTCGAGACACACTCTCTTCGTCCACTTCACTGCCCGATAATTCCGTTTCCCAGAGGGGATCGCCGCGGCGATCGAGCGTCACGAGTCGCTGTGCGCACCAGGGTCCCCTCATCGCGAAGGCGATGTAATCGAAGTTGGCGACGGTCGACCCGTCGACTTGTGAAGGCCGGATGACCCCAGGCACGAGGCGGCGGGTCGAACCGTCGAAGTAGGTGACTTCGACGGCCTTCACCGCCTTGTTCATGGCCATCCCGACGACGGTCATCTCCGGGAAGTCAGGCCCGCGACCGGGTCGGGCTTCGACGCTCACCACTCCCCGCTTCACAGCGGGCGCCGAGTACTCGGTCCCGTAGTCGACGCCGTTCCCCCGCACGCGATCGAAGCTCCCAACCTCGAAGGCAATCCCCCTGTCAGGGCAATCAGGACCAGGGCTCGACGCATGAAAGGCGCCCACCGGAATCGAACCGGTGTAAACGGCTTTGCAGGCCTGTGAGAAACGCCATATTTCGGCTTGCTAGAGCCAAAAAAGATGGCCGTGCGCCAGGCTGTGCGCCAGTCCGGCAGGCATCCTGCCGACAAAAGGCCGAGTCTCGATGACTAGAACACAAGGCAGCTGGGTCCAACGACTCAGTCCTTGCCTTCTGCCTTTTCTCTCTCGCGCTGCTGCTGATAGTCGCGAAGCTCTTTCGGCAATTCCAACGCCGGCATCCATTGCATCCGGAAAACGGCCTTCCAGTCGTGTTGGAGGACGGGCGTCAGCTCGATCACGTCGGCGGCGGTGAAGAGGGCATGGTATTTCCGGAACAGTCGGCCGACGAGATCGATCGCGTCGTGAACCTCGTCGAGCGTAGGAAGCTCGATCTCCTTCTTCCCTGGCGCGCTCGGCTGTCCGCCGACTTGCCCCTCGTCAAAGTGCGCGACGTGTTTGTTGACGTAGTTCTTCACCTTCTTTGACCCCTGCCGAAGCTCGGTCAAGTCGGCTCCGACGACGTCGGGGTCGATGTGATCGCCTACCTCACCGCCGAAGGTTTTGGCCCACTCGCCTTCGCCTGCTCTTCTCCAATACGCCTTGTCATCCTCGCCGTAGCTCTCGTCCTTGCCCCAGTGATCGAGATACCAATCACGCGTCAGCAACTCCGGCGACTTCCTGATTTCGACCAGCAGCCGACCGAGACTCGCCACGTCGTTGCGCTCGTCTGCTTGCCGCCGAACCGCGCCGGCCTGCGTCTTGGTGTAAACGTCGAACAGCCATTCCCAGAAGTACGAGCTGGTGTTCTTGAGCCTCTCGTTCTCGCCGATGACCTCATGCATCTCACGCCAGACGTGTCGCTCGAGGTGCATCAGATAGACGTCGTTCGCGACGCTCTTCTCCAGCCAGGTATCCCAGGTCTCGACCCGCCGGTCCGTCACTTGCGCGTCCTGGTCCGTTCCTCGCGAAGGTTCGCGTCGAACTCGCGGTTGCTCCTGATGATCTTTCGATGCAGCCGCCAGTCCCGCCACCATTGACTCGGAGACCGCCGCTCCTTCTTCAGCTTCACTCCTTCGAGCCGCTCGTACCAGTCGGCGTCCTCGTGGTAGCGGTAGATCAGCGTGTTCTTCGATTCGTAGGGGCCGACCCTGCGCTCGAACGAGCAGTAGAGCTGCGGGGCGGAGTAGTGGCCGTCCGGATCCCAGTCCAGCGCGACGATCTTGTCGTAGGGGACCAGCCCGCCGGGGAACAGAAGCTCGCCGTCCTTAGTCTGCGTCGCCACCCCGTTCGCGACTACACCCGTGATCGCGTGGCCGGCGATTTCGAGTCCGCCGTCGTAGAGGCCGACGATTCCGGCCCGAAACCAAGGCGACACACGGTTACGGAACGAGTCATCGCCGTTCGGGTAGGCGTCCAATCGCCCCACGTCCCGCACAATGACTTCCAAGACCCCCGGCGTCCCCGCCGCAGGCGATCCCACCCTTCCGGACAACTCGGACTTCAGCGCGAGTCGGTGCTTGACTCGCTCGGCTGGGTCGCGGCGCAGCTTGGCCCGCCGCTCCCGCAGCTCGCGAGCCACTGCGATTCCGACGCCGACCGGTTCCATGTGCCGACCGTAGCGGCTCGGCCAGCCGCTTCCTAACCGAGAGCCCGCGCGGGGCTCTTGGACACCTGCGGAGCTTTCTAGAAGCTCTTGGAGGGAACCTTCTGAATTCGCTTCACGCCCCTACAGAAGGCGCTCCGTGGCGCCCTGGCGAGCGGCATCTTCCGCAACCCGAATCTGATCTCCAAGGTAGGCATCCATCAAGGCCGCCGCCTCCGCCTGGGTCCCGGGCATCAGATGCCCATAGAGATCGAAGGTCACCTTGATCGAAGAGTGGCCCATGAACGTCGACAACGCCTTCGCGTTAATCCCAGCGGCGATCATGAAAGACGCATAGGTGTGTCGCGCCTGGTGGAGTCTCAAGCGTCCAAGACCCGCCCTTTCCCAGGCTAGATCAGAGCGGCGATAGACAACGTTCGCGTGAAACGGGCGGTCGGGCGTCGCGCCGAAGACCAGCGCATCATCACCGACATGGTCGATCGCGAGCCGACGATCCATCAGGTGGTCGCGAAGGACCCCCGGCATTGGCGTCGTTCGCTGCGAGGTCCGCGTCTTCGGTGCGATCGAACCCTCTTTCGCATCCCATGACTCGCGTACGCGGATCGTGCCTCCGGCAAGGTCAACCGCTCCCCAACGGAGGGCGCGGAGCTCGCCGTAGCGGAGGCCCGCGTAAAGCGCCGTCGCCCACAATGCCCGGTCCTGCTCGGGGGCCGCCGCAAGCATCCGCGAAGCGACCTCGGGGGCGATGATCTCGACCTCCTTGGGAGCCGACGCCGGCAGTTCCAGATCGTGGGTCGGGTTGACCGGTAGACCTTCCCGCGACCGGGCACGCCGGTAAATCGCTTGTAGCGGCTTGATCGAGTTACGGATCGTCGAGGCGGACTGACCTTCGGCCTGCCAGCGATCGACAAGCTCCTGTAGGTCCGCGGTGGTGACCGTGTTCAGTTTCCGGCCGGCCAGGACGGGCAACAAATAGGTATCGAGCGCCTGTCGATAACCGCGAAGCGTCGCGGGCTTGTACGGCTGCCCCGAGCGGTTCCGGATCTCTCCCGCCTCGGCCCCGGTCAGCCAACTTCCGGCCACCTCGCCCAAGGTCCGGCGGGTCGGCGTCCGCAATGTCCCCTGGTCGACCGAGCGCTTGGCATCGGCCCGCCATGATTTCGCCTCGCCCAGCCGCGCGAAGGTCTTGCGGACCTTCTTTCCGTCGCGAGGCGAGTACACGAACGCTTCGTAGCCCGCGTTGCATTTGCACCGCTTGCCGGCGCGAGCCGGGCAACCTTTCGAGTGTCTTTTGACGATCCCCTCAGCCATCGTCGCCTCCTGTGGTTCCCCCGCCGAATTTCTCCGTGAGCTCAACCGGCCTAACACCCAGGCCAACCTTGAGCAGTGCCTTGTCGAGCGTCGCCAATTGCGCTCCTCGCCCCTCTGCCACAGCCGCATAGGCGGCGTCGTAGAGGGTCAGGTCGTGTTGCTCGGCAAGTTCCGTCGCACGACGTAGGTCTGCCGCGTCGGGACTCACCATGGCGCACACCTCACCGAGCGCTTCGAGGACGATTGCCGCCTGCTCGGCACTGGCGCCTGCTCGACCGCGCATCAGCGCGTTGCCGATCTCGTAGGGCGTCAGGTCGAGGACCGCGATGCCGATCTCGCGCGAGCGGTGAGCGTCGAGGAGGGCGCGCGACTCATCAACTTCCTCCTCGCCCTCGGAGTGGAACCACTTGAGCGCGACGTTGGCGTCGCTAACGACGTCGATCGCGCTCATCGCGGCCCTCTCGCTCGGCGCGGATCAGGTCTGCCGCCTCGAAATCGCCGACCTCATCGAGGGCGGCGCGCCCGCGCGCGAGCGCGGCATCGATAGCGACGGGATCAGGCCAGCCGAGTTCTCGACGGGCAGCCTCCTGAAGGAAGCCGCTCCGGGTCGTCCCTCGCTCGTCGGCCTCTCGGTCGATCCGATCGAGCAGATCATCAGGGAACGAAACCATCACCTTCAGCGCCTTGGCCATATCGAGATTATAGCTCACAGCAATACCAGCCATTTACAGCCGTACCGAGTGAACTCCGGCTAAGGGAACTTACGCAGACAAGCGGACGAAGACCGCAGGTCATGGAGCCCCATGGCCGAACTCGTCAGCCACCGGCCGACTTGCAGCTTGAACAACCCAGCGTTCCAACTCGACCACCGGCACCAACCGCTTGCGCCCCCGCCGGATCAGTCGGAGTTCCGGCGCCACGTTGGCATCGAAGAAGTCAGGCCCAACACCAATGGCTGCTGCTGCCTCGGGTGGGGTGAGGGCGATCCTCGGGATAGCGGCGGGCAATTTCTTGGCCATCATCGACACCGCCTCGTGCCCGAATGAAGCCGGGCGCCCCTCACAGCTCGATCCCCATCGACGCGGCGCGCTCGACTCCTCGCCCCAACTCCCGCTGAGCCAGCCCGATCGAACGCTCGACCGCGACCTGTTCACGCCGCGTCGCCCGGTCCTTCGCCTCCGGCCCGATTGCAGTGTCTCTGTCCAAAAGCCCATGCCGTTGTCGGTATCCCTCGATCTCGCGAGCCGCCCGGTCCCAGGCGATCCGCTCGCGCCCTCCCTCCGGCCTTTCCCCCAGCTCGGCGATGAGGTAGGCACCGGGAGAGACACGGGCGGCGGCGACGGCCAGGTCCTCGCGCCGGTCGAGGATCCGGTCGATCGCCGCCACCTCGGCGCGGGCGTCGTGGGCGGCGGCCGGAAGCTGGTCGCGCTCGGCCTCGTGGCGCGCCAGCGCCTCCCGAGACATCGCCTCGCGAGTGTCAAGCCGAGCGATGGCCTCACGGTGTTCTCGGCGCGCATTCCCCCAGCGCGGCTCGTCGCCGAGCGCCCGCCGCTCGTCCTCGACTCCCGCGATCAGCTCCTCGCTGTGGGCGATCCGCTCGTCGAGTCCCTCCCGGCGACGTTCGGCCTGCTGCTCGGCCCCTGCCTCGGATCGCAGCTCGTCGCGCAGCCGGACCAGCTCGGGAGAGGAGAGTCCGTCGAGCCGCGAGCGCTGCGCCTGATCGTGGGCGGAGACCTGGGCGCCGTCGCGCTCGGCCGCCGCGGCGATGTGGGCGAGGCCCTCGCGACCGGCCGAGTGCGGCGCGTATTCCTCGCGCTCGAGGTCGACCTCCGGGGTCGCGTAGAAGAAGGTCTCCTCGCGGCTGCGCGAGGCTGCGACGTAAAGCTCCTGCCGATCCATCGACGGATCGGCCATCACGTAGGCGCGGTCGACCGTCGAGCCCTGCGCCTGGTAGGTGGTGGCGGCGTAGGCGTGTTGCAGCGCCGGCGCGCCGTCGCTCGGGTTCTCACGGCTCAGGTAGTCGGCGTCGACCGTCACCCGCCGGTCGGTGTCGATGCCTTGCAGCTCGACGCCGCGACCCTCGGCGTCGCTCGCGGCGACCCGCCAGCGCTCGCGGTTGTAGATCCCGGCGCGGTGGTCGTTGACGCGGGTGATGACCTGGTCGCCGACCGCGAAGCGACCTTCACCGACCTCGATCTCGACCTCGCCGAGTCGGCCTTCGCTCCTCATCACCTCGCGGGCGAGCGCGTTCAGCCGCCCGACCTCGGCGTTTCGCTTGGCGACCATCAGCGCGTCCTCGCCCTCGGCGAAGGAGCGCCACCAGTCGCGCACCATCTCCTCGCGCCGCGCCTCGGGGTCCCCACAGACGACCACCCGCTCGGCAGCGCGGTAGACCTCGACCGCCTCGGCGCCGCGACCTTCGCGGATGCGGCGGGCGCCCTCACGGTCGAGGTCGTGGTTGTGGCGTATGACCTGGTCGAGGACGACCGGCTCGGTGCGGGAGACGATCCCGGCGAACAGCCCGCCCGCCTCGATCTCGCCGAGCTGCGCCGGGTCACCGACCAGCACCAACTTGGCGTCGGCGGCGCCGGCGTGGTCGATCAGCCGCGCCAGGGTCGCCGAGTCGACCATGCCGGCCTCGTCGACAAGGAGGACCGAGCCACGGGGCAGCGGTCGACGGCCACGGTCCAGCTCGCCGAGAAGGCGGGCGACGCTCGTGGCGTCGAGACCGTCCGAGCGAAGGACGTTGGCGGCGCGCCAGGTCGGCGCCGTCACCCGCAGAGAGGTCCCGGCCTCGGCCCATGCCTCGGCGGCGGCGACCGTGGCGAAGGTCTTGCCGGTGCCCGCCTCGCCGACCACGACGACGAGTTGCTCCCCGCCGGTGGTCAACCGCTCGACCATCGCCCGCTGGTCGGACTTGATCGTCGAGCGGGCGGCGAGGACCCGGGCGACCGAGACCTCGCCGACCACGCCGTGGCCGTCGCTCGTCGCCATGGTCCGTGCGGCCGCGAGTGCCTCACGCTCGATCGCCCAGATCCGCTCGGTGGTGAAGCGCGGACCCTTCGCCGTCTCGCCGACCGCGATCACCGAGTCGAGCGCGAGGAAGGCGTCGGCGAGCTTTTCGACCTCGGCGGCCGGCGCCCCAACCGGGAGATGGTCGGCGACGGCCTGGATGACGTCGCGGCGGTCGAAGTGGGAGGCGCGCGCGGTGAGGGCGTCGGCGAGGTCGGAGGCGGCGACGGCCGCCGGCTCGACCTCCCGCCCGCGGTCGAAGGTCCGCCGGATCGTCTCGCGGTCGAGGCCGATCTCCTCCGCCTTCGCCCGCCAGCGCTCGCGGAGGCTCTCCGCGGTGATGTCGCGGTCCTTCGCCCGCCGGGTGTCAAGGGCGGCGACCTGGCGGGCGCGGGCGGAGGCATCGGACGCGGTGGCGGCGAGGATCTCCGCCCGCCGGGTGGAGAAGGCGCGGAGGTGGTCGGGGTCGAAGCCGTCGATCTCGGCGATGCCGTTGGCGACCTCCTGCCAGCGGACGCCCAGACGGCGGGTCAGCTCGTGGCGAAGGTTCGCCTCGTAGATGTAGCCGGCGGTCTTCGCGTGGTCGTAGATCGCCGGGTGGTAGAGGCGCGTCCAGCGGCCGTCCGGCCCTCGGGTCGCGTTGGCGACGAGGACGTGGGTGTGGAGCTGGGGGTCGCCGGCCCGGGAGGAGCGGTGGAGGTAGGCGGCGGCGAGGAAGCCGTTGCCCCTGACGAATTCGTGGCCGCCGTGGCCGCGGCGGGTCCAGCAGGCCTGGCGCTGCATGTAGTCGAGCGCGGCGGCGACCGACGCGCGGTGGGCGGCGGCGACCTCGGCGCCGGCCCCCTCGCCGCCGAGCGCCCAGGTGAGCGAGACCGACTTCGGCGCCGAGAAGGTGAGGTCGAAGCCGGGGACAGGACCGCGGCCGGCGACGTGGCGCAGGCCGAGCGGATCGCCGGTCGCCGGGTGGCGGCCGGTCAGCATCGCGGTCAGGCCCTCGGGGTGGACCTTGCCGTCGAGCCCGAGGTCACGTGATGCATCGCCGAGCCAGTAGCCCTCGGCCTCACCGCGACCGGAGTAGTAGTCCTCGGCGCCTTCGGCGACCCGTTCGGTGTAGTAGCGCTCCTGGCCGGCGCCGAGCTTCCCGATGGAGACCATCACCGGGGATGTCCGTGGGGGGGTCGGGATCCGTCGCGGGCGTGTGGCACACCACTGACGGCCGGCGAGGGCGGGGTTTGTATCGGGTCGTGGGGGGATTCCACGCCCTGGTTGTCAAGTCAGATCTCGGACCGTATCCGCCGAGCTACCAAGCCGGAGGGCAATGTGCGGTCAGGCACCAAGAGGAAACAGGAGCTACGGACAGTCCACAGAGACGTGCCACTCGGCGCGCGCGAGCAACTCGTCAAAGGTGATGACCTCGGGTTCGTGGAGGTTGCGTCGGTTCAGCTCAAACGAGCGATGTTTGGCCGTGTGTACGCCGCCATTCTGGCCGGTGAATTGCCGGAGATCCCCGATTATGAGGAACGAACGAGGCCTCACGAGCCGCGCCACCTCCCCAGTCTCCACGCCGGCCTCGTCGCGTTCGGGAAGCTGATCACCAATGAATTGGCGAGCCTGATGGACCGTCTGCTGCATCTGAGCGATGCCGCCTGAAAGCTCGGACGATGCCCCCCACACTTCCCGCCGGTACGGTCTGTCGCTGAGCAGAGGCGTCCGGTGGTGCTTGATCTCAGCCATGACCAGGGACCGAATAGCGCCGTTCGTCCTTAGCAAAGCATCAGTTCTGCGTCCGGCGCCCACGATCGACGGGCCGACAACGGCTTGCTCCAATTTCGCCTCGTCGTACCTGGTCATGAGCTGCCCTGCCAGGGTCGCCCCAAGAATCCAGGGATTGCGCTCCAGCAAGTTCTGCCAGACGTGCTCAGGGCCACCGTGGCGATCTGCCTCGGAATCAAAATGGGCTCCATCCTCAAGCAGTCGCCGAAATCCCTCTACCACCTTCTTTCGATGCGCAATTGCCACGAGATCCTCGGCATTTGCGTCCGCCTCGATCAATCGACGGAACTCGGCTGGATCTTTCCGATAGAGCGCTCTCACGGCATCAGGGTCAGAGAACACCTGATGGAGAAGTTCATCATCGACCGCAACCCGTTCCGGATCCCCATCGATGGGAATGTGGTCCAGCCCCTTGATCAGGTTGATCAACTGGCGGGCGCCGTCCCGGTCCAACCGTAGGAGCCCTTCGAGCGTCCCCGAGTATCCGGGGGCTGGCACCCTGTGAATCGAAAGTTCACGAACGCTTCCTGATTCCCGCGCTATCTGAAGGTGGACCTGCTTTCGTCCTCCAGGCGTCGTCATGATGATCTCCTCCGTCAGTTCGACGTGTGCGGCGGGTCCGGCCGAGCCTGGCTCATCGAACACCTTGCGGATGTTTCGAGCCGGGTGCCCATGATCCCGCGAGAGCTTGAGGCCAAGCGGGAACGCCTTGCTGATGTAGGTAACACCGGGCCGGCGCAACCGGGCGAAATCAAGCTCGTTTTTGTCGTTCGCAAATGGCCGCCGAGGAGAGCCTTCTCCAGATCCGCTCAAGGGCACCCCCTTTCACTGGTGGGAGAACCCTATCCACAGCTGGTGTCAAATCGGGACGAAGCATTCTCGACGCCAAATAACAACCGGCAATCGCTCCGCGCCAGAGCAGCTCCAGCCACCCGGTGATAGTGCGTGAGGGGTTCTGCTGTTGGGTCTGGCTGGGCTCGCTGATCTCTGGCTTGGGCTACGGGTGATGGGGTCCTCGCCCTGGTCATTTTCGAGTTCCGTTGGCCTTGGCTCGCCTCAAGTTCTTCTCTGGCTGAAGGGTCTGGAGTAGAAGCTGAAGGCCCCTTTCGTCTCTGGATTGGGGACCCAGATGATTCCCTCGATGAATTCTTCCGGCGGGACCGCTACCGCCCCGGCCAACTGGATCAGCGTGTCGATCCGGCAGACCCGCTTGCCGGATTCCAGTAGGCCGATCTCGGTCCGGTGGAGCGATGCCCGCTGCGCCATCTGTTCCTGGGAGAGGCGTTCGATCAGGCGGATGCGGCGCAGGTTCTCACCGAACCGCGCCGCGACGTCGGTCCTCTGATCGCGGCAGGGATCCCCGGTGCGGCTCCGTCCCACTTCACTCATCGTCGGCCTCCTCGCCGGCCCTCGGGGTGATGACGAGCCCACCGGAAACCACGGTGACCGGATCCCAGTCGATCCCTTCAAGAAGATCGTTGGGGGTGGCGCCGACACCGGCGGCGAGTTTGATCAGCGTCTCGACCCTCGGCATCCGCTCGCCGCTCTCGAGGAGGCTTATCTGCGTCCTGTGCATGCCGGCGCGGAACGCCAAGCCCTCCTGGGAGAGGTCGGCGGCGGCGCGTAGACGGCGCAGGTTCGAGGCGAAGCGCCGGGACGGGCCGGCGGCGTGAGGTCGGGCTACCTCACTCACCTGAAGCCCCCTGGTGACCGACGATGACCCCGAGGAGCTTGACCCAGGCCTTGTGCTCCTCCTTCTCCTTCTCGTATTCCTCCTTCGCCCTCCGCAACTCGTCGAGCCGTTCGGTTTCGTCGGTCCGCCGCGCGACCAGTTCCCCCAGGACCTTGTCGGGCACCTCGACCTCGCCGTCTTCGAGCCCGCGGACCAGTCGACCCAGCGCCGCCACTTCTTCGATCGACCGAGCTGGATCCTTCCGGCGCGACGTCAGCTCAAGGTCCGTCGTCTTGTCGATCAGCCAGATGGTGGCCCATTTGAGGACGACCCTCCGTTGCGCTTTGCTGAGCCCGCAGTCGACCACCTTCCGCCCGCTCATCGGAGGCCCCGTCCACGGCCGGAGAACAGGCTGTAGCCGACGCCCCAGCAGTTGATGACGTAGCGGTGACCCTCCTCATCCAGTTTCACCCGCAGTCGACTGATATGAGAATCCAGAGAACGCGTGCGGCTGATGTGGGTACCGGGGCCCCAGACGTCGTTGAGCAGCTCCTCCCTGCTGAACACACGGGTCGGGTCGCCGGCCAGGACGCAGAGGAGAAGGAACTCCTTCTTCGCCAGGCGGACTTCGCGCTCGCCCACCAGCACGACTCGTCGGCCCGGGTCGACGACGATCTCGCCGGCCTTGATCGGTTCCTCCCGGCGGTTGTGGCGACGGCGAAGGGTGGTCCCGATCCGCACCATCAACTCGTCGAGGCGGACGGGACCGGGGAGGTATTCGTCGGCGCCGAGATCGGTAAGACGGCGCCGATCTTCGCCATCACGTCCGCCGAGGGCGATGATCGGCAGGCCGGGGTCATGCCGGCCCTCGCCTTCCTGTCCCTCGCGGATGACCCCGATGACCTCCGACGCGGCGTCGACAGGGAGCCCCGCTCCGAGAAGCAGCAGGCCGGGCTGGTTGTAGCGACAGAGGCGGCCCACCTCGCCAGCCCCGCTCGCCGGCAGGACGCCGTAGCCGGCGGCAGTCAGGCGATCGCCCAACACGATCAGGGTGTCATCGTCGCTATCGCAGACGACCACCGGTGCGATCCCGTCCCTCGGCGCCGTCATCGCCCGCCCTCCGGATCGAGGACTCCGAGCAGCGCTCGATGGGCATCGTGCACGACCACGGTTTCCGAATAGCCGCTCGCACGGTCGTAAGCGCGGGCGGCTCGCTCCAACGCCTGTTGAGCCTGCTCGTCGGGAAGGTCGACCTCGCCGGCGGAGATGGCGGACAAAAGCCGCCTGAAAGCCTCGCCCTCGCGAACCGTGGCCGCGGGATCGCGCAGGCGGTCGGGGATCCTCAGATCCTGATCTATCCCGTGGAGCCAGCTCAGGAGGTCGTCGCGAAGGATCGCGACCTGAGTGTCGGGAAGGTCG
Organism: Solirubrobacterales bacterium; assembly: GCA_025964255.1. Taxonomy (GTDB): domain Bacteria; phylum Actinomycetota; class Thermoleophilia; order Solirubrobacterales; family 70-9; genus VAYN01. The sequence continues at coordinate 6,081 of JAOPZF010000010.1, read as the reverse complement.
AACGGCACGACACGCGCGCCGACCCTAGGGTTCTTTCCAGCCATAAGGGAAGCCAGCCTTTCCTCGTGGTCAGGCGGCCCGCTCGCGTTGCACCGCGTCGGGTCGCCGTTCTCGTTGTCAAGCAAAAGGCTAACACCTTTGGAGAGGGTCCTCTCCAAGGAGTCGGCAAAGCTACTCGCCCCTGATCACCTGACCGACCCTGGTGTGGTGGAGGCCGACGGCCTCACCGATCTCGCGCAAGGTTGCCCCGGCGATCTTCGCGCGCTCGAAGCTCTCGCGTCGCGCCTTCGCCCGCTCGTCTAGCTCCCGCTGCGTCTTCTCGAAGTCGGCCTGCGCCTTGCGCGCATCACCAAGCGCCTTCTTCTTGGGATCGGGCGACACCGGGGCAGCCTAATCGCTGGCGCTCCATCTGGACGATTCCCTGCTGACGCTCGACAAGCCGCCAATAAACTCTGTAAATGCGTCGAATCGCCCTTCTGTTAACCGCTTTCGCCGCCCTCGCCGTACCGACCGGCGCCCGAGCGTCCGACGCGAAGTCCGGGACGGCACTCTTCGCTCACGGGATCAGCCCGCAAGGCGAACGCTGGAGCGCGACGGCGGGCGTCCGTCCAAACCGTCGTCGGCATCTGTGGCGGTTCGACATCAATTTCAAGTTCTCCAATGGCTACGGATGGGGTTCGGGCCAGGAAATCCCCATCGGAAGCCACGAGCACATGGAGCGGGAGGCGGACGGCTATACCGGCCTGCTCTCCGGGGGCGCACCCGAAAGCGCCGCGTTCGGCTACGCAGGGCCGGAAGTGACGACGATCAAGATGAAGATGAGCGACGGCAGCTCGCTCGAAGTCCATCCCGTCCTACCGCCAGTAAGCCTCCGACATCAGTTCATCTGGATGCGGGGCTTCCGCTACTTCATTCAGTTCTACCCCGGCGGCGCATACGTGACCGAATACTGGCTCTACAACAAGGCTGGCATGCAGGTCGGTTGCGAAATCTACGCCGAAGGTGAATTGGGACCGTCCGTCTGCGGGACCATTCCGGTCACCTGAACGGCGGCGACCCCTCGGCCCGAACCACGAGGCATCTGCGCCCTCGGAACTGGGGCCACGGCGCTACGCCCCGAAGTAGCCGTAGTGGAGGTGGGTCGCCACGATGGCGTCGGCGATCACGAGGACGCAAAGCGCCGTGGCGAGCAAGAGCGCCATCCAGCCGTGCCGACGGAGCAGGTAACCCCCGACGAGCATCAGCAGAACCGGGGGGATCGTGAGAGAGATCCATGGGTGCGTCGGGTTGATCGCGTTGCAGTAGCTGGCCAGCGGCCCGCTTTCCGGCGGTTCGGCACCGAACCGTCCGAAGCAGGCGTTGTGCACGAACGCCGCGGACGAGAGAGCGGCGATGGCGACGACCCAAGCGAGGACGAGGGTCGTGAGAATCCAGGGCTCCCTCGTCAGGGCCCCTTGCCTCCGCGTTTCCTCCATCACCGCCAACCTACTGCGCGGGAGCCGCCTTCTCGGGCCTCGCCGCCCGGGTGCCTCAAGGCAGGCGAAGTCCCACGCCTTGCACCTCGGGTTGGACGGCCGAAAAGAACTCCTCCCGGGTCTGAGCGTCGGTGCCTCGTCGGATCAGGTCGAGTTCTTCGAACTTTACGAGTGCGCGCTCGGAGCGCTCCTCGGTGAGCCCCGTGCGAGCAGAAATCTGACGGAGAGTGAGCTTCTCGAAGACGGGTTCATCGAAACTTCGGGACACCATCAACGTCGCGGCAACGGCCTGCTCATCGGCACTGAGGTCACGACTGGCGATAGGCGCAGTGTACGTCGAGCCATGCCGCTTGGCTGCGGAAAGACAGCCCAAGGTCGATCCTTTCGTCGCGCCTCGTGCGCCAGTCGTGCGCCAGTCCCACACGAAAACAGCCGGTTTCAGCCGGACTCAACCGGACAGCGACGCCGCCGAAACTGGGACCGCAAACGGCGCTCTAGAGCCAAAATCCCTGCTCAGCTCAAAAAGGCGCCCACCGGAATCGAACCGGTGTAAACGGCTTTGCAGGCCGCTGCGTAACCACTCCGCCAGGGCGCCAAAAGGCTCATCGCGGTCGCGGCTCGAGACGAGGGCGGCCGGATGGGCGCGGGACAGCTTAGAGCGTCACGGGTGGTCGGGGGTGGGTCGCGGGCGTGGACGGTCGGTCGATGTTGCTTCAGTCCTGGAGGGCTGCGGCCGATTACCGAGGAGATCCAAACCATGCCCCGAACGGAGAAGTCTTGAAGCGCTTTCGTTTCCGCCCGACCTATTCGAACGTCGTCGCCACTTTGGCGTTGTTCTTTGCTCTCGCGGGCGGGGCTTGGGCGGCGACGCAGTTGCCGAAGGAAAGCGTCGGCTCGGCGCAGCTGGCGAAGGGCGCGGTGACTCCGGCGAAGCTGAGCGATCAGGCCAAAAAGGGCTTCACCGGGGCACGCGGGGAAGCGGGAGCCCAAGGGGCGCTAGGGCCGCGGGGCAACGAAGGTCAGCGGGGCGAAAACGGTGCGGCGGGAGCGACTGGACCGCAGGGGATCCGTGGCGCGACCGGGGCTACCGGAGCGACCGGCTCTCGCGGCGAACCGGGCGAAACCGGCCTTCGCGGAGAACGGGGCGAACGGGGTCCGATCGGCGAACACGGAGAAAAGGGCGACACGGGCCAGCGCGGGCTGGAAGGGCCGCCTGGCCCTGAAGGCGATCCCGGACCAGAAGGTTCGCCGGGACTGGAAGGTCAGCCTGGGTCCGAAGGCAAACAGGGAGAGGAAGGCAAACCGGGACCCACGGGGCCAAGCGACGCCTACTTCGACGTCAGCGAACCGGGGGCCATCCAGGTCGGCCACGACGCGAAGGTGGTGCTCGAAGTGACGAACGTCCCGGCGGGCGAATACGTCCTGCAAGCCGCCTTTAGCCTTGAGGGAGTCGTCGTACCGGCGATCGCGGAATGCCAGTTCGTCGCTGGAGGCTCGGAGATCACGGTCGGGACGGCGGCGCCGTTCTCCACCAACGTCACGACGGGCGACTTCGCCTCGCTGGCCGGCATGGGGACCGCCGTGGCCGCCGAACCCGGCAACGTCTACGTCATCTGCGGAACCGCCGTCGAAGGCACCAACTTCATCATCCCGCCGGAATCCGGGCATCTTACGGCCACCATGGTCGGCGCGCTCCATCCGCCGACGCCGTAGACGCCGGCGTCAGCCCCGCAGCGCGGTCACGGTCAGTTCGAGCGGCACCTTGGCGCCATAGCCGTCACGGGCCATCGCGGTCACGGTCAGGGCCGGCTTCTTCCCCGCGGCGAGCGCGGCCTGCAGCTTCGCCTCGTCCTTGGCGCTGAACGGGAGCATGATCCGCGCGGACCCGCCGGCCGTGACCCGCGCGCGCTCGTTGCCGGTGCTGACCGGCAGGCTCTCGCCCTTCGCAGAGGCGACCACCGTGCAGGCCTCGGCCGGACACTCCGCCGTGACCACGATGCCACCGGCGCCGACCACGTTCTGGCGCGCCCGGCCGTCGATCTTGAAGACGAGCTTGTGGGTGCCATGCGGCGCGCCGGCGCTCGAGATCGCCGGGATCAGCGCCGCCGTCCCGGCGGTCATCGCCAGCAGACCGATGAGGATCCGGCCCGGGCGCCGTCTCACCAGGTGTGGGGACCGCGGATCAGGGGACCGTCTCACTGCCGGACGATTAATCGACATCCCGTATTCCTACCCCATAAATCCGCATAACTACTGACTATCGAGTACGAGAAAAGGACGAATCCGATGCCAAAAGACAGGATTGAGCTGGCCAAGGACGTCTACCGCGCCTTCGCCGCCGCCGACCGCGAGGCGATCGAGGCGCTGATCGCCCCCGAATTCTCCTTCACCAGCCCCGCCGACCCGCAGGGGCTCGATCGCGCCGGCTACTTCAAGCGCTGCTGGCCCGGCGCCGGGAACGTCGAGAAGTTCGAGTTCGTCCGGCTGATCGAGGACGGCGACGAGGTCGTCGTCACCTACGAGGCGACCCGCGCCGACGGCAGCCGCTTCCGCAATACCGAGGTGCTCACGTTCGACGGCGACGCGCAGACGCGCGCCGAGGTCTACTTCGGCTGGGACCTCTGAGCGGGGGGGGCGCGGCGCGGCCCCGCCTCACCTACCCCGCATCACCTACCTATTCGGGCGCGTCGCCGTCGGTGTCGTCGTACGGCGTGACGGTGCCGTAGTCCTCGACCGTGCCGCCGTCGCGTTCTGACGCCTGGTCCGGGTCGTCCCCGGCCTCACGCAGCGAACGGCGCTGGCGCAGGTAGTCCCAGGTCTTGTCGAGCTGGATTTTGAGCTCTTCGAGGCGGGCGTGCTCGTCGTCACCGAGGCCCTCGCCCTCGTGCCGATGGAGGAGGTCCTCCTCTTCCTTGACGAGCTTGTCGATGCGGTCGAGTACTTGCTGGTCGTCCATGCGCCCTAGGTTATCCCGCCGGCACCGCGAGCCGGCGCAGGTGTTCGCGGAAACCGCGGCCGAAGGCGGTCGGGGTGCCGTCGTAGGCGGTGATCAGCGACGGGCCGGACTGGCAGGTCCAACCTCCGTGGGTGTCCCACGCCCAGGCGAGATACGAGATCCCGTGAGCGTCGGCCCAGTCCATATATGGGTCGATGTAGGTGTCGCGGCAGTCGCCCTCCCCCAGCTCGCCGGTCACCACCGGGTGGGACTTGGCGATCTTCGCGAGCGCGGTCCGGCAGGACCCGAAGCAGGCGGCGAAGTTGTAGGTGTGGTTGGAGGCGACCTCGGCGTCGGCCGGATCGGGCGGCAGGTGGGCGAGCCAGCCGCCGTCGTTCCGCGCCCACTCGGTGCCACCGAGCATCACCGGGGTGCGGGCGCCGGTCGAGCGCACCGCTTCGACCAGTTCGGCCATCCCGGCGGCGCGGTAGGTGCCGACACGCGGGTCGTGGATGACACAGCCATGCTCCCAGCACCCCCACCCCACTTCGTGCGGCTCGTTGTAGAGGTCGAAGAGGACCGCGTGGTCGTCGCGGTATTCGGCGGCGACCGAGCGCCAGAAGTCGGGGGCGTGGTCGGCGTCCGGCATCGGGATGATCCCGGTCGCCTGCCGGCCGCCGGGGGCGGCCCAGTGGAGGTCGAGGATCACGTAGAGGCCGGCGTTCTCGAGCCGAGTGACCCAGGCGCGGATCGTCCGCCGGTAGAAGTCGCCGCCGAGCCTGGGATCGATCCCGTCGATGCCGAGCCAGCAGGTCTCGTTGAGCGGCACGCGGACGGCGTCGATGTGCCACGACTTCATCGCCTCGATCGAGGCGGCGTCGCTCGGTCCGTCGAAGAACCCGTACCCCTGCTGGCAGGAGTACTCGGTCCCCGAGCGATTCACGCCGAGCAGGCGGACCGTCTTGCCGGACCGGTCGACGAGGTGCGCGCCGCGGACGCCGATCCAGGGATGCGCGGCCGCGGGCGCGGCGAAGACCAGGAAAGCGAAAGCGACGAGGAGCGCTAGGCGACGACCCGCTCGGGCGCGGGGACCTTCCGCTTGAACTGCATGGCGCCGTCCTCGAGCGAGCCGTAGCGCAGCTTGCGCAGGTCGACCGCGTAGTTCTGACGCAGCTTCCACGGCTCCTTCGATCCCTGCTTCGGCAGGTCCGCCACCGAGCGCTGGACGTACCCCGAGGTGAAGTCGAGGATCGGCTCCGGGGCGACGCTCGGGTCGTCCAGGTGCGGCACGCAGATGTCGTAGCCGTTGGCGTCCATGTGGTTCAGGAGCCGGCAGGCGTATTCGGCGACGAGGTCGGCCTTCAGCGTCCACGAGGCGTTGGTGTACCCGATCGTGAAGGCGAGGTTCGGCACATCGGAGAGCATCATCCCCTTGTAGGCGATCGCTCGCGACTGGTCGAGCTCCTCGCCGTCGACCTCGATCCTCATCCCGCCGAGGAAGAGGAGGTTCAGCCCGGTCGCGGTGACGACCACGTCGGCCTCCAGCTCCTTCCCCGACTCGAGCTTGATCCCGGACGGGGTGAAGCGCTCGATCCGGTCGGTGACGATCTCCGCCTTACCGCTGTGCAGCGATTTGAAGAGGTCGCCGTCGGGGACCATGCAGAGGCGCTG